>NC_005042.1:350216-700432 GCF_000007925.1 Prochlorococcus marinus subsp. marinus str. CCMP1375
TTGGAGTGCCTCAATGATGGTGCTTATGCTTATTTTGCATGTTTTTAGAGTTTATTTAACGGGCGGATTTAAAAGACCTAGGGAGCTTACTTGGGTTACAGGAGTTGTAATGGCAGTTATAACAGTTGCTTTTGGCGTTACAGGCTATTCTTTGCCTTGGGATCAAGTCGGATATTGGGCTGTAAAGATTGTTTCAGGCGTTCCTGCTGCCATCCCAGTTGTAGGCGACTTCATGGTTGAATTGCTTCGAGGAGGTGAAAGTGTTGGCCAGACAACACTTACCCGTTTTTACAGTCTTCATACTTTTGTATTGCCTTGGACATTGGCAATCTTTATGCTCATGCACTTTCTTATGATTAGAAAACAGGGTATCTCAGGTCCTTTGTGATTCAAATGCGTAAAAAATAATTTATGCAGGACTGTGGCATTCTTTTTATCCAAATCTTTTACCTAATTTAATTTTTAAATATGTCCACTCTAAAGAAACCAAATTTATCTGATCCAAAGCTAAGGGCTAAGCTTTCTAAAGGTATGGGCCACAATTATTACGGCGAACCAGCTTGGCCGAATGATCTTTTATATATTTTCCCGGTTGTAATTCTTGGAACAATTGCATGTGTAGTGGGACTTGCAGTTTTAGATCCTGCATTCCTTGGTGATAAAGCTAATCCCTTTGCTACTCCCCTGGAAATTCTTCCAGAGTGGTATCTTTACCCAGTCTTTCAAATTCTTAGAGTTGTCCCAAACAAACTTCTTGGTATTGCATTGCAAACACTTATTCCTCTGGGCTTAATCCTTATACCTTTTATTGAGAATGTAAATAAATTTTCTAATCCTTTTAGAAGACCAGTGGCAATGGCCTTTTTCTTATTCGGAACTGCCCTGACAATTTATTTAGGTATAGGGGCCTGTTTGCCAATAGACAAATCCTTGACTTTGGGACTTTTCTGAAACTTGATTTATTGATTTAAATCGAGCATTGAAACGTCCTCAGGAGATGTTTTTAAGAAGTGATGCATTAAAAGGAATCCGACAATAGTCCAAGTTTGATAAGTCCTAGATTGTTGGCCTACCCAAGTTCCAGTTGGGCCATCAAAATATTCAGCCCATTTTTGTTTAGGTAATTGGTTGAGTTGACTCCAATAACATTCTTCTAATAGTGATCTCATTTGACCCATTAGTAAAACATCAGCTTTTGGATATCTTTGTTCATGTAGGAGGATCGAAGCACCAAAGAACCAAAGAATGCTTGGCCAATGTCCTCCATTGTGATAACTCCACGGCCAATTTTTTGGGTCAGATCCAGTTTTGTTTTGCCATTCCTCTACTTCCATCGGAGGATGACATATTCTCATGGGCATTTGGGCCATTAAATGTTGTCGATTATGAAGAACTAATCTAAAAAGAGCTCTTTGTTGGGGAGCTGTTAATACTCCAAACATGCAAGCGAGTGAGTTGCCAAGGCTATAAAAACGAAAATCAGGACGACCGGTGCGAATATTGCCAATTAGATATCCCCCTCTATTCTCTAGCCAATCTTGTAACCAAGAAGGAACAATTTGAGGTTGAACATTGAATTCATTTTGGTGTTGATCTTCTCCATATTGTTCAGTGGGTCTTCGTCTAAGTACTTGCATTGTTTTACTTGTAACCCAGTAATGTTTAAGTAGGAATTGACGAAGATCATGTACCCATTGTCTTGTAAGAAGAAGCCTTTGATCTAGTAAGCGACTGACTTGATGCTTACTACTTAGATCCATTAACTCTATACAGCTACTCAAAGATGCATAGAGAAGCACCTCTACTTCCAAAGGCGCCCCCCATACATCCATTGGGCGATCAATCATGAATGAGCAGTCAGGGACAAACAGAACTGGCGTGCCTTCAAAAGTTGGATGTAGAACTAAATCTAAAAGCAGTTGAATTCCACGTTGTACTTTTTGACTAATTCCAAAAGTAGTGTCTTTACTTTTTCTTACGTATAGCCAACATAATATTGGCCACCACAAACTTGCATCAGCTGAAGTTATCCTTCCAATTGATCTTTGTCCATAGTCAGCAATTAATTCATCTTTTTCCTCTACAAAACTTGTAGGAAAAACACCTCGTGTTTGGTAACTAGTACTTTGAAGGTCAAGACATACAGTTAAGAATTTTTTGACTATGTCATATCGTTTTTGAGTTAGCAAATAAATCATTACCGGGACATTGTCCCTTAAAAAGATCTCTCCATAATTGAGGGCATCATTATTCGCAGGATGTTCAAGAGCAGCAACGCTCCCAGCCAAATGACCATTGATTTTGATTAAAGAACGCTCAAAATGCTCTTGAGCTCTCTTTACAACTGCTTCCTCATTTGAATTTGGCCGCACTCTTTGGCGCTGTTGACTAAATCTTTCTGGCATTTATGTGGTTTTTGAAGCAATTCCCAAAGTCTTGCTGTAGCAAGCTCTTTCTATCATAGAGAATAAAAAGAAGATCAACTAGACAGAAATTATTGATTTATCTATTGCGCATAAATAGGTTTGTAGTCTAAAATTGGGGACTGGACATGAGTTGGGCTAAAACCTGATTCAAGGCTATTACAAAGCTGGGTTTAACTCAGTTTTGCAGTGGCATCTTATATCAACTTCAGGAGTAATCCAATCGCTGATATAGGGCTCCAATGTGATCTTTGATCACAACGCTTAGGCTCTTTTTTTAAGGGGTCCAAGCAGAACCTGGACAACTAAAAAGTTTAGGAACTGACGCTTTTGTCGCGTTCAGTGAGTTTTATACTTGCTTGAATGTAAATGCGATAGAAGTGTGAGGTCCCGTCAAAAGAATTAATTGCTAAAACCTGTTCATTGATGAAGATTGAGTTATGGAGTTCACGCCCATACTTGATCGTTATTCAAACAAGTTTTTGCAATGACCGGATCTGAGATCTCGGAAAGTCACAAGAAAATATTCTTAGTGCACTCTTTAGAACCCTTAAATAATTTTAAGGAGGCTCAAACTACTATTCTGTACGCCAGTGCAGTAATTAGTGGATTTAAGCAAGTCATTCTGCGTTATTAAAGCTTCATCGCTTTTTAACAATAGGGTCTGATCTACAACGGAGAGTTTGATCCTGGCTCAGGATGAACGCTGGCGGCGTGCTTAACACATGCAAGTCGAACGAACCTTCGGGTTAGTGGCGGACGGGTGAGTAACGCGTGGGAATCTGCCCTCAGGAGGGGGATAACGGTTGGAAACGACCGCTAATACCCCATATGCCGAGAGGTGAAATGAATTTCGCCTGAGGATGAGCCCGCGTCTGATTAGCTTGTTGGTGAGGTAATGGCTCACCAAGGCTTCGATCAGTAGCTGGTCTGAGAGGATGATCAGCCACACTGGGACTGAGACACGGCCCAGACTCCTACGGGAGGCAGCAGTGGGGAATTTTCCGCAATGGGCGAAAGCCTGACGGAGCAACGCCGCGTGAGGGATGAAGGCCTCTGGGCTGTAAACCTCTTTTCTCAAGGAAGAAGATATGACGGTACTTGAGGAATAAGCCACGGCTAATTCCGTGCCAGCAGCCGCGGTAATACGGGAGTGGCAAGCGTTATCCGGAATTATTGGGCGTAAAGCGTCCGCAGGCGGCCTTTCAAGTCTGCTGTAAAAACGTGGAGCTTAACTCCATCATCGCAGTGGAAACTGAAGGGCTCGAGTGTGGTAGGGGCAGAGGGAATTCCCGGTGTAGCGGTGAAATGCGTAGATATCGGGAAGAACACCAGTGGCGAAGGCGCTCTGCTGGGCCATAACTGACGCTCATGGACGAAAGCCAGGGGAGCGAAAGGGATTAGATACCCCTGTAGTCCTGGCCGTAAACGATGAACACTAGGTGTCGGGGGAATCGACCCCTTCGGTGTCGTAGCTAACGCGTTAAGTGTTCCGCCTGGGGAGTACGCACGCAAGTGTGAAACTCAAAGGAATTGACGGGGGCCCGCACAAGCGGTGGAGTATGTGGTTTAATTCGATGCAACGCGAAGAACCTTACCAGGATTTGACATCCTGCGAACCTCTTAGAAATTTGAGGGTGCCTTCGGGAACGCAGTGACAGGTGGTGCATGGCTGTCGTCAGCTCGTGTCGTGAGATGTTGGGTTAAGTCCCGCAACGAGCGCAACCCACGTTTTTAGTTGCCAGCATTTAGTTGGGCACTCTAGAAAGACCGCCGGTGATAAACCGGAGGAAGGTGTGGATGACGTCAAGTCATCATGCCCCTTACATCCTGGGCTACACACGTACTACAATGCTACGGACAAAGGGCAGCAAACTCGCGAGAGCAAGCAAATCCCATAAACCGTGGCTCAGTTCAGATCGTAGGCTGCAACTCGCCTACGTGAAGCAGGAATCGCTAGTAATCGCAGGTCAGCATACTGCGGTGAATACGTTCCCGGGCCTTGTACACACCGCCCGTCACACCATGGAAGTTGGCCACGCCCGAAGTCGTTACTCCAACCCTTGTGGAGGAGGACGCCGAAGGTGGGGCTGATGACTGGGGTGAAGTCGTAACAAGGTAGCCGTACCGGAAGGTGCGGCTGGATCACCTCCTAACAGGGAGACAACAATCGATTGTGATGTCTAATTTTCAAAATTTAGGCCATAATCCTGTCACCTTAGGTCGATCGGTACCTCAAAGTAATAACTTAAAAAATTGAGCAATCACTTTATAAATAGTTTTTATTTTCAGTTCCTAAACTTGTCTAGGTCACACCCAACAAACTTTCTCCTGGGCTATTAGCTCAGGCGGTTAGAGCGCACCCCTGATAAGGGTGAGGTCCCTGGTTCAAGTCCAGGATGGCCCATTCGTTGTTGGGGGTATAGCTCAGTTGGTAGAGCGCCTGCTTTGCAAGCAGGATGTCAGCGGTTCGAGTCCGCTTACCTCCACTGATCAACTACCTGATAACTCAATTTGGAGATTATCGTTTGTTTAATGTGACTTAGAGTTGTTCGTCTGAATGAACCTAGCTTCCTATCATTCCTTTCTTTTAGGCCGATAAGACGCTGGGCTCAACTAATATTCTTCAGATTATTAGTTTGATTCAGCAGAACCTTGACAACTGCATAGGAAAAGTCTGGAAAGAATAAAGCATCTCATAGATGCACTGAAATTTACTTATTAAGCAAAGCTAAATAAAGAGATTTCAATGCTTAATTCTTGAGTTAGAGCATATTTACTAAAATTTAGTTATTTCAAATAACTTTTTAGTGATTATTAATGGTCAAGCTACAAAGGGCTCACGGTGGATACCTTGGCACACAGAGGCGATGAAGGACGTGGTTACCTGCGATAAGTCTCGGGGAGCTGGAAGCACGCTTTGATCCGGGAATTTCCGAATGGGGCAACCCTTAATACGGCCAGCTGAATATATAGGCTGGAACGAGCCAACCCAGCGAACTGAAACATCTTAGTAGCTGGAGGAAAGGAAAGTAAAAACGACTCCCTAAGTAGCGGCGAGCGAACGGGGACAAGCCCAAACCGATAGTTTCGACTGTCGGGGTTGTGGGACAGCAACGTGGACCAATGAACCTAGAAGAAGCGTTTGAATGGCGCGCCATAGAGGGTGAAAGCCCCGTAATCGAAAGGAGAGTTGGCCTAGCTGTATCCCGAGTAACACGGAGCACGTGGAATTCCGTGTGAATCTACGAGGACCACCTCGTAAGGCTAAGTACTCCTGTGTGACCGATAGCGAAACAGTACCGCGAGGGAAAGGTGAAAAGAACCCCGGGAGGGGAGTGAAATAGAACATGAAACCGTGAGCTTACAAGCAATGGGAGCCCGACTAATCGGGTGACCGTGTGCCTGTTGAAGAATGAGCCGGCGACTTATAGGCACTGGCGGGTTAAACCGGGAATGGTGGAGCCATAGCGAAAGCGAGTCTTAATAGGGCGTTTGTCAGTGTTTATAGACCCGAACCCTGGTGATCTAACCATGGCCAGGATGAAGCTTGGGTGATACCAAGTGGAGGTCCGAACCGACTGATGTTGAAAAATCAGCGGATGAGCTGTGGTTAGGGGTGAAATGCCAATCGAACCAGGAGCTAGCTGGTTCTCCCCGAAATACGTTGAGGCGTAGCGTCTAGTGCTCCAGCAGGGGGGTAAAGCCACCATTTCGGTGCGGGCTGCGAAAGCGGTACCAAATCGATATGAACTCTGAATACCCTGTGTGTAACTAGGCAGTCAGACTGTGGGGGATAAGCTCCACACTCGAAAGGGAAACAGCCCAGACCGCCAGCTAAGGTCCCAAAATCAGTACTAAGTGATAAAGGAGGTGGGATTGCTTAGACAACCAGGAGGTTTGCTTAGAAGCAGCCATCCTCAAAGGAGTGCGTAATAGCTCACTGGTCGAGCGATCCTGCGCCGAAAATGAACGGGGCTAAGTGCTGTACCGAAGCTGCGGATTTACTTGTAAATGGTAGGGGAGCGTTCTATGTGGGGTGAAGCGTTAGCGTAAGCGGGCGTGGACTGCATTGAAGTGAGAATGTCGGCTTGAGTAGCGAAAACATGGGTGAGAATCCCATGCCCCGAAACCCTAAGGGTTCCTCCGGCAGGCTCGTCCGCGGAGGGTTAGTCTGGACCTAAGGCGAGGCCGAAAGGCGTAGTCGATGGATAACAGGTCAACATTCCTGTACCGGTTATGTTTTGGGAAGGGGGACGGAGAAGGCTAGCCAATCCAGATGTTGGTTACTGGTTCAAGCGTTCAAGGCTATGAGGAACGGAGAAAACGTTCTGAGCTAAGGCGTGAGTACGAGTTGCTACGGCAACGAAGTTGGTGATGTCATGCTTCCAAGAAAAGCCCTATACCCGTTAAGGCATAACTGCCTGTACCCGAAACCGACACAGGTGGGGTGGTAGAGAATACCGAGGGGCGCGAGATAACTCTCTCTAAGGAACTCGGCAAAATGGCCCCGTAACTTCGGGAGAAGGGGTGCCAGCGAGAGCTGGCCGCAGTGAAGAGGCCCAAGCGACTGTTTACCAAAAACACAGGTCTCCGCTAAGTCGCAAGACGATGTATGGGGGCTGACGCCTGCCCAGTGCCGGAAGGTTAAGGAAGCCGGTTAGCGTAAGCAAAGCTGGCGACTGAAGCCCCGGTGAACGGCGGCCGTAACTATAACGGTCCTAAGGTAGCGAAATTCCTTGTCGGGTAAGTTCCGACCCGCACGAAAGGCGTAACGATTTGGGCGCTGTCTCGGAGAGAGGCTCGGCGAAATAGAATTGTCTGTGAAGATGCGGACTACGTACACCCGGACAGAAAGACCCTATGAAGCTTTACTGTAGGTTGATATTGGTCTCGGGCTCTGAATGCGCAGGATAGGTGGGAGACTATGAAGTAGTGCTTGTGGGTGCTATTGAGTCAATGGTGAGATACCACTCTTTCAGAGCTAGGGTTCTAACGCTTACCCGTTATCCGGGAAGCGGACAGTATCTGCTGGGCAGTTTGACTGGGGCGGTCGCCTCCTAAAAGGTAACGGAGGCGTACAAAGGTTCCCTCAGGCTGGTTGGAAATCAGTCGCTGAGTGCAAAAGCAGAAGGGAGCTTGACTGTGAGACCTACAAGTCGAACAGGGACGAAAGTCGGTTTTAGTGATCCGACGGTTCTGAGTGGAAGGGCCGTCGCTCAACGGATAAAAGTTACTCTAGGGATAACAGGCTGATCTCCCCCAAGAGTTCACATCGACGGGGAGGTTTGGCACCTCGATGTCGGCTCATCGCAACCTGGGGCTGAAGTCGGTCCCAAGGGTTGGGCTGTTCGCCCATTAAAGCGGTACGCGAGCTGGGTTCAGAACGTCGTGAGACAGTTCGGTCCATATCCGGTGTACGCGCAGGAATATTGAGAGGATTTCTCCCTAGTACGAGAGGACCGGGAGGAACGCACCTCTGGTGTGCCAGTTATCGTGCCAACGGTAAACGCTGGGTAGCCATGTGCGGAGTGGATAACCGCTGAAAGCATCTAAGTGGGAAGCCCACCTCAAGATGAGTATTCCCATGGCATAAGCCAGTAAGGTCACGGGAAGAACACCCGTTGATAGGCTCTACGTGGAAGCTTGGTAACAAGTGCAGCGGAGGAGTACTAATAGACCGAGGGCTTGACCTTCTTCTTCATTTAACAATCGTAATTAAGCTTTTTTTCAGATTAAAAAAATTCCTATGCAGTTCTCAAGGCTCAAACCTTGAACATGAAAATGTTTTCCTGGTGTTCATCGCGATGTGGACCCACTCCGATCCATCCCGAACTCGGTTGTGAAACGCATCAGCGGCGACGATATTTGGGGGGAAGCCCCCTGAGAAAATAGCTCAATGCCAGGTAAAACATTTTCAAAAAATTTTAAAAATAGTCTTTTATAATTCTTGCCTGCTCTTTCTTAAGAAGAGTAGGCTTTATTTTTGGCAATTGGGGCACCAATGAGTACCTCTACCAGCCACTTTTGCCTTTAAGATTTTAACTCCACATTTTCTACAGGGCTTGTTTTCTCGTCCGTAAACCCATGCCTGCCCACCATATTTTCCATTTACACCTTCTAAATCTCTAAAATCTTTAAAAGATGTTCCTCCTTCCCCAATACTTATTTTTAAAATATGCGTAAGACTAGTGCATATCTTTTTAATTTCAGTTTTATTGAGCTTTTTTGATTCTTTCGTAGGGAGAATACCAGCTTGAAAAAGACTTTCATCAGCATAAATATTCCCTGCACCTGCAACTATTGATTGATCTAAAAGAGATGATTTTATTGATCTTTTTCTTTTTTTGAGAGATTCTTGAAGGTAAAAAGGATTGAATTCTTTGCTGAAGGGTTCTGGCCCAAGTTTTTTTAGGCCAGTTATTTTTTCTGTAGGTAAAAATGTTGGAGATATCCACCACATCTGACCGAAGTTTCTAGTATCAACAAAACGAATTTCGGCCCCGTCTTTGTTCCATATCCTTACTCTTGTATGTTTGCAGCTTTTGGTTTTCTTTTGGAACCATTGAAACTGGCCTGTCATTCTTAAATGAACAACCCACCACCCAGCTATTTCTTCTCGGTCTGAGGAATGAAGAGAACAAATTAAATATTTACCTCTCCTTGTCCATTCACCTGACTTTAAGCCAATGATATTTTTAACAAAAGCCTTTGATCCTCCTTCGCTAGATATAGATCTTGGTGTAATTACTTCAACATCGTGAATATAAAAATCCTTTAGCCTATTTTTTAGACCTCTTTTAACTGTTTCTACTTCTGGAAGTTCAGGCAATAATCTTTAGACAGCTTCTAGTTCAGCTTCAGCAAAGTTGTTTGTATTATTACCGCCATCAACTCCACTAAATGCAGAATAATTTACTTTCTCAAAACGGACTACAACTGGGTATTTAATTCCAGAAGTGTCTACTGAAGCTACTTTACCTATCTCGTTATACCAATAGGATTCAGGTCTTTTGACCCTGACCTTGTCGCCTCTTGAAATAGCCATTGTTTTTATGCTGTTATTTCAATAATAAGATTATCGTGGGACAAGTGAAATTTCGCTCTAGCGTCACAGAATGTCGTCCCTTTCTGCTTTTTAAAGCAGTGTGAGCTCATTTTTAGGTTTTTGTGGAAACAATACTAAACCCAGACCCATCAACCCTTCGGTTGGATTTGCCTGATCCAGACAAGGATGATCTCAATAGCCTTCAGTTTTTAGATCGTTTGCAAGAAGCTTGGTCGATATGCGAAAAGTTTGATCTTCATACAGATATTTGGAGAGGTCGTATTTTACGTGTGATAAGAGATAGAGAAAAACGTGGCGGCGATGGGCGCGGAACGGGATTCTTACAGTGGCTCAGAGAAATGGATATAAGCAAAACAAGAGCTTATGCTCTGATTCAATTAGCAGATTCAGCTGATGAGCTTTTTGTGGGAGGTGTTCTTGAGGAGAGCAGCGTCAACAATTTTTCAAGAAGATCTTTTGTAGAAACTGCCAAATCTTCTCCTGAGGTTCAGCAAATGATTGCAGAATCGGCAAATAAAGGGAATGAGATTACTAGAAAAGATGTCAGAAGACTTTCTGATGAATTTACCTCTGCAACAAGCCCCCTTTTGCCAGAGGGAATTCGACAACGAACTCAAGAAAACCTTCTTCCGCCAAAAATAGTGGCACCTTTGGCTAAGGAATTATCGAAACTTCCTGAAAACTTGCAAGAAGATTTGCGCAAAACTTTGGAAGGGTCACCAGATGTTGAATCTATTAAAGGTGTTACTGCTGCTGCTAGATGGATAGGCAAGTCAAATGATGCAGCACTGTCCTTGAGAGCCTTGCAAGTAGAAGGATTGAATGTTGATAAAGCCACTCAAGAGGCACAGCGAATTGAAGCCTTGGGTTTTTTGGTAGATGCTTTTACTCAAGCAAAAAGCATTGAGACATCAGTGTTAAGACTTCACACTGCTTGGAGACGTTTAGGCGACATACACGAAACACTATGGATAGAAAGCGGTAGTAGTACCCCATACCTCAGAGATGTTCTTAAGGCGCTTCAAACGCTTAGTGGTTCAACTATGAAAGTTTCTTTAGGAGAACTGAGTGGAGGGAAAAAACTAAGATTGCAAATAGTGGAAGAAGCTGCTGATCAGTTAGATCCACCTAAGATAATAATGTAAATTAAACTCTAATATATGTTTGATAACTAATCAGTTTTTTTTGCTGCATAGCTCATCAAATAAGCTAAATTCAAAATCATTTTTAGGTGTTAACCATCTGTTCCATTTGCCATTTGAACCGCTCCAGTTAATTTTAGTTGAATTACAATTTATTGCTAAAAATAACGGCTGACCTTCTTTATTAATTGCAGGAGCAACTTTACTCCCATTAATAGTTTTCCAGTTAGACCAGTTTATTTTTAACGGACCAAAATTTCTCCACTCATAAGGTTCACTTTTACCTGAGCTGTTCCAAAAATTATGATCATTAACATCGTTCCCCTTATTGGTTAGGGCAGCACTATTTTGAGCATCTTCAAGTATTAACTTAGCACCAGGCTTAAGACGATTGGGGCTAATTATTTTATTAAATGCTATTATTTTTTTGACAGGGATGTTATATATTCTTGAAACCTTATACAATGTTTCACCTCTTTTAAGAATATGAAAATCCAATTTATTACTGTTGTCTAAGGCAGTTTTCTTTGCACTTTTTGGCAATTTAAGCACCTGCCCTAAAAGTAAAATATTAGCATCTTTAATGTTATTTAACTTTATTATATCCAGTTCATTTACTTCATATATATCTGATATTTTAGCTATGCTTTGACCAGCAGTAACAGTATGAGTAAAGCTGGCAATATCATTTACTTTTGAGGCATCCTTAGGTAACTTTATTTTTTGGCCGACTTTTAAATTATCAGCATTATATATACCATTAGTATCCATCAGTGATCTGACCGAAATATTATATTCAGCTGCTATGTCAGATAAAGTGTCACCTTGGTTAATAGTTATTTCTTCTGCACTTGAATAGGCTTGACAAATTAGAAATATTATAAAAAAGAGGATTGCGTTCCTTTTCATAATTTATTTTCATTGCTTTTCAAAGATAGACCTGCTTTATATATTTTGCTAGATTTTTAATTGTATTTGATCTAGCAATAAAAAATTGCACTATCTCATAAGCTTACTCATAAAAGAGATATCGATTTTATAAGGGGGGTAACGGAATTTCAAATCTAACCAAAAAGGTCTTTTCAAAATGGATTTGAGATGTGAAAAAGTTTCAAAACCTGCTTTGCCATGGTAGCGACCTATTCCGCTTAAACCTATCCCTCCGAAAGGGAGCTCTGGAATACCAGCTTGTATTACTACATCATTAAAGCAAACTCCCCCTGAACTTGTTGATGATAGGAGCTGGTTCTTCTCTTGCTCATTTCCCCCAAACATATAAATCGCTAGTGATTTTTCTTGTGATCTAATATTATTCAGTGCGCTATCAAAATTTGAATAAGAAAGGATAGGGAAGATTGGGCCAAAAAGCTCGTCCGAAATTATTGATTCTTCTAAGTTTTCTATATGTATTAAGGTAGGAGATACTTTCTTGTCAATCGAGTTTATTTCCCCTCCTGAAATTATTTTATTTTCTTTCTGAGCTTTTTCAATTAAGGAGATAATTTTTTCAAATTGATGATCATTAATCTTTGCTAAATCCTTAGATTTTTGGGGTTCTTTTCCATAGAAAGAATTAATATAATACTTCATTTTTTCTATTAATTCCTTCTCTATATCTTTATGAACTAGAAGATGATTTGGTGCTAGGCATGTTTGCCCAGAATTAATACTTTTCCCCCATATAAGTCTTTTTGCAGTTATATCAATGTTGGCATCTTTAAGAACTAATGCTGGGTTTTTACCTCCTAGTTCAAGTGTTATAGGAGTTAAATATTTGGATGCTGCACTCATTACCTTTTTGCCAGTCTCACTTCCACCTGTGAAAAAAATGTGGTCAAACTTGTGTTTTAATAGTTCTGCTGCAAAGTATTCATCACCTTGACAAACTTTTACGATGTCAGGAGGGAAATATTTAGTAAAGAGTTGTTCTATTAGCTCAGAAGTCGCAGGGGAATATTCTGAGGGTTTTAAGATGGCTGTATTGCCTGCGGCTAATGCAGATATTAAAGGTTGCAAAGTAAGCATGAATGGATAGTTCCATGCTCCGATAATTAGAACGCATCCCAATGGCTCAGCTATTACGCTAGCCTCGCCAGGTTTAAGCCATAAAGGAACTTTGATATTCTGTGGTTTCATCCAAGATGAAAGTTGATTCTCGTATAATTGCAGTTCTTGTCTGAGTGAAAGGATTTCGAAGAATGCTTCAGTAGAAGGTTTTTGGAGATCTTCAGATAATGCATTTAGAATTTCCTTTTGGTTTTGATCAATAATTCCTTTTATTTTTTTTAGTTGAGCTCTTCGCCATGATTCAGATCTTGTATGACCTGAAACCACTTTGTTGCGAAGGTTTTCTATTTGGAATCCTTGAATCATCAGTCAGTTAATAGATACTTTGTGCCAGATCAAGACCTATATGTTCATTCTAAGCATGTGAAGTTTAGACCTTCCTCTCTAGTAAAATTAGCGCTCCAAATTCCTTGACAGATATCAATAAGTTGTGAAATAAGTTGTTGATTATTCCCAGATTCAATCCATTGAGCTTTAATTAAAGGAATTTTTTCTTGCATAGGAAGCATGGGAATTTGAATTAATAAGAGACTATTGTCTGAATTAACTCTTTTGATAGAACCAGATTCACTTTTTTGGAAGACTCTAATGAGGAGTTCTTTTAGCAGCTCTTCCCCTGTTTCTTGATTGTTTTTTGGATCAAAGGATTTTTTTATAGATTTCCCTCCAAGCGGAATTGATCTCTTCCCTTCTTGCTCAATTAGAGCAAGCGCTATTAAATATGAATTGTCTTCCATTGTTCAATGATTTATAGATTAATGAATTAAATCATAAACAAGAATGTATCTATTATGTTTTGCTTGTAAATTTTAAAAAACAAAAATTATTTATTTAATAAATCTTTTGCAATAGCTCTTCCTGCAATCCAGCCACTAGACCAACAGTGTTGGAAGTTAAACCCTCCTGTTATACCGTCAACATTTAAAACCTCGCCAGCAAAATAAACATCTTTGCATCTCCTGCTCTCCATAGAGTGGATAAAGATTTCCTTTAAATCAACTCCTCCTGCAGTAACAAATTCTTCACCAAAAGGTCCTTTGCCTTTCAATTTGTGAAAGTCTTTTGCAATTAACTCTCTTATATATACTTCATCTGAACGGCATAAATTTGCCCATTTAGTGTCATTCTTAATGTTAAGCTTTTCGAGGATTGATAGCCACAGACGTTTAGGTATATTTTTAAATGGGCATGATGCTCTAAGAGTATTACGAGCGTAATCTTTTCTATAATTTCTCAAAGCAAGATCAATTGAATTAATATCATTCCCTGACCAATTGATTAGAAGTTTGCAGCGGTAGTTATCTTGCCTCATATGACGAGCTGCAAATGCAGATAGCTTCAAAACTGCTGGCCCACTTAACCCCCAATGTGTAATTAATACCCGACCATATTGCTGGAAATCTATTCCTCCTGCTATTAATTTTAGATTTACATTATCAACAGAAATTCCAGTACATTTGGTTAGCCATGGAGCATCTAGCTTAAATGTAAATAGAGAAGGAACGGCATCTATGATTATATGTCCAAGTTGACTTGCTATTTTTTTCCCAGTCGGACTATTTCCTGTTGCAATTAAGATCTTTTTTGAGTAAATAATTCTCTGGTTACGACATTTTATTTTAAATCCTTGGTCTCCTAGGCATTCAACACCTTGCACTCCCATTTGCGTTGCATAATGTACCCCGGCTTTTTCTGCAGCATTGTGAAGACATTTGATCACTTCGATTGATGAATTTGAATTAGGAAATATCCTTCCATCATTTTCAATTTTTAAAGATAAACCTTTTTCTTCAAACCAAGCAATAGCATCACCTGTTGCGAATCTACTAAAAGCGCCGAGCAAAGGCTTTTTCCCGCGAGGGTAATTTTCAACTAATTCTTTTGGATTCAAGCATGCGTTTGTTACATTGCATCGTCCTCCACCGCTAATTCTTACTTTCTCAAGGGTTTTTTGTGTTGATTCAAGTAATAAAACTGAAGGGACTCCTTCTTCAGCAGCTGTAATTGCACCCATAAAACCTGATGCGCCTCCACCGATAACTGCTAAGTCAATAGATTCTTGCAATTAAAAGTTGCATTTTTTCGTTCTAAAGAATAGGACCTTTTCTTCCTATAAGGAAATGAAGTACTTACTTATTCAGAAAACAAATACTCCAAATAGCTTCAAAAAGATAGTTCTTCTAGAAATGACAAAATTAAAATAGGTTGTTAGCAGTTCGGTCGTTGGATATGTTTTTACGTTAAGGCAGAAGAAAGCTTCTTATTCTCTCGAACAGATTATATGGAGCTCATAAAGAATCATCGATTTTAATGATTAGCTGTATAAAATAAAAAAACATGATTTATTTTGCTATAAAGTAATTATGAAGCAGTTGCTAAGAATTAAATTCCTTTCTAAATATTCATTTTTAGCCGTATTGGCAATAATTCTGATCTTTAGCTATCAAAGTTTTGATATAAACCAAATCAATAACTTAATTGAGAGTAGTCAAGAAAAAAAGTTAGATGCATTTTTGCCAGCAGTATTATTAATATTTTTCTTGAGATTTATAAGTATTATCATCCCTATATTGCCTGGAACATATTGCTCAGTAATCTCTGGATATTTGTTTGGAATTAAAGGTGGTCTGATACTTATTTTCTTTGCTGATTTTCTCTCGTGCTCATGTTCATTTTTGTTGTCAAGAAATCTAGGCAGAGGATTTGTTAGAAAGATTTTAGGTTCACAACAAATGCAGCGTGTTGAGAAGATTAGCAAAAATTATCTTGAAGATAATTTTTTTCTTATGACTGGTTTCTTGATGACCCAATTCTTTGATTTTGTTTGTTATGCAATTGGTTTAACAAAAGTATCATGGAAGAAATTTATGCCAGCATTAATAATCAGTATATTAATCTCAGATATACCATTTGTTGCAGGAGGTTATACTATTAGCGCTCTTAAGGATATAAGCATAAAGCAAGTTTTGAGTGGCGAGGTGCAGGCACTTAAAGGCCCTTACTTAATGCTATTTATCATATCAGTGATGATTATATTCGGATTAGGAGCACTGAATATCTTTCTTAAGAAAAGATCTAATTAATTACCTAAATGAAGTTGCTATGATAAGTAGAGACTGCTTGTATTTGAACTTCAAGCCTAGAAAAGTTAAATAAAATTATTTTGGGGAATTGGATTGCTTTCTTCTAGTAACGGAGAACTTTAAACCTTTTCTTACTTGCCTTACATAAAGGACAGACCCAACTGGCTGGTAAATCATCAAAAGGCACACCAGGAGGGACCCCTTGGGAGGGATCGCCTAGTTTGGGATCATAGGAATAGATGCAATCTTTGCATTGATGTTTCTTTTGAGTGAACGTTGAAGTCAAGACTGTCCATTAATCTAATCTAAAAATGGCAAAGATTATTACCCTTGACAATTAAATCTTTCGAGAAGCAGAGATTTTCTAGAATTTTTGTAGAAATTCTTCTTTGAAGGATTTAAATTTTAGATATCAAGCCAGCACTATCTAATAACAAGTCTTTTATATGCTCAATAGTCCCACGAGTTTCCTCTTCGGGACTTGAACCCTAGGCCACTCCCTTACTAAGGGAGTGGCTCTTCCGCTTAGCTACAAGGGCTTGTGGAAGGTGGACAGGGTTGGTTCACCTAAAGGACCTTGCAAGACATTGAATTGATTAATGCTCAAGCAATTTAGACCAAATATTGAGGCAGACCAAATCTTTTTTAGGGAGTGCTGGGATCTGTTCTTAGTCCATTTTAAGTATGTTTAGTCCACTGTAATTCAACCTTGATTGTTCTTTCTAATCGCTTGCTACTATAAATACATCAACTTGTATACATTAGTTTTATGAAATATAATAAATTAATCAGTTGGATAATTCCTTGCTTCAATGAACAAGAAGTTCTAGAAATAAGTATTCGAAGAATAATTGATTTTACTGCTTATTCTAGTCATTATGATTGGGAATTTATTTTTGTTGATGATGGAAGTAAAGATAATACAAGAGACATCATTAAGTCCTATAACTTGCAGGATGATAGAGTTAAATTAGTTGGATTATCAAGGAATTTTGGACATCAATATGCTGTTCAAGCTGGCTTAAATAATGCATATGGAGATGCAGCAATAATAATAGATGCTGATTTACAAGATCCTCCAGAGATTGCTAAAGAAATGATTTCAAAATGGGAAAAAGGGTTTGATGTGATTTCCGGTAGACGAGTTGAACGAGTTTCGGAAACTTTCTTTAAGAAAATAAGTGCTTCCTGTTTTTACCGCATATTAAATTTACTTACTGAAATCCATATTCCTTTAGATACAGGAGATTTTAGACTAATAGATAGGAAGGTAATTGATACACTAAAACAAATGCCCGAGAAAGGACGATTTATTCGTGGTCTAGTGAGTTGGACTGGGTTTAAGCAGACTCAAATTAAATATAAAAGAGAGCCTAGACTAGCAGGTAAAACTAAATATTCTTTAAAAAAAATGATTGTATTTGCCTTAGAAGGCCTTACAGCATTTTCAAGTCGGCCCTTGCGTTTAGCAACTATATTTGGTTTAGTTTGCTCATTCTTCTCCTTCTTGGCAATTTTGTATGTCTTATATATAAGATTATTTACTTTTGCTTGGGTTCCTGGTTGGGCTGGATTAGCAGTTGCAATATTATTTGCAACAGGCGTACAGTTAATTTCTATTGGTATATTAGGGGAATATATAGGAAGAATATATGATGAGTCTAAAGGGAGACCTATGTATATAATTGATGAAAATCTAGGTTTTAGTAAAGATAAAGACTAGATATTGCTTAATATAGTATAAGCAACTTTTTGTCCACCTAGATGATAAGAGAAAAGGCTCAACCAATAACTCTAACTCTCGAAGATAGATCTATTAAGAGAGTTTTTGCTTTATCATTTTTAATTGGATTTATATTTTGGTTTCTAGCAGCTTTTAGACATTTTCTTTTACAAAGTAATGCTTTTGACTTAGGCCTTTTTGATCAATGGGTTTGGCTGCAAAGCGTAGGTGAGCCTCCTTATTCATCTATGACAGGACTTCATCTAATGGCTGATCATGGAGCCTGGCTATTATATATCCCAGCTTTTCTTTATAAAATTCAACCTTCAATTCATTGGCTTTTAGCAACACAGTCTTTTTCCTTGAGTTTTACATCTTTACCTTTATGGATGCTTTGTAAGCAAAAGGGATTAAATAATCGTAAAAGTTGGTTAATCTGTTGCTTGTGGTGGCTTCAGCCAGTTGTATTTAATGTAAATATTTTTGATTTCCATCCAGAAGTCTGGGCTATGCCATTGTTGGCCTTTTCATATTTGTCTATTCGTGCTAATAAGAATTTCTTATGGATTTTCTTGATCTTCATAATTCTGGGTACTCGAGATGGTTTGGTTTTATTAACTCTTGGTTTAGGTTTTGAGCAGATCCTAAGAAGAAATTTCACTAGGGGAATTTCTGTAATTTTGTTATCTTCTTCCTGGCTATTATTTTTAAATAATATTCTCTACCCACTATTGAATCAGGGCAAAGGATCTATTATGGCTGTAAGTCGATATTCATATCTAGGCAACTCCCTCGAAGAAATACTTTTTAAAATAATTACTAATCCAATAATTATTTTTCAAAGCATTGATTGGTCAGGTTCGATTTTTTATTTGATTATTTTGTTTCTGCCATTTATATTTTTTCTTAGATCAAGCTCATTGATAGTTTTATCTGCTTCAATTCCTTTACTTCTGACAAATATTTTATCGGATTCTTTTTCTCAACGGACTTTAATACATCACTATAGTTTGCCAATCATAATGATATTAGTTGTTGCTTCAATCGATGGGATGGCTCAGAGTAATATTAAATCAGAAATATCGATCAGGAATAGATATTTATGGATTCTTCTGACTTGGTCATTATTAGCAAAACCATTATTTTTTATTGGGCCATATTTAAGTAGAATATCTTTAATTCAATCAGCTCATGAAGCTTTTTCACTGATCAAAAGTGATTCATCTATTCTTACAACAAGCTATCTTGCACCTCACTTAACACAAAGATCACAAATCACATTTCCAAGGGATACCAAAGATATTAATAGTATTGATATTTACGATGTTATTCTGCTAAACCCATTGGACCCAGGCTGGCAATCTGATAGGAAAATTCAGGAGGAATATTTGAGCAAGGCTAGATTAGAAGGTTGGGACTGTAAAGAATGGAGCAATGGCCAGGAATTATGCATATCCGATTAATAAGAAACTATTCTTTAAATATATACAGCTTGCATAAGATATAAAAAGTTATAGTGTAGCTTAGCATTGCAAAACCTTGAGCTATAGGGGAATTAATACTTTGCTCTAAGAGGATATTAAGAGTTGATAGATTGATTGTATAAGCCAACAAGAAACCTAGCAAAAATTTAATAAATTGACTGATCTTCTTATTGCCTCGTGATCTAAATACATATCGCTTATTTAAAATAAAGGAACATACAATACCTATTAAATAACCAATAATATTGCTAAGTTGAGGGTTCAATTTAAGAAGAGTTTCACAACTTAGAATTGTGCTATACCCTATACAAGTGTTTATAAACCCTACAGCAAGATATTTTATTAATTCTATTTTAATTTTCATATATTAGTTTGCTTGGGGAATAATTGCAGTAATATCATTGATTATTATCTGATAGATATGAGATGCAATCTAGAGCCATCATTTTTGAAATAGGATTTAATTCATAATTTTCTAAATTTATATTTACAGCTATTTTATTTGCGGTCTTAATATTATTTCTTGGATTTGAATGCATTATCATCGAGATGTTAGTCCACTCTTTTATTAATAGAAAGTAAAGATCATCGATAGAGTTTGCATAGTTAAGTCTATAAGAAAGCTTTTCTACTCTTTCTAAGAATTGTGAAATCCCAAGAACTCTCCCAGATATTTCTAAAAAGCTCTTCGGTATTTGTTTGATAAATAATAAAACTAAAGGCCGTAATTTGGGATCTTCCATGCCTCGTGAATCATGTGTTGGAGACGGCTGATCTAGCCTTTAATTTGAATTTTAGTCATTGTCTGGTCTCTTGAACGTCATAATTGGGTTTCATAGAGTACTATTTTTCGTTTCACCAAAGAGCAAAATGTCTGATGGAAAGTTCTTCGAGTCGAACTCCTTCCATCCAATTGCTGGCTATTGCCTTTAAGGGATATTGCTCGTTATGACCACTGCGGTGTTCTTGCAGCGGCCCATCGATATACAAATCAATGGCTTCTTTGAGGTTTTGCGGTGGTGTTGATCTAATTGAGCTGGTCTTTGTAGAGAACTTTCAACAGCATTTGCCCATAACAAAGCTTGGCTTTTGGTCCTTGATATTCCTTCTTTCTAATTAATGCTTGCCAGCTTTTGCCGCTCCTTCAAATAGTTGCCATTTCTTGAATTGCATCAGGTCAGATGCATCAAGCAAGAATGAATCGGAGAGCCAAAGTGGACTAAAAAGTGGAGGTCCACTTTCTTTCTTTAAGAACCTCTGGTGCCTGAGAGGTTTTCTCTTGGAAGAGGTTGAGGAAAGTGCCCTCGTCGGGACTTGAACCCGAGACCTCTCCCTTACCAAGGGAGTGCTCTACCGCTGAGCTACAAGGGCTTGTGGAAGGTGGGCCGGGTTGGATTTGAACCAACGTAGGCAGAGCCAGCGGATTTACAGTCCGCCCCCATTAACCACTCGGGCACCGACCCTAACCACAAATTGACATTACCAGTTAAAGCGACTCAATTTTTGGAATATGTTGGTCGTTTCATCGTGAGATCGATACGATTTAGGTGCTAATTGATTAATGAACACTGATGAAGTTCTTGTTGATTAACGGACCAAACCTTAATCTTCTTGGCCAAAGAGAGCCTTTGATCTATGGTTCTGAAACTCTTGAAAAAATTGAGTTAAACCTTAAAAAGAAAGCCAAGTTGCTGGGAGTTGAGCTTGAATGTTTTCAGAGTAATTCGGAGGGAACGTTGGTTGATTGTATTCAGCAAGCCTTGGGAAAAGTAGATGCAATTTTGATCAATGCAGGAGCCTATACTCATACTTCTGTAGCTTTAAGAGATGCCTTATTAAGCACTGGTATTCCTTATGTTGAGTTGCACCTGAGTAATACACATTCAAGAGAATCATTTCGTCAAAAGTCTTTGCTTGCCGATCGTGCAATAGGAATCGTTAGTGGTTTTGGGGCAATGAGCTACTCCCTTGCCCTAGATGGCGCTTTGGATTTTTTAAAGAGCCAAAAGTCAGGAGTATGAAAGTTTTAAGAGCTAAGGAAAAGTCTTTTTCACAAATCAAGTGGCTCCTTACATCAACTAGTAAAAGTTGGTTGGAGCAGGCACTCTCTAATCCTATTGAAGTGCTTATAGATCATGCTAATTGTGAAAGAAAAGCTGCTGGGGTTGCTATTCAGATGATGTTTAGATATTTGAGTGAGCCAGGATTGGCGGAAGTCTTAAGCCCTCTAGCAAGAGAAGAGTTAGATCATTTTGAGAAAGTTCTTGAAATTCTAAAATCCAAAGGGCGATATCTAGAGCCATTGGCAGCGCCTCCTTATGGAGCATTATTAACTAAAAATGTAAGAAAAGAAGAACCACTAAGAATGTTAGATAGCTTCCTTGTGGCTGGTTTGATTGAAGCGAGAAGTCATGAAAGAATGTCTTTGCTTGCATTGCATAGCCTTGATAAAGACATTAAAGATTTATATGCAGATTTGCTTGAAAGTGAGGCGCGCCATTTTGGAGTTTACTGGAAATTAGCTGAAAAGAGGTTTGAGAAATCATTGATTCTTTCTAGGATGAAAGAGCTGGCTGAGATAGAATCTAATATTTTATCTGAGCTTTATTGTCAACCAAGAATGCATAGTTGATAAATGGAGATTGTTAATATTTACAAGAGAATATTATCTATATTTAACCCTAGTTTAAGTAGCTTAAAAAGTAAAACAGGAATAACCTTTGTAGGAGTTGGTCCGGGTGATCCTAAATTGTTAACTATTGCCGCAGTTGAGGCGATTAAAAAAGCAACTTTAGTTGCTTACCCAGTTGCAAAGTTAGGATCAAAAAGTATGGCAAGTGAAATTGCCTGTAGTTTTATTAAAAATAAGAAATGCTTGCCAATAGTGTTCCCTATGATCACTGATAATGAAGCCCTAAAGAGGGCATGGGCTTTTGGTGCTAATAAATTAATAGAAGAAGTTAAGAAGGGAGAAGAAGTTGTTTTACTTTCGCAAGGAGATCCGTCTTTATATTCAACTAGTGCTTATATTCTTTTAGAAATTAAATCAAATTTTCCTTTAATCCCTTTAAAAGTAATTCCTGGCATTTCTTCTTTTAATGCAGCTGCTGCAGAAGCTCAATTTCCATTATCTTTGCAAAAAGAAGAATTATTGATATGCGCAGTGCCTGACAATCCAAATCATTTAAAGGAAATGCTTGATAATGCAATTAAAACTAAAAGAGTACTTGTCTTAATAAAATTAGGGAAGAGATGGGAATGGGTTAGAAAAGTTTTAGATGAGAAGGGCTTATTAACAAAAACTCTTTTCGCTAAGAGAATTGGATTCGCCGACCAGTTAACTATTAAAGCCAACAATATTAGCAATGAAGAAGCTCCTTATTTTTCTCTATTAATAATAAGAGAAGACGCTATTTTTTAAGATTACTATTAAAGAGCAATTCGTTATTTATTGTTTGTTTGTAAACATGCATATAATAAATAGAAAATATTTATATGTTTATAAAAAATATGTACTCCCCTTGGCCTCTTAGTAGGGATTTGTTTTGTAAGATTCTTTCTGATCAGATAAGCGATAGATTTGTATGTAATCTTGTTTGGGAAAGGATTGGTTATAAGGCTATAACGAACTCAGGGGAAAGCAATCCTGCAGGGCCTAATACACCTCGTTATTGGCGTGAAAAGTTCCCAGAGGCTCCTCAAATTATTTCTAAAAGAGCAGCTTCAATTCATTTAACTCGGTCAATACCTAAGGAATATAAGCAATCTCTCAAAGAATGTTTGAATTTTGAAGGCTACTCTATCAATCAGCTTTACCCTAGGCGAACTCGACGAGCTACAGCGATAAACTGGCTTTTAGCATGGATTTTAATGGAGGGAGAGACTATTCCTCAAAGTGGACCTTTACCTGTTTTAAATGCTGCTCCAGTTGATCCTCTTAAGGGACATCCTGGGGACCCTGAAATTTTTTGAATATTACTTTGTATAGGAAATAATATCTAAACTTTTCTCGATTTTCCTAAGAAGGATTTTTGCAATTTTAGGTTTTAGAAAAAAAGTTTTGTTTATTGTCCTATGCCTAAGTATTGTCAATATGAATCATGTTTAGAGAGAATGGCGCGGCCAATAGTCGCAATAATTGGACGTCCTAATGTAGGTAAGTCAACCTTAGTTAATAGGTTATGCCAGAGCAGGGAGGCAATAGTTCATGATCAACCTGGGGTTACTAGGGATCGTAGTTATCAAGATGGTTTTTGGGGGGATCGAGAATTTAAATTAGTTGATACTGGTGGACTTGTTTTTGATGATGAAACAGAGTTTCTTCCTGAGATAAGAGAGCAGGCTAATCTTGCGCTTTCGGAAGCGTCAATAGCCCTTTTGATAGTTGATGGCCAGCAGGGCCTTACTGCTGCAGATGAAGTTATAGCGGCGTGGCTGAGGCATTCTAAATGCGAAATTCTTTTGGCAGTAAATAAATGCGAATCAGTTGAATTAGGACTTTCAATGGCCGGAGAATTTTGGCGATTAGGTCTTGGTGAGCCCTATCCGGTTTCGGCTATTCATGGTGCAGGCACTGGGGAGTTGCTTGATCGCTTGATTTCAATACTTCCGCCCAAAGAATTAATCAAAGATGAGGAGGAGCCTATTCAAGTCGCAATTGTTGGTCGACCAAATGTAGGCAAGTCAAGTCTGTTAAATGCAATATGTGGTGAGAAACGGGCAATAGTTAGTGCTATCAGGGGGACTACACGTGACACTATTGACACTTCAATTGTTAGAGAGGGTAAGCTTTGGAAATTGATTGATACTGCAGGTATTAGGCGACGTAAAAGTGTTAATTATGGACCTGAATTCTTTGGGATTAATCGTAGTTTTAAAGCTATTGAAAGAAGTGATGTATGCGTTTTAGTTATAGATGCTTTAGACGGTGTAACAGAGCAAGATCAGCGACTTGCTGGAAGGATTGAGGAAGAAGGTAGAGCATGTTTAGTAGTAGTCAATAAATGGGATGCAGTTGAAAAAGATACTTACACTATGCCTTTGATGGAAAAGGAACTTCGCTCAAAACTTTATTTTTTAGATTGGGCTCAAATGTTATTTACTTCTGCTCTCACTGGTCAACGAATAGATCCCATTTTTAGTTGCGCATCTTTAGCTGTTGAACAGCATAGGAGAAGGGTTTCTACCTCAGTAGTTAATGAAGTTGTTTATGATGCATTAAGTTGGAGAAGTCCACCTACTAGTCGTGGAGGTAGGCAAGGGCGAATTTATTATGCTACTCAAGTAGCAAGCTCCCCTCCTAGCTTTACTCTATTTGTGAATGAACCAAAGTTATTTGGAGATTCATATAGACGATATTTGGAGCGTCAATTAAGAGAAGGCCTTGGTTTTGAGGGGACTCCGTTAAAGTTGTTTTGGCGAGGGAAACAAAAGCGTGAGGTTGAAAAAGATTTAAAACGTCAACAAAATAAGTCTTCTGATTAATTAAATGGAGTTTTTAAGAAACGTTCCTATTGGTCAGTATGTAACAGGGAAAACTGGTTGGTTAAGAAATTTAGACCCTAGGTTGAAATTTGCTTGGGTGTTGATGTTTTTGATTACACCCGTATTGGCCGGACCTCTTTGGAGAATAGGATTGTTGCTATTTCTTTTGGCAATTTCTGTACTTGGCGCAGTACCACTAAGAATTTTTTGGCGATCTCTTTTTTTCTTATTCTTTATTTCTTGTTTCTTTGGATTATTAGCGATTTTTCTTCCAACAAACTTAGCTGTTCCAATGGATACAGTTCGTTCTCCTCAAGAACTTAATGATGCAATTGTGGTAGGGAGTTCTTGGGAATTAATAAGAACAACATCAATACAAATAGGCCCACTTTCTTTGGGCTCAATTGTTGTTGATAGGCGCTCAGCTGAATTAGCTATCAAGACTTCGACATTAATTTTTACTGTCGTTCATAGTGTCAACTTGATGTTGATAACAACTTCTCCTGAGGATTTAATGTGGACTTTGAGGTGGTATCTAAGACCACTTTCATTCTTAGGACTTCCCTTAGATAGATTGAGCTTTCAACTCCTTTTAGCATTACGCTTTATTCCATTAGTACAAGAAGAGTTCCAAAATCTAATTAGGTCTTTAGTTACTAGAGCTGTTGATTTTAGAAAATTAGGTTTCAAGAGGTCCTTAGAGGTATTTCTTTCTATAGGAGAACGTCTGCTGGCAAATATTCTTTTAAGAGCTGAACAAGGTGCTGATTCGTTATTAATTAGGAATGGCGGCTATTTGCTACATCCAGAATTATTTAAACCAAAATGTCTGTTTAAGCCAAAAACGATGTTCTTGAACTCATTCTCTATATTGACACTTTTCATCATCTTACTTTTGAGACGAAAATTTGGATCTTTTTGATTCTTTCTCTACCTATAAAAACTAATATTGAGCAAATGAATTTTTGTTTGTTTTGGTTCCGTATTAGTAATAAGTGGTTTCTATAAATAGGTATTATCCTATCTTTTATAAATGCTTACTTTTAAAGCAAATTGAGCTCAGGTTCAGAGCGATATCTTAATCATCCCACTTTTGGGATGCTTTATTTAGTTGCTCCTGCAGGTGAGGGGAGAGATATTTATGCAACTTTGTATGCCCAGAAGATCTTCTTTTTAGTTACTCTTCAGCCGCGAGGTGCAGATTTTGAAGTAATCCCATACATGGATGCAAGGCATTACGCTGACATAAACGTAGCTCGTTGTAGAAAGATGAGAACTGAAGATTTAGAGGTTTGGGAGGAATTATTTAAACAGACCTTTATTTAGAAAATTTTGTAAAGTTGTTATGCATTTTAAGAGCTTTCTTAATTCTCTTCCTAATGGCGTCAAGTTGGTAGCAGTTAGCAAGGGTCAGTCAACTAGTCAAATTCGTTCCTTGGCTTCTCAAGGCCAAGTTGACTTTGGTGAAAGTAGATTGCAAGAGGCTTTACCAAAATTGAATTCATTAAAGGATTTAAAAACCGTTCGATGGCATTTTATTGGTAGTTTGCAAGCAAATAAAGTTAGGCAAGTAGTCAAGGCTTTTGATGTTATACATTCAATTGACTCTTTGAAGCTCGCTAAAAGAATCTCACGAATTTCTGCTGAAGAATGCAAGAAACCTAGGGTTATGGCTCAAGTTAAATTTCGCAATGATCCAAGTAAATTTGGATTTACTCCTGATGGGCTACTAGAGGTATGGAATGAATTTATTGCCTTACCTAATATTGATGTGATTGGTTTGATGACTATTTCTCCTAAGGAGCTTGATCTAAATCAAAGGAAAATTCTTTTTAGAGAATGCAGAGTTTTCTCGGAGAAGCTGGGTTTAAAGGATTGTTCAATGGGTATGAGTCAAGATTGGAAAGAAGCTGTAGAGGAAGGAGCTACTTGGATTCGTGTAGGGTCATTATTGTTTGGTGGGAGATAGTTTCGAACTCAAATACTCACAGATATCAATAAAATCAATTGAAAACCTTGCCCCTGCCTATAAATAACGTTATTTAGGTATTAAGGATACATTTTCCTTTCCCCAAGGCTAATCTCCTTAAAAGTTCGGTATTAGCCGAAACAGTAAAAATTATTCAGAGAGGATTCAACTGGTGTCGCTTATTTCACGCCTTAGAGCAGTTGTTGCTGGTGATGATTACTTAGACGGTGATTTTGATGAGCTTGACTATGAAACAGGCGATGATTTTGATACTGGGAATGATGGGGGTGGAAATTACTCAAGTGGATTAGCCGCTTTGTCAAATGCAAATCCTTTTAATAATCGAGGAGGATCTTCTAAAGTGATTGGAATGCCAGGTATCTCCACAGCTGCGGCAGAAGTTAGTTTGATGGAGCCAAGAAGTTTTGATGAAATGCCTAAGGCAATTCAGGCTTTAAGGGAAAGGAAAACGGTTATTTTAAATCTGACAATGATGGAGCCTGATCAAGCTCAAAGGGCAGTTGATTTTGTAGCTGGCGGTACTTTTGCAATAGATGGTCATCAGGAGCGTGTTGGGGAAAGTATTTTCTTATTTGCGCCCAGTTGTGTCACTGTTACAAATTCCTTTCAAGAAGAACCTTCCCCTTCAAGCGTAATGAATAAGGATAATGAAGGCCCTGTTAGCGAGAGTGTTATGGCTCCAGAGCCTGCTTGGGGAGCCTCTGTTCCATCGGCTATTTAAGGCTCTTAAGTGGCTTGTTCTCTTGGTGTTATTGGTTTAGGAAGAATGGCACAAGTCATTCTTCAAAGTTTATTTGAAGCAGGCCAATTTAATCCGGAAGAGGTTTTCGGTGTTGTAGGGAAAAAAAATAGTGTGGAGAGAGTACTCCATCAATTTAAGAGTCCCTTTACTGTCGTTGATGTAAATGATAAAAATGCTATTGATGTTTGGAACACACCTGTAAAGATATTGGCAGTAAAACCACAACAGTTGAATCAAGTTCAGGAGAAATGTTCTAAAGAATTCCTTGCAAAATTACCTGCTAAGCCGTTGTTAATTTCCATATTGGCTGGAGTGAAATTAAAAAGATTGCAATCGTTGTTCCCTGATCATGTATGTGTGCGTGCTGTGCCTAATACTCCTGCACTTGTAAGTGCTGGTTTAACAGGCCTTTCATGGGGGGAAGAAGTGACAGAAGATCAGAAGTCTTTAGTGGAATCTATTTTTAAGCCCATTAGCCAGGTATTTGAATTGCCTGAAGACCAATTAGATGCTTTCTTAGCTCTTACATCTTCAGGTCCTGCATATTTAGCTCTGATTTCAGAGGCACTAGCTGATGGCGCGGTAGCAGCAGGACTGCCTAGAGCTTTGGCACAGTCTTTGACAAATTTCACTCTTGAAGGCACAGCAATATTGCTTAAGAAAAAGGAGTTACATCCAGGGCAACTAAAAGATATGGTTGCTTCTCCCGCAGGTACAACTATTTCGGCTTTGCGCCATCTTGAAAAAGAAGGAGTTCGCTCTGCGTTGATTGAGGCTGTTATCCTTGCGGCAAAGAAAAGTCGTGAGATGGCTTGATTGATTCTAAAGGAATTTTTTGTAAACATTTTCCAGAGAATCTATGTTTTTTTCCAAGGTGTATTGATCTAGAACTCTTAAACGAGCAAGTCTTCCAAGTTCTGAGGTTAAGAAAGGATGTTCTTTGAGAACAGGTAATAGAGTCTTTAATTGAGAGGTCACTCCTTCAGTGCTGAGAATTATTCCTGCACCATCTTTGAGAACTTCTCCGTCTGCTCCGGCGTCAGTAGCTATACAAGCTGTACCGGTTGCCATTGCTTCTAATAAAGCCAGTGATAAGCCTTCAACCAAACTAGGCAGTATAAAAACTTCTGTGCATTGAAGAAGAGCAACTTTTGTTTTTAAATCTGCTTCATAACCCCACCAAAGAATTTTAGAATCTTGAGTTGACAAAAAATTATTTTCTAAGGTGGGTCTTAAAGGCCCATCGCCTACAATTACTAGTTGGCAACCTTCCGTGTTTGTTGCTTTCCAAGCTTTTAGAAGAGCTTCTACATTTTTCTCTGCAGCAATTCTTCCCATATAAAGAAAAGTTCTTTTTCTTCCAAGCCTTTTTTGAACCTTTAATAGTTCTGATTCTGCTGACTCATTGGTATTAGGTGCCCACAATTTTGCATCCACTCCATTAGGAATGACAGCAATACTTTTTTCTTTTACACCTAACTTTGTAAGCACCTCAGCTTGTTTGTCTGAAAAGACTATTACATTGTTAAATCGGGAAAGTGAAGGTGCATATAGTTGATAAGTAAGTTGTTGTGTACTTGCGGTTAGGCTTCTGATACTTGAATCAAAAGGGGGATGGAATGTTGCTAATAATGGGACTCTGATTTGTTGGCAAAGATCTGGGAGTCTGAAATCAAGAGGAGACAAAGTAAGACTTGCATGAACAATGTCTGGTTTTAATCTTTCTAATGATTCTCTTAATTCTCGTTGAGCTCTTGGTGAAGGAATTGTATAAACCTGCGATTTGATTAAATATGGAAGACTGACGTCTGGGTCATTTGCTAAAAGAGATGTTTTGGAATTCCCAGAGTCAGTTGGATTATCAAAGTGAATAAAACTTGTTTGATATCCTCTCCCTTTAAGGGCTGTTGTAGTACTTAGGCCATAGCTGACGTTTCCGCAAAATGGAGATTTTTTGCCAAGCCAGGCTATATGTGACACCTAAGTATTCTGAAATGAGCTTCTAGAAAGTTAGCAGGAGTTCAAGTTATCTTCTAGAAATTTTTGCTACCAAAAAATATATTTGCTTTAAAGAAGAATTTTTTTCAGCATTGAAAGCGCATTAATATTGCGATTTAAATGAGTCTCTATCCAAAGTTCTATTACTCTTAATAATTTCATCCAAACTTTCATTGGGCCCAAAAGTTCCCCAGTTTGCTTTAAAGGAAGTATTGGTTTTAAGAGACGTTGCAGCAGTGCTAGCTCAGAAGCATTTAATGTGATTTCTGCATTGGTAATTTCACCGATTGCGAATCCCTCGCTTTCTATAAGACTGCAACGCCATGTCCAGTCACCAATGGGAGGGATAAGATCTATTCCCGTCCAGCAACATTTTTGAATAGGTAGACCATATCCTCCTAGAGCAAGTAAATGAACACAAGCTTGAACGCAATTTGCTAAGGCTTCTACAGGTTTGATGTCTTCTTTTTGCAAACGTTCAAGATGAATTAGGACAGCTTGCAATATTTCAGGTTGTGGATCATTGGTACCTACTAATAACATTGCAAGTTCAGATAATGCTTGAGCTGCGGAAAGGGTCTCTAGTTTTTCACCTAGTTTGCTGAAACTTTTAATCACTTTGATTTGCCGTGCTCTGCGAAGAGTACTTTTCCCTCCGATGAGAAGCTCAAGGAAAGTCAATGCTGATGTTGCCGCAAGACGACTTTTTGGCCGCCTTGCTCCTGGGACAGCAATACGAACAATTCCTTCTTCATGAGTTAAGAGGGTTAATAAGCGGTCATTTTCTCCTAAAGGCCCAACTTTTAGGCAGAGGCCTTTAATAGTTCTATCTGCAATCAATTTTGATGATTGTAAATTTTAAATTGTTTTGCCAAATCTGCTCCGACTGATGTTCCGATCGAAGATGCGCCAGCCTCAACAAGCTCTAACACTTGATGAAGATTTTTAATGCCACCGGCAACTTTGAGTTCACAGCGGTTTTTTATCAATGCTCTTAATTTCAAAATATGTGAGGCTTGTATTGGAGTGCCAAATCCATTACCCGCCTGAATGCCTCTAGCACCTGCATCTATTGATGCTTCTATTGCTAAAGAAAGCTTTTCTTCAGGGATTCTTATTGAGTCTAAAATCACCCTATAAGGAAGCCCTATCTTAAATATTTCTGCAAGTTCTTCGGCAAAGCTGTCGATTTTTCCTTCGTAAAGCTTCAGGTAATTTGGAACTATGTCGAGCTCTTCGGCACCATGCTCTGCTGCCAATTCCGCTTCAGTTTTTTTTATTGAGTTAGGAATATCGCCAAAAGGAAAGGCTATAACAGCTATAAGTTTGGTTTGTTTGTTTTTCCCAAGACTTTTTCTGGCAGCTTGGATTCGAATAAGATTTGTACACAACCCTGCAAAATTAAAATGTTTGCATACATCACAGATTTGATTTAGTGAATCTAAATTAATATGTGGATCAAGAGCAGCTTGATGGATAAAAGAATTTATTTCACTTATTTCTAAATTATTTGATTTGTATTGCATTAGTTTTTTGCTTGTATTACACCATACCCTCCATTTTTTCTTCTATAAATAACCTGCAATTGTTCACTTTCTGCCTCTTTAAATAGATAAAAATCATGATCTATTAGATCAAGTTGATGTTGCGCTTGCTCAATGTTCATGGGATGCATTGGGAAATATTTGCGACGAATTCCAGGCTTTGGGAGCTTGGCTTCTTTGCCTTCTACAAGCGATCCATTTATTGATTTGTCTTCTAGTACTTCTTCAGTTGTTGGGGTTATAGAGGCTCTGTGACCAGGGCTGTGATGATGGTCACTATGTCTTTCTTTGTACCTTCTTAATTGACGACACAATTTGTTTGAGACTAAGTCAATGCTTGCATAAAGGTTCTGGCTGCGTTCTTGTGCACGAATTACAGTCCCATTAGCAAAAACAGTAACCTCAGCAGTTTGTTGGGGGACTCTTGGATTCTTTGCTACTGATAGATGGACATCAGCCTCTTTGACCATGTCACCAAAATGGTGAATAGCTTTTTCTAGCTTTGATTTTGTGTATTCGCGCAATGCAGGAGTCAACTCAAGATTTCGTCCATGAATCAGCACTTTCATTTGTACTTCTCCTTATCTAGAAGATATGCATAATTTAGTTATAAATGATTTACCAGAAGAAGGTCTCCCTACGGCTCTTTTTGAACCATCTGAATTAATAGATTTTAAGATTGCATGGGATTGGCAAAGAAAATGGCAAGAAAAACTTCTAGCAGAACCATCTAATAAGCAGGCAGTTTGGATGCTGGAGCATTTTGATTGTTATACCTTAGGCCGAGGGGCTAGCGAAGATAATTTGCTTTTTGATGTTGAGAAACCACCGATTGATTTTTATCGAATTGATAGAGGAGGTGATGTGACTCACCATTTGCCTGGTCAATTAGTTGTCTATTTAGTACTTGATCTTCGTCGCTATAAAACAGATTTGGATTGGTATTTGAGGCAACTTGAGAATGTTTTGCTTGATGTATTAGATGGGTTAGGTCTAAATGGTTATCGAATCAATGGGATGACAGGTGTTTGGTGTAATGGGAAAAAGGTAGCTTCTATTGGGATTAGTTGCAGAAGATGGATTACTCAACATGGTATAGCCCTTAATGTTGACTGTGATCTTTTAGGTTTCAATCAGATAGTTCCTTGTGGGCTGAAAGATTATCAAACTGGGCGACTCAATTCTTGGCTCCCAAAATTACAAATGAAAGAAGTTCGTTTTTTAATGAAGAAAAGCTTGAATAAGCGTTTCGGATTGTTATGGATATAGTAAAAAAAACTCTGAAAACAGATAAGAATTAAGTATTGGGAAATAAATTTTCAATGTCAAAAATTTGGAGAAAAAGCGTGGATTTTGATAAAAGAGTCAAACATTTCAGGAAAAGGAGCAATTTAGACTTAGCAGAATCCACTTGGATTCCTGCTAAGGAAGAGAAGCAAGCCTTAGAAGCTCATATTTCTGTAAAAGGAATTAATAGAGTTGATCAAATTTGGCCATGGTTGAAAGAAAATCACGGCAATGTTTTAGCTGTTAATTCACCTCATTATATTTTCCCAGAGCGTTATAACTATGAAGAACTTGCAGACAAGATTGCTGTTGCAGCAGCTGCTTTTGAATCCTTAGGAGTTGTTAGTGGAGATGTTGTGGCTTTATTTTCAGAAAATAGCCCTAGATGGTTGATTGCGGATCAAGGGTTAATGAGATTAGGCGCATCAAATGCAGTGCGAGGAAGTTCAGCACCAGTTGAAGAACTTCGGTACATCTTGGCTGATTCTCGTTCGGTTGGATTGGTAGTTCAATCATCGGAGTTATGGAAAGCCCTTGCTTTAAGTGAAGATGATAAGAAGCAATTTAAGTTTGTTTTACAAATAGAAGGCCAACCAGAAAATAATCTTCTTGGGTGGGAAGAGTTTTTACTTAAGGGTGCCAATAAAAGTCCAATTAATGCTTTTAAGGAGGCTACTGGGATTACAGCAAATTCTTCTATCGCAACTATTCTCTACACCTCAGGGACTACAGGAAAGCCAAAGGGTGTTCCGCTTACTCATGACAACCTTTTGCATCAAATGAGGTCTTTAGCATGTATAGCCAGTCCTCCACCAGGGACTCCTTTGCTTAGTGTTTTGCCAATTTGGCATTCTTATGAAAGAAGTGCTGAGTATTATTTTTTCTCTTGTGCATGTTCTCAACATTACACCACTATTAAGCATTTTAAACAAGATTTGCAAACAGTAAGACCTGTTGTTATGGCTACTGTTCCAAGGCTTTGGGAAGCTGTTAAAACAGGATTTGACGAAGCCCTAAAGAAAATGCCTAGATCGCGTCAAATGGTCTTAAAAGCAGCTCTTAATAACAGTCGTTTGTTTAAGGCAGCCCTACGTAAATCAAGGAATTTATTGTTGCTTGAGATCAATAAAACTAATAGAGCTATTGCTTTTTCTGAAGTCGTTTTTCGTTGGCCAATTCATGCACTTGCTTCTAAGCTTTTGTGGCCGAAGGTTCTTCAGCAGTTGTCAGGAGGCAGGTTACGTTTTCCTATTAATGGAGGAGGAGCGATAGCGCCTCATGTTGATACTTTCTTTGAGGCCTTAGGAGTTGAATTATTGGTTGGGTATGGACTTACTGAAACAAGCCCTGTTTTGAGTTGTAGGCGAACTTGGAGAAATATTAGAGGCAGTTCAGGCTTGCCCTTGCCTGAAACTGAGTTTCGCATTGTTGATCCTCTCAATGGTGGACCACTGAAGTTTTCTCAACAAGGGAGAGTTCTAGTGCGTGGGCCTCAAGTAATGAATGGCTATTTAAGAAAGCCTGAAGAAACATCCAAAGTACTAGATCAGAAGGGCTGGTTTGATACTGGAGATCTTGGGATGCTCCTTGCTGATGGTTCTATTGTTTTGACTGGACGTGCTAAAGACACAATCGTATTAAGTAATGGAGAAAATGTTGAACCAGGACCTTTAGAAGAGTTCTTGTTAGGAAGTCCGCTTATCGAACAGATAATAATGATTGGTCAAGATGAAAGACAATTAGGCGCTTTAATAGTCCCTGATATTGATCAAATTTTGAAATGGGCACATCAAAGAAATCTTTTCTTAAAAGAAGATTTAGGTGGGGGAATGGGCGATTTAAAACTCAGAAGATTGCTTCAACGAGAAGTGAATGACATTCTTTCAAAACGCCCAGGTTCTCGCTCAGATGAAAGGGTGGCAGGTATTGCATTGGTTAAACCATTCTCAATAGAGAATGGTTTGTTGACTCAGACGCTTAAGCAAAGGCGCAATAAAATCGTAGAAAGAGACCAAAAAGCAATTGAGGATATTTTCAACCGATAATTATTTACCTATTTAGTTGACCTAATTACCATTGGCTGAGAACCTTGGCGTTGGTAATAGTTTTTTCATGGCCGAAGTAAATTCCATCTCAATTAAGCGATCCATCACAATTCGTGCGGTGGTTACTCCTGCTTGGAAAGAAGAAGCAGAAAGGGAAATCAGTGCTGCAATTGCAACAAGTGATCAGCAATTAGCGCAATTAGAAAAAGAAGGCCAACAAGTAGTCGAAGGATTGAGGACTCAAAGTGCAAATCCTTTAGACCCAAGAGTGCAAGAACAAGTTGCGCAAGTTCAACAACAAGTTGCTGCAAAAAGATCTGAATTGGAAGAACAAAAAACAAATTTGCTTCAACAGCAAAGTCAAGTAAGGGAATTAGAGATGGAACAGATCGTTGACCAGGGACAGATAGAGAGCTTCTGTGATCTAAAAGTTGGGGATAATTTAGTTAAGAAAATGCAAGTTTCATTGCTCGTTCGAGATGGTGTTGTTGAATCTATTGATCAAGATTAATTTTTTGCTTTTGTTTCTTGGGGCAATAGGTCTTTAAGATTGGTTCAAAACTTTAGGGAGAAGGCATTGGCAAGTCACGACATTTTTATGCCAGCTCTTAGTTCGACTATGACTGAGGGAAAGATTGTTGAATGGTTAAAGCAACCAGGAGAGAAAGTCTCTCGCGGTGAGTCAGTACTTGTTGTTGAATCTGATAAAGCTGATATGGATGTTGAGTCATTTCAAGATGGCTTCCTGGCCGCGGTTTTAATGCCCTCAGGAAGCACTGTGCCAGTAGGAGAAACGATTGGCTTGATAGTTGAGACTGAAGCGGAAATCCCTGCAGTTCAGGCCGCTAACCCAACCAAAAGTAATGTTTCGCCTCCAGAGAATCTTTCTGTTTCTAAAGACTCCAAACAAACTTCAGATGATTCCAAACAAACTCCTGAAGATAAGCCCTCTACAGCTGAACCTTTCACTTCTCCAAAAGCATCAAGTGCATCATTGCCTGCTAAAGCAATAATCAATCAAGGTCGAATCGTTGCAACACCTCGTGCAAAAAAACTTTCTACTCAACTTGGGGTTGATCTTGCAACCGTTTCTGGTACTGGTCCACACGGAAGAATCCAAGCAGAAGATGTCCAAAAGGCTCAAGGGCAACCAATAACTGTTCCATGGATTGCTGAAAGCAATGCGCCTGCCTCTATTCCAACTGCACCATCAGTTGTTGTCACTGAGAGTTCTAGGAATAGATCGCAGCCAGTTGAAGTTCCAAAAGGCAATAGTTTTGGAAATCCTGGCGAAACTATCCCATTTAATACCCTTCAGCAGGCAGTCAATAGGAATATGGAGATGAGTTTGTCTGTTCCTTGTTTCAGAGTAGGGTATGCAATTACAACAGATAAGCTTGATGCCTTTTATAAGCAAGTAAAGCCTAAGGGTGTAACTATGACAGCGTTGTTGGCAAAAGCTGTTGGCAAGACTCTTGCAAGGCACCCTCAGCTAAATGCAGCTTGGAGCAATGAGGGAATGACATATCCAAAACAAATTAATGTTGCAGTAGCAGTGGCAATGGAAGAAGGAGGTCTTATTACCCCTGTCCTTCAGAATGCTGATCTCACAGATTTGTTCGAATTATCACGTCAATGGGCTGATTTGGTCAAACGTTCTAGAACCAAGCAACTTCAACCAAATGAATACAATAGCGGGACATTTACACTTTCAAATTTGGGTATGTTTGGAGTAGATCGTTTTGACGCGATACTTCCTCCTAATACAGGAGGCATTTTGGCAGTTGCAGCGTCTCTCCCTAAAGTCATAGCGGGGAGAGACGGATCCATTTCAGTTAAGCGTCAAATGCAAGTAAATCTAACTGCTGACCATCGAGTTGTTTATGGTGCAGATGGTGCTTCTTTCTTAAAAGATCTTGCTAATTTAATTGAGAATAATCCTGAAAGCCTTTCTTCTTGAAGCTGTTCTCCCTTCTTATTCAGGTGGTTTGTAATTATTTTTGAAATCCATTGGTTATTGATCCGAGAGATTTTTTACTTAGCTCTTACGACTATGAGTTGAATTCAAGCCTTATAGCGCAAGAACCAATTGAGCCTAGGCATAATGCTCGTATGCTTCATGTGTCTAAGCGAAGCGGGGAAGGGCTTAAGGCTTTTCACTTAAAGGTTTGGGACTTATTGGCTGAGCTAAGAGCGGGCGACTTGCTTGTAATGAATGACACGCGTGTTTTGAAGGCAAGATTGAAGGTGAGGTTGCGGAATGGTACTTTTGTAGAACTTTTCTTGTTAGAACCAAAAGGCCAAGGGCGATGGTTGTGCCTTGCGAAACCAGCAAAGAAGCTTCGTGCTGGTGATTGTATATGGATGGAATCTTCTGGAGAGGAATCCATTCCGTTGAAGATTATTGATCAAGACATTAGTACTGGAGGAAGAATAGTACAGTTCCCTGAACTTTTTAGTGATAGGCGGAAGATAGAGCCTCTTCTAGAGAAATTCGGAGAAATACCATTGCCTCCATATATAAATCGATGCGATTTCAAGGATGTTAATCGATATCAAACTAGATATGCATCTACTCCTGGAGCTGTTGCCGCACCCACGGCTGGCTTGCATTTAAGTGACCAATTTTTGGAGGCTTTATCTCAACAAGGTATTAAAGATGCAAAAGTGACTCTTCATGTTGGACTGGGTACCTTTAGACCATTAGTTGAGGAAAACCTAGCCAATTTGCATCTACATAGCGAGTGGGTTGAAGTAAAAGAAGAAGTTGTTTCAGCAATTAAAGAATGTCGTGATAGAGGTGGAAGGGTTATTGCTATTGGTACAACTACTGTTAGATCACTTGAGGCATCTTTCTTGGCAGGCGATGGTTGCTTGAAACCTTTTAAAGGTGAAGTTGATCTAGTTATCAAGCCTGGTTATAAATTCGGAATAGTTGATGGGTTACTAACGAATTTCCATCTTCCGAAAAGCTCATTGTTATTACTTGTGAGTGCTCTTATTGGACGAGAAAACTTGCTTGAACTGTATAAAGAAGCGATTGACCAAAAATATAGGTTTTTCTCTTATGGGGATGCAATGTTTATTTCCCCAGAGGGCGTTTTGCCATCTGCACGACTTTAGTTGGTTTTGGGTTGTTCGATAATACCTGTTGGGACTTCTGCGAACATTACTGATGAGAGATAGCGCTCAGCAAGGTCTGGTAAAACAACAACAATTGTTTTGCCAGCAAATTGTTCTTGTTCGGCCAATCGAATTGCAGCTGTTGCTGCAGCTCCGCAAGATATACCAACTAGTAAGCCTTCTTCTTTTGCCAAGCGAAGAGCCATTGCGATTGATTCTTCATTACTGACTTGCTCAACTTGGTCAACTAATGAGAGGTCTAAATTTTTAGGGATAAATCCAGCTCCGATGCCTTGTATTTTATGAGGTCCTGGCTTTACTTCTTGGCCATTGATGGTTTGGGAAATCACAGGGCTATGGGATGGTTCTACTGCTACGGAAAGAACTTGTTTCCTTTTCTCTTGCTTTAAAAATTTTGATACACCAGTAATAGTTCCTCCAGTGCCTACTCCTGCAACAAGTACATCAATGTTCCCATTGCAGTCATTCCAGATTTCTGGACCTGTTGTTTTGAAGTGAATCTCTGGATTGGCAGGGTTGTCAAATTGTCCAGGCATGAAATATTTATTAGGATCACTTTCTGCAATCTCTTTTGCTTTTGCAATAGCGCCAGGCATACCTTTTGCAGCTTCAGTAAGAATTAGTTCAGCACCAAGGACTGCCATTACCCTCCTCCTTTCCAAGGACATTGACTCAGGCATTGTGAGTGTTAGTTTGTAACCCTTTGCAGCAGCAGTAAAAGCAAGGGCAATACCAGTATTACCTGAAGTGGGTTCAATAATGGTTTGCTGTTTATTGAGGAGACCTTTCTTTTCTGCATCCCAAATCATGTTCGCTCCAATTCTGCATTTGACGCTATATGCAGGATTGCGACCTTCGATTTTTGCCAAAACTGTTGCTTTACAGTTTTTGGTAACAGAGTGAAGTTTTACTAGCGGGGTGTTGCCTATTGCAAGGCTGTTGTCTTCGTATATTGGGGTCATGATGATTAATCAACCATTTAATAATTAGCTAAGGAATTTGCTTCTTGCATAATTCTGATGTTGATCTAAAAACTGTTAAGGGCTTTATTTAGTTATTCAAGGCTTTTTGAAATCTATCCCAAAGGTCTTCGGTTGCTTCAAGACCAACGGAAACCCTTATAAGCGAAGATGGGACACCACATTGTTTTGCCCAATTTAGTTCGTTGTAATGGGCTAACAGAACGTATGGACATACCAAAGTAAAGATTGTTCCTAAGCTAGGCCCTTTGCAAACTTTTAATGAGTTATAAAATCTTTCTGCTTTTGAGACACCTCCATGTAATTCAAATGAAAACAAACAGCCGAATCCTGCATTTGGTTTCATAAGCAATTGAAAGTTCGGGCATTGTGCAGGATGCAGGACTCTTGCTACATCTGGGTGAGCCTCTAAACGATTCTTGAGATTTATGCATGCTTTGTTTAATTCAGGTATACGACTAGTGACATCTTTACTTGCCTTTTGAAGAGCGATTGCATCTGAATCAGATAAGTTGCTTACAGAGACCAAAGGAATTATTTCTTTTAAGACTTCTTTCCATGGAGACTTTGGACTGATTGTTAGAGAACCTGCCATGATGTCTCCTTGTCCTGCGAAGCTTTTAGTAAGAGAGCTAAAGACAAGGTCTGCATACGGTAGAGGGTCAATGTTTATGGCTGAACCAATAGTGTCATCTGCAATTACTGGGATTCCACGATCATGAGCCATCTTTGTAATTAGAGGCAGATCAACACATTTGAGCATAGGGTTACTAGGCAATTCAACTATTACGGCTGAAGGCTTTTTCTGGTCAAGTTGTTTGGCAAGCTCTATTGGATTAGGGTTAAGTAGCAATTCACTTCCATCAAATATCACTTGAGGAAGCTTTAAGACATCAACATATGGGAACCCCAGTTGAAATGCTGCTTTCCTAGGCCTGATTTCTCTTAAAGCCTCAAGAGCTGTGGTTAAAGCAGCCATGCCTGAAGGGTGCAGTTGAATTAAATCAGAGTTGCAACCATAAATTTTGGCAAGCCTTTTGCGGATAGAGTTTCTAGCTGCCTCACCTTCATTAATTGAAGGAGCCTTTTCTTTATTAAGAGCTATCGCTGCTTGTCTAGATGATGCCCCTAGCCCTGTATGTTGCCAGAATGCTTTTGCGGCAGGAGTTGCTTTATCGTCAACTATTAAACATTGAAGTCCAGAAAATTCTTGAATAATTACTTCTGAATTTGAATTTAATTTTTGGCAGTATTCTTTGGCTTTTTTTGCGGAGTTAATATTGGGATAAGGCCAGACGCTTTGTGACTCGTTTTCTTGAAAAACAAGTGCCTTTTTTGCTATTAGTTTAATTAAAGGGTTGAAACCAAAACGTGGATAAATTGCTTGAAGTGCATTTATGCAGTATGGATCTTTTTCCTCATACGCAATAACATCTTGCCAACGAGGTAATGCTACTGAAACTGCATGGGGACTTTGTGGAATTGCCTGCCCAAGATGTTTGGCTTCCCACAAGGGGTCTGATAGCAAATTGTTTCCAATCACTTCAGTTTTTCTAAACTTTGTTTTAGATCTTGATCGAGATCTAAAACGTCTTCACATCCTATTGAAAAGCGAACTAGTGATTCGCTGATGCCTAACTTTTCTTTTGTTTGAGATGATACTGATGCATGAGTCATAGTGGCTGGATGGCAAACAAGACTTTCCACTCCTCCAAGGCTCTCAGCCATGGTGAAATATTTAAGCCTTTCACAAAATGCATAAGTTTGATCAAGATTTGCTTTCAGTCTGATTGTGATAATTGCCCCTCCTGCTGCCATTTGCTTTTTTGCAATTTCATATTGAGGGTGGTCTGATCTAAATGGATAGCTAATCCATTGCACATATTCATTCTTAGCTAATTGATTAGCAAGAGATGTTGCATTGGAAACTTGCCTTTGCAAACGAAGAGGGAGAGTTTTAACGCCTCTAGTGATTAGCCAACAATCAAATGGAGAGGCTTGCAGTCCTAAAGCTTTTTGAGCAAATCTCATTTGCTCATGCCAATAAGAGTCTTGAGTGCACACTGCGCCACCTAAGGCATCAGAATGCCCATTAATGTACTTTGTTGTACTTGTGAGAGACAGGCTTGCTCCTAGGTCCAATGGTTTTTGTAAAATGGCCGTAGAGAATGTGTTGTCAACTACTACTGGGATTTGATTCTCTTTTGCTTTCGTACAAATTGTCTTCAAATCAAGAACTTTTAATAGAGGATTAGTTGGACTTTCTAACCAAATCATTGCTGGGCTTAGCTTCTTAATCTCATCGAAGCAAGATGGGTTCGAGAAATCTAACCATTTAGTTCGCAGACCGAATTTACTAAATACCTTTTCAAATAACCGAACTGTACAGCCATAAAGGTTTTCCTCACATAAGACAAGATCTCCTGATTTAAGGGAACTTGCGATAGCCGTAATAGCACTTACTCCGGAACCAAAAACTGTTGAATACTTGCAATCTTCTAAAGATGCTAAAACAGACTCTAATATTCGAAAGTTTGGATTTCCTGAGCGGGTGTAATCAAATCCTTCTTCATTACCTTGTCTAAAAGTTGAGCTTTGAAATATAGGCGGCATAACTGTGCCAGTGGTTTTAGCGAAACTTTCACCGTGATGAATTACCCTTGTATTTATTCCTGGGTGGGAGCCCTCCTTAAGTTCTGTTGATTCCAATTGCTTAAATAGTAATTTTTTAGGCTAGATGATAATTCTATAAAAACCGCTCTGTATAAATCAATCTAATAATAGCTGTCTTAATTAATTTCTTTTTAAAATCTCATCTTTCAGAATATATAAAATTTAAACTAGGCAATATATCTTTTCTAAATAGCTAGTTCTTTATTTCATTTCATAAGCCTCTAAAGATAAGATCTTTTTTACCAAATCTACTTTTTTTAATCTAGATATTTTTTCAACTCCCTTTAAAAGAGATTTTAACTCAATATTAGTTTTACCCATTAAGAATGATTCTCTTTCCTCTATTGCTAGTTTTTTGAGTGCTAGTGGACTTGAGGATATTAAGTTGATTAATTGATCCCTCTCTAGATTGGGGATTAGCTCAAGCCCTTTTAGAAGGTCCCTTAGCTCAAGATCACTTTTCTTATCTAATTGTTTAGAAATAGCTTTTTTATTAATTCCATTAGATGGCCCAGTACTATTAATTTGTGAATTATTCAGATACATTCTGAATAATTCAATAGAAGCTTCATATGTAAGCAAGAAAACCGTTAGAATAGGTAATGCAACTTTGTTTGTGTCAACACCTGTCTCTTTAAAGAAATTCTGAAAATGATCTTTCAAAGGAGTTCTTTTTCTAACAGGAACTTTTACTATTATATTGTCAGCTAAAGTTAACTTATCTGAAGAAAAATTTTCTTCCCCCTTTTTTTTAATTGCTAATTTTGGGCTTGTGATTGCAGATGCATTCTTTATTAGGGACTCTAGCTTTTTAGGATTACTTCCCTCTTCCTTCTTAATGCTCAAACTTAGACTTGTGATTTCAGATTTATCCTGTAGGGAAGTCTCTTTGCTTGAATTACTATTATTATCTTTTTTGGGAATTATTTTCATTGGTTTTATAGAGTCAAGATTTTGGACCGAATTTTTTAAATATCTTCTAGTTGAAAGATATATCACAAGAGAAGAAAAAGTGATTATCAAGAGTAATAGTAATCTATAGCCACTAAAAGATAAGAAATCGAACTTATTAAGGTCTAATAGTTTTGCATAGCTGATTGCTCCTTCTTCAGACCAGCCTATTAGCCTAAGCTCTTCAACAGTCTTTATGAGTTCGTTTGACAAAACATTTGTGCCTTTCAACCAATGTTGCTTAGATAATTGATGAATGTCTGTCCAATTTTATTTTTTGAAAAAAACCTTGCAATTATGCTTAAAGCAAAGCAAAATCAATATTTGCCTTAGTAACTATTACTTAGGTACTTTATCTTAATTAATAAAAGTCATTAAAAGAAAAATATTTGTGCTAATAATGTCTTCAATTTTAGAGGGGTATAGATCATGTCTAAAAGGGAAGGTGACTTGCTTCAGCTTAATGAGAGCGATGCAATAGATTCTTATTTTGAGTGCATTACTGAATGCAGCTTGGATCAAAAAGGTATGGAGTGTATTACGCAATGCGTAGAAGTGCATCTAAAAAAGGAGGATCAATAATGAAAAATAATTCTCCTAGACAACGCAAAACAACGCTTAAGTGGAATTCTGATGGTGAATTAACTGCTATTGATAAAGCTAGAATTTTAGAGAGGCTTACCAATAAAGAATTGACAGAATGTGAATTGTCCTGCAATGCATTGAGCACATTGAAAAACAAGAAATAAATTCAAATACCAGTAGATTTAATTAAGCTTTTCTATAAAATTTTTAGCTTTAACAAATTAATGTGGGATGTTTTCTTTTACATTACCTGAATTTTGTTTCTGTCTTGAATGCCCAACAAAAGTATCGATTAAAAATGGTTGAAAATGGCCTTAGCTAGCAGCAGATCTTCTTCTTACTGTTCTTCTTCCTTCTGAGGAAGATTCACTTGTGGAATCATTTTTGTTTGTTGACTCTTTAACTTCACCTTCATTACTACCTTCATCTTCTTCCATCTCTAAGCAAGTAGCAACTACCATTGCAGCTTCAATGGGATTAGGTAGATCGCCAATAGTGATTAGCGCTTTAAGCACAAGTTGCATTCTTGGATCTTTGCCAAGATCAGGACGCAATTTTTTGACTGATTGCCAAAGCTCTTTTGTGACTTCTTTCATCAAGGCTTTGTCAGTAACCACAGCAATTTCCTTATATATGATTACTTAACGTAACAGCTCATCAGAAAAAAGCTTCATCAAAGATAAAAAAAGGGCACTTAGTGAGCTCAATAAGAGAATCTTTACCCGTGGATGATCATTTGATTTTTTGCAAATACAAAAATACTTCAGAAAAAAATAACCCTCCAAAGTTTGAAGGGTCATAAATAAATTTTAAAACCTAAAGAATTAATCTAACTAGAATCATTTAGTTAGACCTTACGTGAGTAGTACTCCACAACTAATAGTTCATTTATCTCAATGGCCACCCATTCTCTATCACATTTGCCTGTGACTTTTGCTGTCATCTTTGACTTTTCAAGCTCAAGATGAGGTGGAACATTTGCAAGCCCAGGGAATTCAAGGTTCCCTTCAGCTAGCTTTTTACTGCCTTTCCTTTCACGAATAGCAATAGTATCCCCCGATTTGCATTGATAACTTGCTATATCAAGGGTTTTTCCATTTACAGTTACATGTCCATGGTTTACTAGTTGGCGCGAGCCTGGAATAGTTGGTCCAAAGCCAAGACGGAAGCAAACATTATCTAGCCTTCCTTCTAGTAATTTAAGAAGATTTGTTCCTGTAGAGCCTTCCATTGCCCTTGCTTTCTTGACATATCGAACAAGTTGTCGTTCCGAAATGCCGTAATTAAATCGAAGCTTTTGCTTTTCTTCTAAACGAATCGCGTATTCAGAGCGCTTGCGACGGGCATTGCCATGCTGACCTGGTGGATTAGACCGCTTTGCGGCTTTCCGGGTGAGACCTGGGAGGTCTCCCAAGCGACGCGTGATCCTCAATCGAGGTCCACGGTATCTAGACATAGATAAAATAAGTAAGGGACAATTGTGATGAAATGAGCCATGCTGGAAGAAATGCTCCTCCTGACGCTTTTTCACTCACTAATTTAATATTCTATCTTGAAGCATGATTAAGAAAATCAATGCAGTTATTAGTAATTTGTTTTTGACATTGATCCGCTTTTATAGATCTTGGATTTCACCCTTGCTGGGGCCAAGTTGCCGCTTTGTCCCAACTTGTAGTGAATATGGAGTAGAGGCAATTGAGAAGCATGGTCCTTGGAAAGGAGGATGGTTGACTCTGAAAAGACTTTTACGGTGCAATCCTTTGACTCCATGTGGTTACGATCCTGTCCCAGACAAATGAGGCAAAATAGATTAATTTTATTCAGCCGAGCAGGCTGTTGTTTGTGTGAAGGATTAGAAGCTCGCTTAAGAAAGCTTGCTTTAGAGCATTTAACCCCTCCTTTAACTCTTTCAGTAATAGATATTGATGGAGCAGATGTTACTAGCGAGGAGAATGCCCGTTATTCATTGGAAATTCCAGTTTTGTTTATTGAATTAAAGAGTCCAGTGAGAAGATTTGAATTGCCAAGAGTTTCTCCAAGACTTACAGAAGAGGGGCTTTTAAATTGGCTTAAGAAAAATCTTCAAGAAAAAATGGAAAGAATCTAGCTGTATTTATTTACATGAATTACCAATTACATGAACTTTTTAAAGCAGTGGGGATCCACCGGCAGATTGTTGGGAAAGATTTGATCATTGACAGTATTAGTTGTGACTCACGTCATATCAGTAAGGGCGGATTGTTTTTTGGCTTGCCTGGAGAGAAAGTTGATGGAGGAATTTTTTGGCGCAAGGCTCTGGCATCAGGTGCTGTGGCTGCTGTGATAGGGGAAGAAGCAGCGCAAAAAGATCCTCCAAGTAATGAAGATATGGTTTTTGTTGTTTCAGATCCAGTTGCACATTGGATGGGTGAAATGGCCTCAGTGTTTTGGAAGAGACCATCTTCACAGATTGATTTGATAGGTGTTACAGGGACTAATGGGAAAACAACAACGACATATCTAATAGAACATTTATGTAAACAATCTGGTATAACTTCTGCGTTGTTTGGAACACTCTATAATCGTTGGCCTAAACATAGCGAAGTAGCTATACACACAACTGCTTTCGGAGATGTTTTGCAATCGCAACTTGCACAAGCAGTTGCAGCTGGGGCTCGATTGGGAGTCATGGAAATTAGTTCTCATGCTCTAGATCAAAGGCGTGTTGCAGGGTGTAGTTTCTCAGGAGCTGTATTTACCAATCTGACTCAAGACCATCTTGATTATCATGAATCTATGGAGGCGTACTTTCAATCTAAAGCGCTTTTATTTCAAGCTCCTTTATTGAGAGATAAAGAAAGCTGCTCTGTTGTCAATATTGATGACCCATGGGGACTGCGATTGTCAAAGCAATTAAATAAGAGCTGTTGGCGTGCTTCGTTGGAGAAGCGCGTGATTGACTCTATTCAGCCAGAACTATTTCTTACGGATCTAAATATAACTAACAAAGGTATTGAAGGTGTTTTGCACAGTCCTTTCGGACAGGGACCTTTCGTTTCTTCGCTCATAGGTAGGTTTAATTTAATGAATATGCTTGAAGCTGTTGGTATTTTGATTCAACACGGCGTTTCATTGCAAGAGCTTTTACCCTCGATCAAAAGTTTTTCTGGAGTTCCTGGACGAATGGAACAAATCAAGGTCGAAGGTGACTTGCCAGTAGTATTAGTTGATTATGCTCATACTCCTGATGGTTTAAAAAATGCTTTGATTGCTTTACGCTCGTTTGGTTCAGGAAGACTATTTTGCGTGTTTGGTTGTGGTGGTGATAGAGATCGAAGCAAGAGACCTCTGATGGGAGCTATTGCCTCAAAGTTCGCTGATCATGTAACACTCACCTCTGATAATCCGCGTACTGAAGACCCTCAGCAGATTCTTAACGATGTTCTTCCTGGAATAGCTACTGAGACAGAGCTTATTATCGAGATTGACCGAGCCAATGCAATTCAAATGGCTATAATGAAAGCTTTGCCAGGTGATATTGTTTTAATAGCTGGGAAAGGACATGAGAATTATCAAATTCTTGGATTAGAAACAATCGAATTTGATGATAGAGAGATTGCAAAAAAAATATTGCATTTAAAATTAAACCCTTGAATATTTAATTATCATTTCATTGCCAACTCTGAAAGTGCTTCTATAAGTTTTGTTATTTCTTTTTGGGTGCTAGTGACATGTAAACATGCACGAAGCCAAATCGGGTCTTCTAGGACTCGTATCCAAATTGATTGCTTACCAAGAAGTTTAATAGCCTGATCAGGAGGAATTGAGCAATTCATTGAAAAACTTACCAGCCCTGCTTGGGGAGCATCTTGAAGAACTGGACTTACCTTGTTGATGTCCTTAAGTTCAGACCACAGTTGGTAGCTAAGTCGCTGAATCTTTTTAATTCTTTCATGTGCAGACCCTTCTTTTTCTAAAAGATTAAGAGAAGAGCGCAGTCCGGCTAATAAGGGAGTACAGGATGTTGCGATTTCAAAGCGTCTCCCATCTACATGAAAAGGCTCTGGGTTATTTTTATAAATACTTCCTTCGTGTTTAAGGCTTTTCCATCCAATAAATGTTGGCCTTGCTTGCTCTAGTATTCTTTCTGAAAGGATTACTCCTCCTAATCCCTCTGGGCCAAATGCCCATTTGTGGCCTGTAAAAGCATATATATCTGTTTTTGAGACAACTTGATCTATAGGGATTTGCCCAAAGCTTTGAGCTGCATCAACTAATAAGAAAGGTCTCTTATTATGATTTTGTAGTATGTCACCAATTAACTCTATTGGGATGATTTCACCAGTGTTCCATAGTAGATGAGATATAACTACTAGTTTGGTGTTTGTCGTTAGGCTTTCTTCTAATTCTGAAATTAACGCTTGATTCCGTGTGAGCTTTGGATTCACTCCTTTGTGCAGTCGTTGAAGCTTAAGAATGTCTATCTCTAAGCTTTTGTGTCTGGCTAATTCTTTGCAAGCTGCAACTACACCTGGGTGTTCGCAATCACTTATCAGCAGACGATCTCCTTTTGAGAAAGGCAATCCCCATATTGGCAATACACAGCCACTCGTAACATTTTCAGTTAGAGATACTCGATTAGGCTTTACACCACAAAGTTTTGAGACTTGTTCTTTTGTTTTCTGGATTTCATTGGAGACATATGGCCATACGTCATTTGTAAATGGCCCTAGTTCTTGGATTTTCTCCCAGCTTTTCACCATCGCCTTTAGCGATGGTGAAGGTAATGGTCCTTGCCCGCCATAATTAAAATAATACTTGTTTGATAATGCCGGGAGGTTTTTTCTAAGGTGGCTCATTTGGAAACTTGATATAAAGCTTTTCTCTTAAGTTAAGTTGAATCAGATAATTTATAGATATAAATCTAAAGTAAATAAGCTTATTTAATATGTTGGGGACATTTTAAAAGTGCAATAGCAACTGCAGAGAAATTTAATGCATCAGAATCTTTTATCACATTCCTTACTTCTTTGACTCCATATTTTTCACTTGCATCGCTGTAAGCTAAGAGTAGAGACTTGTATGTATCGCTTCCTTCAGAACGGTATGCACAGAACTGATCTCCAACAGTATTTAGAAGTACCATTAAAGTTAGTTCAACCATTGAATTGATTTCTTGCTAATTTGCAGATCATAAGACTTTTTTAACTAAAATTTTGGAAAGTAGTATTTAATTATAAATTTTCGAATTGTAATCTTGCCGTACTGTCGTTCCTACTTCAAATTATTATCTTGCATTTAAGCTAGCACTTAATCCAGCCAGATATGCTTTTTACGTTAATTGTTTAGGAAGACATTGATCAAAAAAAGCCTCCTTAAAAGAGGCTTTTTTTAGTTTTTCAGATTTATCAGATTTAATTTTCCAGCTATATCTGATAAGGGATACCACGATATGTTAGTTGAGCATGATCAGTTGAAGCTTTTTTCTTTCTGTTTGAATAGACATTGCGTCTATAAGTTAATTCAACGTACTGCTTTTTAGCAGCTTCTTTGTGTTGAACGTAGTTTGATCCTCTATAAACAAGGTTTGTCATTTGCAGTGTCCTCTAATTTGTAAGGTCCCCGTTCCGTGGCCTTATTGGGTCTGCGCCCTGAAGTATCAGGGTGAACGTTTTTGTAGCAATCGCTACAAAATACATTTTGCAATCTTCGCTCTTTGAGAGGAGTTCAGATTGATACAAATCGAATTAAACTATAGATTTTGTTAATGTTTTCAGATCATTGCTTTAGGGTATAAGTAATTATTACCTCTGACGCTCATTTTTTTCTAGTAGAAAATTGAGGTGGAGATTTTCTTTATTCTTTGAGAAATTAATTGAAGATGAAAGCTTGTTTGTTTTTCCTTGGATCAGCAATTAGATGGATGGGAAGTGCTCCTAGTCGATTCCTGTATTTTCATTTATATCTTTTATGTGTTTACTTCTTCACATATTTTGCCAAGTTAGGTTCACTAGAAGTTTATAGACTGATCTTCACTCTTGGAATATTAAGTCCTTTTTTGTTTGCAATATATAGGGGACTCCCTTTGGATTGCCTGAATTTTGAGTCAGCACTTAAAAAGGAATTCCCTGAAGCTTAAACTTATGATTTGATTATTTAAAGCACTTGAATAACTTCGCTAACTTCGGGGATCATTTCACATAGTTTTCTTTCTATGCCCATTTTTAGAGTCATAGTGCTACTGGGGCAGCTCCCGCAAGCCCCTTGCAATCTAACTTTTACGATAGGACCATCAATTTCTACAATCTCTACGTTCCCACCATCAGCCATTAGAAATGGTCTTAATTCGTCTAATACTTTTTCAACATTCGCATGTGTAAGAGCCATTGTTTGATTTTCCATAAGGATGTTTATTGTGTTTAATTAGGTCTAGCCTACTCATCTCTTGAACTAATAGGAAAAAAGGATTCGTGGTCTTATCTGATTCTCTAGCCTCTGATACTCGTTTTGACGCAGTATTAATAGGTGCTGGAATTATGAGCTCGACATTGGCTGTATTGCTTCATGAGTTAGACCCTGAAATGCGAATTTTGATTGTTGAAAGATTAGAAGCCCCAGCATTAGAAAGCAGCTCGGCTTTGAACAATGCTGGTACCGGACACGCTGCTAATTGTGAGTTTAACTATACGCCTTGTCACCCAGATGGAAGTATAAATATTCAGAAGGCATTAGTTATTAATAGTGCTTTTGAAAGAAGTTTGGAGTTTTGGGCTTCAATGACGGAACTGGGGAAATTGTCGCCAAAAACTTTTTTGAATTTGGTGCCACATATAAGCTTTGTGAACTGTGAAGAAGATGTTCTGTTTTTGCAGCAACGCTATAAAAAGCTCAGTGCTATTAATGCTTTTAGAGATATGGAGTGGAGTGCAGATAAAGAGGAATTGAGCGAATGGATCCCGTTAATAATGAATAATAGGAACCCTGATCAAAAAGTAGCAGCAACACGGGTTAAACGCGGAACAGATATAAACTTCGGAGCTCTTACATTGGCTTATCTGGAGACATTGCAAGAGTCTGGAGCTGTAGAACTAAAATTGTCTACCGAAGTTGTAGATATTTCTAGGCTTCAAGAAGAAACTTGGGAAATTTCTCTAGCCAACACTGCAGGAACCTATTGTGTTCAAGCACCATTTCTTTTTCTTGGAGCTGGTGGGGGAGCATTGTCCTTATTACAGAATTCAGGAATAGAAGAAGGAAAAAAATATGGTGGGTTCCCAGTAAGTGGTCAATGGTTGGTGTGCAACGATTCAAAACTCGTAAAAATGCATCATGCAAAGGTTTACGGTAAAAGTGCAATAGGTGCTCCTCCAATGTCAGTTCCTCACTTGGACACTCGTTGGATCGGGACAGAAAGGTTTTTATTGTTTGGACCATTTGCAGGGTTTAATACTAAATTTTTAAAAAATGGATCAAATTGGGATTTTTTACGATCAATTCAATTCTCAAACTTTGCTCCAATGATACAAACAGGTTTACGGAACTTTGATTTGATTAAATATCTGATTGGCCAACTTAAGCTTGATCACGATGACAGAATTGCTGTGTTGAAAGACTTTTTCCCAGAGGCTAGATCGTCTAATTGGACATTATCTCTAGCTGGTCAGCGAGTTCAGATTATCAAGAAGACCTCTAAGGGGGGTGTCCTTAAGTTAGGAACAGAAGTTGTGACTTCATCAGATGGTTCCCTAGCAGCATTGTTAGGGGCCTCGCCAGGAGCGAGTACTGCCATATCAATTATGTTGGAGGTATTACAACGCTGTTGGGGTAAGAAAATGTCAACAGATATTTGGCAGAAGAGATTAAGAGATTTACTGCCAAGCTTTGGCCAAGATATTAATCATGACAAATCTTTGCTTGATAAACTTAGAAATCGAAGTGATTCTCTGCTTGGATTGAGATAAGAGTTTTATGCAACTTTTCTTCTTGGCTAGGGTGCATATCATCCGAAACTCATCCCGTGAATTGAACGCAAATGACTGATATACCTGTTGCTCGATTGAGAAATTTTTGCATAATTGCCCACATTGATCATGGGAAGTCAACGTTGGCCGATCGACTCTTGCAAGAAACAGGAACAGTTTCTTCTAGAGATATGCAAGAGCAGTTTCTTGACAACATGGATCTAGAAAGGGAAAGAGGCATAACTATTAAGCTCCAAGCAGCGAGAATGAATTATTGCGCTAGTGATGGAGAGCAATATGTACTCAACTTAATTGATACGCCTGGTCATGTTGACTTTTCATATGAAGTGAGCAGGTCTTTGCAAGCATGTGAAGGCGCTTTACTAGTAGTTGATGCAAGTCAAGGAGTTGAGGCGCAAACCTTGGCTAATGTTTATTTAGCGTTAGAAAATGATCTTGAAATAATTCCTGTATTAAACAAAGTTGATTTACCCGGTGCAGACTCTGAACGAATTAAGCAAGAAATTGAGTCGATAATTGGCTTAGATACCTCTACTGCAATTGAATGCTCTGCAAAAACCGGAATAGGCATCCCTGAAATCTTGCAGTCTGTAGTAGATCGCATCCCACCACCTAAAGATTTGCTGAATGATCCTACAAAAGCTTTGATTTTTGATTCTTATTACGACTCTTACAGAGGAGTAATAGTCTATTTCCGTGTAATGACCGGTAGCATTTCCCGAAGAGACAAGATCCTTTTAATGGCTAGTAGAAAGAGTTATGAACTAGATGAAATAGGTATTATGTCACCTGATCAGAGAAAAGTTGAAGATCTTCATGCAGGAGAAGTCGGTTATTTATCAGCATCAATTAAAGCTGTCGCAGATGCTCGTGTTGGGGATACTATTACATTAGTTGATGACTCAGCAAGTGAGCCCTTGCCTGGATATACAGAAGCAAAGCCAATGGTATTTTGTGGATTGTTCCCAACAGATGCTGATCAATATCCAGATTTGAGAGAGGCTTTAGACAAATTGCAACTGTCAGATGCTGCTTTGAAGTATGAGCCAGAAACAAGCAGTGCAATGGGGTTTGGATTTCGGTGTGGATTTCTTGGATTGCTTCATATGGAGATAGTGCAAGAAAGATTAGAACGCGAATATGACCTTGATTTAATAGTTACTGCTCCATCAGTTATTTATCAAGTTAATATGATTGGTGGAGAGACTTTGTTGATTGACAATCCTGCGACATTACCTGATCCACAAAAGCGTGAATCAATTGAAGAACCTTATGTTCGAATTGAAATTTATGCACCTAATGAATATAACGGTACCTTAATGGGGCTATGTCAAGATCGTCGAGGTGATTTCGTTGATATGAAATTTATAACTACTGATCGAGTAACTCTTATATATGAGATTCCATTAGCAGAGGTTGTTACTGATTTCTTTGATCATATGAAGAGTAGAACTAAGGGCTATGCTTCTATGGAATATCATCTGATTGGATATCGTGAAAATGATTTGGTTCGCTTAGATGTATTAATAAATGCTGAAAGAGCAGACCCTTTAACAACTATTGTTCACCGGGAAAAAGCTTATGGGGTTGGGAGGGGATTGGTTGAAAAGTTGAAAGAACTTATTCCTAAGCAACAATTTAAGATACCTTTGCAAGCCTCGATAGGGAGTAGAATTATTGCAAGTGAAAGCATTAGTGCCTTGCGTAAAGATGTTTTAGCAAAATGTTATGGGGGGGATATTTCACGCAAGAAAAAATTACTTAAGAAGCAGGCTAAAGGTAAGAAAAGAATGAAATCAATGGGTAAAGTGGATGTCCCTCAGGAGGCTTTCATGGCAGTACTTAAATTAAATCAATAGGAAATTGATATTTATAGTAAAAATTCAATCAGAAACAACTTTTTTTACTTCTAGAGCTAATTTCTCATTGAACTTAGTAAGATGGTTGGTGAAGATTGAATGAATTTGCTTTGATCGGATTCTTGATTCCTTGAAATATTTGTCCAAATCAGACCAGCAATTATTACTATTGCAATTGTTATAGTTAACTCCCCAACAGTCAGACCTTGATCTTGCGAGTTCATGTTGATTCTATTTATTTACATATATTTAAGCGCTTGTGCATAAATTTTCTACCTTTTATTATGAATTTTATAGCTGAGTTTTTCTTTTGAAATATCTTTCTGCTTTTGGACTTCTAGAGACGAGGAAACTCTCTAGTAAAATGGCTCGCTGGGGAATTGTCTTACTAGGGCTTTACTTGATTGCTGCTTTTTTAACCCCTGTATTGGTTGGTTTAGGGTTTTTGCCTGATGGACAAATGGGCCTAGATAGCCCCATGTATTCCTCTCCATCTTGGGGACATTGGTGTGGAACTGATCGACTAGGCAGAGATGTTTGTGTGCGGACTTTGCAAGGAACGAATGTGGCACTCCAAGTTGTTCTTTTAGCAGTTGGTTTTGCTGTTCTTATTGGTGTGCCTATAGGTATTCTTAGCGCTTATATGGGTGGTTTTGTCGACAGAATAATGGTTTTGATAATGGAAACACTTTATACAGTTCCTGTTTTGTTGCTTTCAGTTGTTATTGCGTTCCTTTTGGGGAGGGGGATTCTGAATGCAGCAATTGCGTTATGCGTTGTATATATACCTCAATATTTTCGTGTTGTTAGGAATCAGACTATGCAAGTTAAAACGGAACTTTATATTGAAGCGGCAAGATCAATGGGAGCTGGCCCTCTTTGGATAATGAGAAGGTATCTTTTTAAAAATGTAATTACTTCTGTGCCTGTTCTTCTAACACTAAATGCTGCTGATGCAGTTTTAGTGTTAGGAGGACTTGGCTTTCTAGGACTTGGCTTGCCTGAAACTATTCCGGAATGGGGGAGTGATTTAAATATGGCTTTAGATGCTGTTCCAATAGGCATTTGGTGGACAGCACTATTCCCTGGAATTGCTATGTTTGGCTTAGTTCTTTCACTTTCTTTACTGGGAGAAGCTCTTGAAGATTTCATCAGTGGAAATGAACTTGTTAAAGAATAATTGTCTTACTGAAATTCAATTCTTTTAGTCTGAGCTCTAGTTAATACCGTAGTTTTATTGTTCTTGGAAGATTCTCTAGAATCTCTCCTTTTGAACCTAGCTTTGGATATTCACGCCCTTGATCCTTACACCAATTTGCTACTTCAGGGTAAGACCATTCGAACAAGGTTTTGTTATATAGGTCCGTGTTAAGCCCCTCTCCAGAGTTGGGTGATATCCCGACTTTTTCGCGCTGTCTTAATGCTTCAAAAAGGAGTGTTGCTGAAGCTACTGAGACATTTAAAGACTGCACCATCCCTCTCATAGGTATAAAAATAGATTCATCGACAAGACTTGTAGCCAACTGACTGAGCCCCCATTTTTCTGCCCCCAATACAAACGCTGTCGGGCCTTTGTAATCAAAAAGACGATAGTCTTTAGCCTGTTCATTGAGATTGGTACCATATATCTTAAACCCCTCTCCTTTAAGCGATTTTATTGCGACTTCAATATTTGGGTGTTTTACAAGTTTGACCCATTTTTGGCTGCCCTGAGCCGTACTGTTAAAAGTTGGTATTTTGCTTTGCTTGAAAACTGCATGTGCTTGTAATATCCCAATAGCATCACAAGTTCGAAGAATAGCGGAAAGGTTATGAGGCTTCTCTACTTCTTCAGCAAGGACGGTTAAATTGGACATCCTCCGATTAAGAACAGACTTGATGCGGTCAAATCGACGTGGCAAGAGAGGCATAGAAATAAAAAATAATTTAAGAAGATGTAGGTGTTGTGAATCACAAAATTCTTTTAATAGCCTATAACTACTTTTGCAATCTATGTGGAATTGTTGATTAGCTTTAAAAGCGAAGATGTTTTTGTTTCGAAGGATTTATATTTTATCAGCTTTTTAATTACTTGAGATGAGACTTTGTTGATAGCTGCTTTAAAATTAAGTTGTTAAATTGAATTTTCTTAAAGGAGTAAAAGAATTATTTCAGAACTGTTGTTAAAAAAAGGATTACTTTCCAGGCTTGCAGCCTGGGAAATTCTTCAGACTGTTGGTAGAGGAGCTTATTCTGATATCGCAATAGATCATTCATTCCGGAAATATAGTTTGAGTATTGCTGATAGAGCACTGGCGACTGAATTGGCGTGTGGTGCTATTCGTCAACGTCTTGTTTTGGATTGTTGGATTGATTGTTTAGCAAAGGTGTCAGCAGAGAAACAACCACCATTGCTAAGGTGGCTGCTTCATGTCGGCCTTTATCAGATATTTTATATGGATCGAATCCCCGTCTCGGCAGCAGTTAATACAACTGTGGAGTTGGCAAAAAAAAAGAATTTAAAGTCTCTTGCTCCTGTAGTTAATGCAATTTTAAGAGAAGCAATTAGAGCTCGTGATCTTGGTAAAGAATTACCTGGGTTAATTGAGCCGCAAGATCGTCTTTCGCTAAAACATTCAATACCAACTTGGTTGGCATACGAATTGATTGAGTGGAAAGGAGAAAAAGGGGCTGAGATTATTGCAAAGGCTTTTAATCAGGCTCCTGCAATTGATTTGAGAGTCAATTCTAAGCGTTCGAGTGTTAAGAGTTTAAGGCAGAAATTTCAAGATTCTGGGATAGAAAGCAAGCTTATAGAGACCTGTCCTTATGGATTAACTGTCACATCCGGTGCCGGAGACTTGCGTCAGTGGCCTGGTTATGAGCAAGGGGAATGGTCAGTTCAAGACAGGTCTGCACAGTGGGTAGTCCCTCTCTTAGAGCCAAGATCAGGAGAGGTGGTTCTGGATGCTTGCTCAGCTCCAGGAGGGAAAACAACTCATTTAGCAGAATTGATGAATGATATTGGTGAAATTTGGGCTGTCGATCGATCTCCAAAACGTCTGCAGAAAGTTTCTTTAAATGCAGCTCGTCTTGGACATCATTGCATAAAGTTCTTATCTGCTGATGCTACGAATCTGATAGAACTAAAGCCTTCTTGGAAGGGATATTTTAATAAGATCTTATTGGATGTTCCTTGTTCAGGGTTGGGGACATTAGCGAGGAATCCTGATGCTCGATGGAGGATGTCACCTTCTCAAATAGAAGGATTAATACAACTTCAATTCAATCTTTTGGAAGGAATCCTTCCATTACTTAAACCAGGAGGAAGGATCGTCTACTCAACTTGTACTATTCATCCGGATGAAAATTTTAGACAAATTGAGAAATTTGTTTCTATGCATCAGCCGCTAAACCTTGAGAGGCAAAAACAAATATGGCCTGGGGATGCTCAAGGCGGAGATGGTTTTTATGCAGCAATTATTGATTCGGGTTAGCCTTTAAAATAACTATGTCATTGGAGACCAGTTTTGGTGACTTAGGGGGAAGATGGCCTTTCAGGAAAATCTGACAATAATAAGTCTTTATCTATTCCTTTCATGAATTTCTTCCAAGCGAGTGCTGCATCCCCACTACTACCTTTTATTTCTTCGTTGTCATCTTTGCCAAACCAAATGCCAGTTGTGAGTTGTGGAACTGAGCCAATAAACCAAAGGTCTCGAGCCCCTTCAGAAGTTCCAGTTTTTCCTGCAACTTCTCGACCTTCCATCGAGGCAGCAAACCCTGAGCCTTCCGAAACAACTTTTTTTAACATCCAGTTCATTGTGTCAGCTACGTCGACATCTAATGCTCTAGTCCCCTTATTGTTATTAGCTCTCTGACTCCATATAACTTTATTGTCAGGTCCTCTTATCTCTTTAATAGGGGATGGCTTATGATAAACACCTCTGTTTGTAATGCCCGCATAAGCTGCAGTCATGTTAAGCACTGTCTCTTCATATGCCCCTATTGCTAAAGGGTAATAATGACCAAGTTTTCTTTCATTTCCTACACCTAGTCTATTAGCAATAGATATTACTTTCTTAAACCCTACTTTTGATAGTAGATCGACAGCTATAGTGTTCAAAGAATTTGAGAATGAATTGACTAGCGATATCTCCCCAAAGTACTTATTACCAAAGTTCTTTGGACAATACCCATACCAGCATCTTGGGGTGTCAAAAAGAATGTCTTCTGGCTTGTAGCCCTCGCTGATAGCAGCTGAATATGGGAATACTTTAAAAGTGGAGCCAGGGGACCTAAGTGCTTGAGTCGCTCTATTAAATTGATTCTTGTTATAATTTTTTCCTCCTATAAGAACTCTAATTAGTCCAGTGCTTGGTTCAATAGAGACGATTGCACCTTCCGCGTTATCTGGGCTTTGAGTTTTAGTTATTTCTCGAGCTTTTGATTGCCAATCAAGAATAATACTAGTGTAAATCTTAAGACCACCAATCTCCATTTGCTCTTTTGACAACAGATGAGGGAGCTTTTGCTCTACGTAGCTTGTGAAAAAAGGAGCTTTACTCTTTATAAATTTTGGAGCAGCAGGTTTTAGATTTAGTGGACTACTTAAAGCTGTTAATAATTCTGAATCCGAGATGAAATTTTCAAGCCTCATTTTTTTAAGGACAATATCTCTACGCTTTAGGGCTAAATTGGTGTTCACTAGAGGTGAATATAATGAGGGTGCAGGAGCTAATCCTGCTATTAGAGCGGCTTCTTCAAGGGTTAACTCGCTAGGGTCTTTTTGAAAGTACACCCACGCTGCATCTGAGATTCCATATGCACTAGACCCTAAGTAGACATTATTTAAATATTGCTCGATTATTTCTTCTTTAGTTAAATTTCTTTCTAGCTTGAATGCCAGAGCAATTTCTTTAAGTTTTCGAGTTATAGTTCTATCTTGATTGAGGAAGATTATTCTTGCCAATTGCTGTGTAATTGTGCTGCCTCCTTCAACTAATGACTTCTCATTGATATTTGCCATTAATGCTCTACTAATACTCCAAAAATCAACACCTTCATGTTTGTAGAAACGCCTATCTTCTGCTGAAATAAATGCGTCTTTGACAATTTGTGGCATTGCTCCTGAGGTCATTTTCTCACGAGTAACTGGCCCTCTCTTCTGAATTATTTCTCCTTTTGATGAAAAGAACTCAATAGTTCTAGGACGACTAAAGACATTTACTTTATTTGAAGGTGGTAGAAAAGAATCAATGGATTTACTTATGAACCCTTCAGATATTGCTGTGAGTGAACCTATGGCTAGTGTGCCTGTTGTTATGAACAGCCAATTTCGAAATTCAACATTCACTAAATATTAATTAGTGAGCTATGTCCAATAGCTAAGGCTGTGACTAACATCCCCAAGATTAAGAAAGGTTGTGCACTTGCTTGATATTTGACATCAAATTCCAAAGGATCTCTAAGCAACCAAATATCTTGAAAAGTAATCTGTGGAATGATTAATAGAATAAGAATAACTGAAGCAAGGTGTTGACCAATTAAGATCAATACACCAACCATTGCTAGTTGAAAGATATCGATCATCCCAGCACTAATGAAGCTGGCGTTCCTAATTCCAAAAACTACAGGAAGTGATTGCAGCCCTAATTTTTTGTCCCCTTCAACACTTTTAAAATCATTAATTACCGCAATCCCCAACCCTGCCAAGCTGTAGGCCAACGTTAACAGTGCTGTTGTCCAAGTTAGTTGACCAAAAAGTGCCTGGCCAGCCCACCAAGGTAGAGCTATATAACTGGCGCCAAGTGCATAATTGCCAAGCCATCCGTTTTGCTTAAGTTTTAATGGCGGAGCTGAATATATATAACTAACAAGGGATCCTCCAAGGGCTAGATATAAGACTGATGGTGATGAGTGTCCTGCCCATCTATCAAGCCCATAAGCAAAAGATAGTCCTAACAAAAGAAGCACCCAAATTTGTATTCTTACTTGTGTTAGGGATATTGCTCCAGAAGGGATAGGTCTACTTGGCTCATTAATCGCGTCTATTTCCCTGTCATAGTAGTCATTTATAGTTTGTGTGTAACCTGTAAGAAGAGGACCACTCATGACCATGCACGCCAGAGAGGCAAGGAAATTGCTTAAGTTCCAGTGATAATTGCCGCTTGCAGCTGCACCACAAATGACTCCCCATAGTAAAGGTATCCACGTAATAGGTTTCATGAGCTGCAGACGCAGCTTCCAAATATTTGTTGTTTCTGATCCTCCTTTTATGCCAAGGAGCTGACGAGTATCACTCACTTTGTTAATCCTCAGCTAGGTCCAATTTCATTCTCAAAAAACCAATTTTTTGTTCCATCAGCAAGCTTAACTACAAGACCCACTCCTCCTCCATCAGTCATTTTGTAGTCAGTGACAGTAGCTCTAGGATCAGAGTAGATCTTTTTAATCAAATTACTTGATATTCTATCTTGAACTTTATCAAGATCAATCTTGATCCTTGAACCTATTCTCGTAAGATTTGCTGATTGGGGCATGACCGACAAGACTTAAGTAGTTGGGCAACCCTAACAGTCGCTGTACTATAAATTGGAATTATGGTTGCTCTTCGTTTAATTCCTTGTCTTGATGTTGCAAATGGACGGGTTGTAAAAGGTGTTAATTTCGTTGGCCTTAGAGATGCTGGAGACCCTGTAGAACTGGCCTGTAGGTATAGCAGAGAGGGGGCTGATGAATTGGTTTTCTTAGATATAGCTGCAAGTCATGAAGCGAGAGCAACGTTGGTAGAGATTGTCCGTCGCACTGCTGAATCTGTAACTATTCCATTTACAGTTGGGGGTGGAATTAGCTCAATAGAAGGTATAACTGAACTTTTACGTGCAGGTGCTGACAAAATTAGCTTGAATTCATCTGCAGTTAAGGATCCTGGCTTGGTGTCTAGAGGGGCATGCCAGTTTGGATCTCAGTGCATAGTTGTTGCAATAGATGCTAAACGTCGTTTGGAAGAATCATCTGGATGGGATGTATTTGTAAATGGGGGGAGAAAAAATACAGGCTTAGATGCATTGTCTTGGGCGAGAAAAGTTGTGGAATTAGGCGCTGGGGAAATACTTCTAACTTCAATGGATGGAGATGGAACTCAAAAAGGGTATGACTTGGAATTAACAAAAACAATTTCTCAGTCAGTACAAGTACCAGTTATCGCTTCTGGAGGTGCAGGCTGTCTTGAAGATGTTTTTGAAGCCTTTGAATATGGGAATGCATCTGCTGCTTTATTGGCATCTTTATTACATGATCAAGATTTAACAATAGAGGAAATCAAGAATTATTTATTAAAAAAGAATTTAATAATAAGACCTACTAATTATTGAGAAAGCTCAATTGAAAATTTTTTCTCATTTACTTCTACAGTAAGTCTTACTTAATATGCTTAATTTCAATTAAAGTAAATAATTATTCGTATAGGCTTACTTTTTTTATATAAGTGAAACCTCAAGATCCCATAGCAATTAAAGAATTATTTGACTCGGTTTCTAAAAACTATGATTTTCTCAATGATTTATTTAGCCTTGGGTTTCATAGGATATGGAAAAGACAATTGTTGACATGGCTTAAGCCTGCTTCAGGAGAAAAATGGATTGATCTTTGTTGTGGAACTGGAGATCTAAGTTTACCTTTGGCTCGACTAGTACGTCCTTTTGGAAGTGTTATAGGAGTTGACTTCTCTAGAGCGCAAATAAATTGCGCGCATAAAAGGAGCCTAAAGGAACCATGGTTACCTATTTCTTGGTTGAATGAAGATGTTCTTAAGGCAGGACTTCCTTCTTCTACTTTTGATGGTGTAGTAATGGCATATGGTTTGCGCAATCTTTCAAGTCCAGAAGCTGGCTTAAAAGAAATACACCGTCTTTTGAAGCCTGGTGCAAGAGCTGGGGTTTTGGATTTCAATCACACAATTGAGGGCTCGAAAAACTCTTTTTTTCAGAAATTTTATTTACGTAATTTTGTTGTTCCAATCGCTTCAAAAATGGGGCTAAAGGAAGAATATGCTTATTTGGAAGAGAGCTTAAAGAAGTTCCCTGTGGGACTTATTCAAGAACAAATAGCTATTAATGTAGGGTTTCAAGAAGCTAACTACAAAACTCTTGCTGGAGGTCAGATGGGAGCTCTTTTATTAAGAGCATAATTCAAACTCTTCTCTTAGGAGTGAGATCTTGCCTTCTACAAAGAAGACATTTCCCCCATAAAGATATTTCTCCAGAAGGTGCAGGAACATTGCATATTGGGCAACAATTTTTCCCGTGTATATCTGATCTACTTGGATGTTCTTCCCAAATAGCATTTTCAGTTTCTTTTTGAATACTTTTTTGAGGATAGTGTTGTTTGATTCTTATATCTTTGATTTCATGTCCTTCTGCTTTAAGTGCTGCTAGAAGTTGGATACGATTGAACATTAGCGCTTGTATCCATTGAGGGTGATTTGCTCCAATTGTTAAAATGCCTCCATGGAAAGTTAAAGGAATACAATTTGATGCAATCTTAGGACCTGCTATCTTTGGCCAGTCTTGCCAAAGTGAAGCAATGCTTTGATTTTTATTCCATTCAACTTTTAATTGGTCTAGGCATTTAGATAAAGAAGATGGATTTGAAGTATTACCAGAGTTTGAACCTTCCCCAACATTGATTTTTGAGTTGGCGTAATTATCGAAATTCATTGCTTAATATTAAGCCGATTTTACTAAAAAACTTGGTTTGCTGGATTAATTCCTTAGTGAGTTTATAGATTAAAATCAAAAGGGATATGCTTAAGTTATAGAAGTTGTAAGAGCTAAAACATAATTGCTGTTTTATGCAGAATTCTTTGCCATGGACTGGAGCTGCCCCAATCACCTGTCTTATAAAAAGATCGGAGGTGTTAAAAAAATCTTGGGTCTTAAGATGGAAGCCCGTTTGCGGGAGTACAGATATTGAACTCTCTAGGTGGTTAAAGCAAAAACCATTGTCAGTAAATAATCCAAGAGCATTTTTAACTGGTAGACAATCACATGGCAGGGGACAGAGAGGACGTATTTGGGATTCGCCGTTAGGTGGAGTTTGGCTTAGTGCAGCAATGACTTGTGATGTATCAGTTAAATCTGCTGGATTGTTTGGACTCGCAGTGGCTGTAGCATTGTCAAATAGGCTTGAGAGAAGCTTGATACCAGTTCAAATCAAATGGCCTAACGATTTATTAGTTAATGGCAAGAAAATAGCGGGATTATTGCCTCGTGTTTTTAGTAGAGGGCAAGAAGCGAATTTTTTATCTTTGGGAATTGGTTTAAATGTTTGCAACCATGTTCCAAAAGGAGGAATTTCGCTTTTGAAATGTTCAGGAAAGAAGAATATTTCCACATTAAAATGGTCTTTAGAAGTTCTTTTGGCTATTGAGCAAGCGAAGATGCTTTTGCTTGATCCAAAGCATCTATGTAAAGAGGGAGAGAAATTTCTATGGGCAAAACAAATAAAGAAATCTCAATCAAATGAGATTTGGGATGTTGAAGGATTAGATCTCGATGGGAAACTTAGAGTAAGCAGAGGTTTTATAAAAGAGAATTGGAACCGTTGGGAATAAAAAACTTTTTGAGTTTTAAGAAAGTTGAATGATTTTTCCATCTTTAAATAGAGCCTTCTTTTTTGCTCTCAAAGCCACTTCATCTTCGTGTGTGACTAGCACTAGAGTTATCCCTTGACTATGCAAATCATCAAATAAATTCAGTACATCCTCAGTAGTATTAGAATCAAGTGCTCCTGTGGGTTCGTCTGCAAGTAGAAGCGAAGGTTTATTTATGATTGCTCTGGCAATAGCAACTCGTTGTTGTTGACCTCCGGAAAGCTGATTTGGCCGATTATTCATTCTTTCCGTTAAACCGACTCTCTCAAGTGCTATTTCTGCCAATTCTTTTCTTTCAGCAGGAGGTATGCATGCGTAAAGCATTGGCAGCATTACATTTTCTAGTGCAGTGGCATCTTGCAGAAGATGAAATTGTTGGAAGACGAAACCAAGCTCTTGATTGCGCAGATCTGCAAGTTCATCGTCACTAAGCTCCTGGACGGCATTCCCATTAAGTTGATAGTGACCGTAAGTTGGCCTATCAAGGCAGCCCAAAATGTTCATAGCAGTACTTTTCCCAGATCCACTTGCTCCCATGACAGCAAGATAATCTCCTTTATTAATTTCTAGGTTTAATTCGTCTAGAGCTTTTACTACTAAATCTCCTTCTCCATAGTGTTTGCTTACATTAGAAAGCTTTGCGACAAGATTATTCATTCAATTAATTCAACCTATTGCACCTTTTTCTGCTGCAAGAGTCAGGGCTTCTTGAAGTAAGGGCGTTCCAGCAACTGCACTATTTGCCCATTTGAATAATGGATTTGATAGAACACCCCCTATCGCAGTTGCAAAAACACAAGTCAGGAGAGCAAATCTTAAAGTAGGCATTCCAATGGAATTCCATTGGATTAATGGATAAGCTTTTACAAGTTCGGATGCTTCTTGAGGTTCTTTAACTACCATCATTTTTATTACCGAGATGTAGTAATAAATCGAAACTACAGATGTTACAAGCCCCACAATTACTAATAAATATTGTCCGTCCGACCAACCTGCAAAGAAAAGGTATATTTTGCCGAAGAATCCAAGCATTGGGGGGATGCCTCCTAAAGAAAGCAGACATAAACTTAGTCCTAAAGTAATTAAAGGATCTTTTTGGTATAGACCTGCATAATCTGCAATCCGGTCGCTACCGGTTCTAAGTGAAAAAAGAATAATGCATGCAAATGCCCCAAGATTCATAAATAAATAGGCAGCCATATAAAGGATCATTGCGGCATAGCCTTCTTCAGTTCCACAAACAAGCCCAATCATGACAAAACCAGCTTGCCCTATAGAGCTATATGCCAACATTCGTTTCATTGATGTTTGAGCAAGGGCTACAACGTTCCCTAAAGTCATACTCAGGACAGCTAAAACAGTAAAAAGAAGTTTCCATTGATCATCAAACGCGTTAAAGCAGCCAACTAGAATTCTTACTGCTAAGGCAAACCCTGCAGCCTTTGAACCGACTGAAAGGAAAGCAACTACAGGTGTAGGAGACCCTTCATAGACATCTGGAGTCCATTGATGGAATGGCACTGCCGCTATCTTGAAGGCAACAGTTGCAAGAATAAATACAAGAGCCAACGCTGCTAATGGGGTTGGACTTGTTTGAAGTGCTATCCCAATACTTTCAAGACTTGTTGATCCACTTAACCCATAAAGCAATGATGCTCCGTATAGAAATACGGCAGCGGCAGCAGATCCAACAAGTAAATATTTTAGAGCCGCTTCAGAACTTCTGGCATCTCTCTTTAGATATCCGGCGAGTAGATAACTTGCTACTGATAGGGTCTCAAGAGAAATAAAAATGCTTATTAAGTCTGTAGATCCACATAAAAGCATTGCTCCAAGAGTTGCCGCTAAAAGAATTGCTGCATATTCTCCAACTGGGCTACCACTTTGTTCAGCATATCTCCAACTGATTAGAAGTGATATAAGAGTGGAGAGTGCAACAACTGCTCGAAATGCAATTGAAAAATTGTCGGCTATAAATGCACCAAGGAACGCAGATTCAGGTGATTGGTTCCATCCAAAGCCAAGAATGATTAATGCAGACCCTAGACCTGCATAGCAGATAGGGGGTGACCATCTTTTTGAGATTTCTTCCCCGGCAAGATCAACCAACAAGGTCCCAATCAAGGCTAAGAGAACAAATCCTTCAGGTAAAATTGCTTTTGCATTTAGCGAAAGATTTAAGAGTTCTCCAGGGGAGGCCATCCCTTGGATAGTTAAAAGAGGTGTACCCATATCGGGCATTGTTTTTACGAAAAAATACCTGCTTTTTTAACTCTAGCGATGTTATGAAATATGCCTTAGTTATGACTATGGTCTATGCATTTTGGTGGTTGATGCGATAAAGATAAATAACAGTTATTTCTTCGCCTGTGGGGCACACCTTGGTCATCGTAGAAAGTCCAACCAAAGCAAGAACTATAAAAAGCTTCTTGCCCAAGGGTTTTCAAGTGATTGCTTCTATGGGGCATGTTAGGGACCTTCCAAAAGGTGCCAGTGAGATTCCTGCTGCTATGAAGAAAGAAAAATGGTCAAGGATTGGAGTTAATACAGCAGAAGATTTTGAACCTTTGTACGTAGTTCCAAAAGATAAGAAGAAGGTAGTGAGAGAATTGAAGTCAGCATTAAAAGATGCAAAAGAGGTTTTATTAGCAACTGATGAAGATCGAGAGGGGGAAAGTATTAGTTGGCATTTGTTGGAGCTATTGAAGCCCAAGGTTCCAACAAAACGAATGGTTTTTCATGAAATTACAAAACAAGCTATTACCAAAGCTCTGCAAAAAACCAGAGACCTTGATATGGAACTTGTCCATGCTCAAGAGACTAGAAGAATTCTTGATAGATTAGTTGGATATACCCTTTCACCACTTTTGTGGAAGAAAGTTGCATGGGGACTTTCTGCTGGTCGTGTTCAGTCTGTTTCAGTAAGACTATTGGTTAAACGTGAAAGAGAAAGGAGGGCCTTTCAACGAGCAAGTTATTGGGATCTGAAAACAATTCTTGAAAAAAATAATGTTCCTATTGAAGCGCGTTTGATTAATTATGCTGATCAAAAGATTGCCAAAGGGAGTGATTTTGATGAAAAAACGGGGAAGCTTAAAGTGGGAAACAAATCAAATTTGCTTAAGGAAAAGGAAGCAAAAGAGCTGGTAACTTTATTGGCAGCAGACAAGTGGATAGTTAAATCTGTAGATAAAAAACCAACTATTAGGAAGCCTGTTCCTCCGTTTACAACAAGTACTTTGCAACAGGAGGCCAATAGGAAGATGAGGCTTTCCGCTAGAGAAACAATGCGTTGCGCTCAAGGCTTGTATGAACGAGGGTTTATCACATATATGAGAACAGATTCTGTAAACTTGTCGGAACAAGCAATTAGGGCTTCTAGAAAATGTGTTGAATTGCGCTATGGAAAAGATTATCTAAGTGAAGCCCCTAGACAATTTGCTTCAAGCACAAGAAATGCACAAGAAGCTCATGAGGCTATTAGACCCGCAGGAGAAACTTTTAGAGCTCCAAATGATACAGGACTAAATGGTCGTGATTTGGCTTTGTATGAGCTGATATGGAAAAGGACTGTTGCTAGTCAGATGGCGGAAGCTCGTTTGACAATGCTTTCGGTGGATATCAGTGTTCGAGATGCGATTTTCAGAGCATCGGGTAAAAATATTGATTTCCCTGGTTTTTTCAGAGCTTATGTTGAGGGTAGTGATGACCCAGAAGTTGCTTTAGAGGGACAGGAAATTGTTTTACCTGTTCTCAACGTAGGTGATGTGCTCTCTCCTAAGTCAGTTGATGCTATGGGACATGAAACGAAACCTCCCGCTCGTTATAGCGAAGCATCTTTAGTAAAGACTTTAGAAAAAGAGGGAATTGGAAGACCTTCTACTTACGCAAGCATTATTGGAACGATTGTTGATAGAGGGTATGCATCTTTGAGTGCTAATTCTCTTGCACCTACTTTTACAGCCTTTGCAGTAACGTCTCTTTTAGAAGAGCATTTCCCTGATTTAGTAGATACTACATTTACAGCTCGCATGGAATCTTCTCTAGATGAGATTTCTTCTGGCACGGTTCAGTGGCTTCCTTATCTAGAATCTTTTTATAAAGGTAGAAAGGGGTTGGCTGCGCAGGTTGATAAGAGAGAAGGTGATATTGATGGGAAAGCTTATAGAAAAGTTGACCTTGAGGGGATCCCTTGCACAGTTCGCATTGGGTCTAATGGACCCTGGCTGGAAGGGAAGAGGATTAATGAGGAAGGTGAAGAAGTTGATGCAAAAGGGAATTTGCCAATAGATATTACCCCCGGAGATCTTGATGAAGAGAAAGTCAAGCAAATATTGGATGGTCCTTCAGATCTTGGAAATCACCCTGATACAGGCGAAAAAGTTTATCTTCGCTTTGGTCCATGGGGACCATTTGTTCAACTTGGAGAAGCTTTAGATAAAAAAGAAAAACCTCGCCGTGCATCACTTCCTAAAAATATAAAAACTCAAGAACTGTCTTTAGATGAAGCTGTAAAGCTTTTAAGTTTGCCTCGCTTACTTGGAGAACACCCTGATGGTGGAACAATTGAAGCTCGTACAGGGCAGTTCGGACCATATGTTGTTTGGGATAAAGGTAATGGTGAAAAACCTGATAATCGTTCTCTAAAAAAAGAAGATGATGTATATGAAATTGATTTAAAGAGAGCTATTGAACTTTTAGCAATACCTAAACTTGGGCGGGGAGGACGAATGGCCTTAAGAGATTTAGGTGTACCTAAAGGAGGAGAAGAAAATATTCATGTTTATAACGGACCTTATGGTCTTTATGTTAAGCAGGGGAAGATAAATGCATCTTTACCAAAAGGGAAGGGTGCTGAAGAAATTACAATTGAGGAAGCTATCCAATTATTAGAGGTAAAGAAATCAAGTAAAACATCTTCAACAACAAAGAAAAAAAGTACAACAACAAAGAAAAAGAGTACAACAACAAAGAAAAAAAGTACAACAACAAAGACAGGTCGTTTAAGAGCAAGTCAAGTAAAGGTTATTAAGCCAAAAGATAAGTAATGATTATTTTAAAATTAGTCATTTCTAGAAAATCATGAAGATATTTTTGGCACTAATTTGCTTTTTTGTGATTCAGTCATGTTCAAATTCGAAAGTTGGCGAAAGACTTGCCAATAGCTTTGAAGCCCCCGTTCAATCACAAGGAAAGGATAGGAAAAAAGATGAACCTATAGGAGATAAAACTTCTAAAGCAAAAAGTAATAAGATTACAATTGCTAAACGCGCTTCAAAACAAAAAGTAAACTTAGAAAAAAAGAAAAAGCCTCATATTACTAAAAAAAAATTGACTCCTTCCCCTAAAAGAGATAGATCTTTTAAACCTAAACCTTATAGAATTATTATTAGATTGTCAGGAGCAAATCCTTCTGCTCCAGCAGAAGAAGTAACAAATGCCTTGCGTGATGCTGGCGTGAGTTTTGAAATTGAAAAAATAGAGAGTTTTAATAAAAAAACAGTTTCTAAAGATTCATTCTCGAGGTAAGTGATTTGAGGAGTCTTAATAAGGCCATGGTCAGGCAAAAAAATGCTTTTCGTATACCTCTCTCACGAAGGAAGTCGGTTCGCATAGTAGAAACCTCTTACTTGGCTGCTGCTTCTGCATTGATATGGATAGCTCTTTATTATTTACCTATCGGGGGGGCTTTTTTCAGGATTGCCTTGCCCCTTCCTTTAGCTCTTTTGCAAGTCAGGAGAGGCCCCTCTTCAGGTATAGAAGGAACAGCTCTTTTAGTGATGCTTTTAGTGGGATTAATGGGGCCTGTGAGAGGTCCTTTGGTTTTGTTCCCCTATGGATTTCTTGCTCTTTGGCTTGGCTGGAGTTGGTTTAGAGGCTTTAGTTGGTGGGTGAGTTGGTCTATAGGTGTGATGATTGGAACAATAGGTTTTCTTGTAAGAGTTTTTTTGCTTTCTTTTTTAGTTGGCGAAAACCTTTGGGTTGTTGTTACTAGAGCAGGATTAATTTTACTTGAGCGAATAATAGATCTATTGAATCTCTCATTCGTCCCAGATTTATTCTTTGTTCAAATAGCGGCGTTAATGTTAATTATTCTTCAAGAATTGATTTTTGTTCTAACTTTGCATGCTGTTGCGTTTTGGATCTTTCCAAAATTGCAAGCACCATTGCCATTGCCCCCACGACTATTAAATAATTTGATTTTATGGGACCCAGTTTGAATCAGTTTGAATCTACTCAAAGCAATATCTTTTCATTAAGGTCATCTGATAGATGCAATGTATTTGGGTCATCATCATCATCACCATCTCTTTTGAATCGTTGGATAGATATTTGGAGTACTTCTATTAGTGATATAACAAGTATTTTGGTTTTAGCAGGTACTAAGACTGCCGAAATAGAAGGTATATCAGCAGCTGGCGCAACTAAGGAGTCTAGACGTTTTACTGCTGTTGCAGATGCAGAGTTTCTTTTGCACGGTCCTACTGCTTCAAGAAGGTGGCCTTTGCCCCCTCTCTCAGCAGGTGTTTCTCCTGCACTAATTAGTTATGTGGCTTCTGACTTAATAGGTGTTAAGTCACTAATTGCTCAGGCTGGCATTCTTCAAACTCCTTCTTTCCCTTGCCTTTCAATTGAATCACCTTCCCAGGGCCCCTCTGAATGCATAACCACTGGTAAAGCTATGGATATCAATAGAGTAGAAAACCTTTTTGAAGAAGGCATGAAGATGGGATTAGAATTAGCCAGCCCATTGCTACTTACAGAATGTGTTCCAGGAGGAACGACTACTGCACTAGCGGTATTAACTGGACTTGGTATTACAGCAAGTGAATTGATCAGCGGTAGTAGTCGTACCCCTCCTATGACTTTAAAAAAGAAGATAGTTGAAAAAGGTTTGCAGTCCTTATCTTTAGGAGCAAAACCATGCCCTAAGGAGTTATTAGCGGCGGTGGGAGACCCGTTTCAGCCATTTGCAGTTGGCCTTTTGTTAGGTGCAAGAAAAGTTAAACAACCTGTTTTGTTAGGTGGAGGTAGTCAGATGTTAGCTGTATTAGCAACTGCTCTAGCATCTATTGATTCTTCATTAAAGGATGATTTTGTAGAAGATATTTCGATTGGGACAACATATTGGCTTGCAAATGAATCATTATCTTTATCCATAGGTCAGAGTGCTTTCCAATCTTTGATTAAACTTGTAGAAGATTCTTTTGAGGTATCTCTTTTAGGCCTTTCTGCTGGATTACGTTTTACGAAAAGCTCTAAGCAGGTTCTGCGAGATTATGAGATTGGATATGTAAAAGAAGGAGTAGGTGCAGGAGCATTTGTTTTGTTAGCACAAAATAATGGCGTTAGTTGCAAGAAACTAATTGAAGAATGTGAATTTGCAGTTGATCAATTAGATAAAATTTAATAGGTATGCTTTTGATAGTTTTAGGGTCTTGACCATGAAAAATTTGACCCTTGGGAGAAGAGAGTTTATTCGTTTAGGGGCTTTGACTGGATTGTTGAGCCTTTCAGGTTGTTCTTATGCGTCCAATAGAGCAACTTTAGTTTTGCCTAAAGATGTTTTACCCAGAGAATTTTTGCAGAGTTTGCCATCATCCTGGAGATATCAATTTTTGGCTTCTTCAACAGAAGTAAAATTCAATAAAAATCAATTAGACAAACAGATTGATTTAATAGCGCTTGGAGATGGATGGCTTAGTAATTGTCCTTATGAGCATTTTCAAGCTATTGGAGACGTTACTTTATATGAGGAGCTTAATAGCCAAGCAATATCATTCTTAAATAGTTTTAAGGCTGATATCTCAGCTCGGCTTTTACCTCTAGCAGTTAGTCCTTGGGTATTGATTTTTCGAGGAGGAGATCGTTGGTTGCCTAAGGCAAGAGAATCTTGGGAAGTTCTTTTAGAATCTGATCTAAGAGAACAGGTGATCTTGCCCAGTAGCCCTCGAGTGATAATGTCCTTGGCTGATCGAATGCGAGATACAGATTCATTAAGACTTTTAAAGCTTCAAGCGAGAAGCTTTGACGATAGGAATGGATTGAATTGGCTGCTTTCAGGAAAAGCAAAAGTAGCTGTTTTACCACTTCATTTTTGCTTAAAAGCTCTTGCAAGTGATCCTCGCTTAAGTATTGCCTTCCCTAAGGAAGGAGCTCCTTTAAATTGGACATTGTTGCTGCGACCAAAATCAACATCTCAACCATTGCCATCAGAATGGATCAAGAAAAGTAGGGAGTTGCCGTTGTTGCTTAAATTGCTTGCAAGAGGTGTTATCCCTCCTGTCAAGTACGCTTATCTCAAGGAGGGTATAAATTCTTTGCCTAATAGATATCAAACCATTTATCAATTTGAAGAAAATTTTAAGAATTCTTGGTCACTTCCTCCTTTAAATAGTCTTGAAAAGGAAGCTCTTGAGGACCGTTGGAATAATTCATCCCCATAATCTTCTTTCTGGTTTATCAATTAATTTAGAATGAGTTTCTTCAAGAAGTTCTGGAATATTTAGGTTATTTGGACATCTAGGCAGGCAATCTCCACATTTCATACAAGCACTTGCATCATATTTTTCCCACCAATGCCCTGCTTTCCCAATGAGATTATATCTTTCTTTTGAGAAAGTTTGAAGATTAAGTCCAATGTCGAGGTTTCGGAGGCGTAAAATATTTGGGATTGGGACTTCATTGGGACAAGGTAAGCACTCTCTACATTGGCCACAAAATGTATTCCCCAAGCGATGAGTGATGTTTTTCATTAGGCGATCAATTAAAAGCTTTTCGGAACTAGATAGTGGTGAATTTGAATCCCCAAGCTTTTTTGCAAGGTATAAGTCTTTAGTCTTATTTGCTCCTAAGGTAAGAGTGCTAATTCCTTGTGATAATAAGTATCGATAAGCCAACTCGAGTGGCTTGAATGGGGAACAATCTTCAATCAGAGTTTGACTTGGTGTATGTAAATGACCTCCTTTATCTGCAGGTGAAATGGCTATAACTCCCATTCCTTTTTTTAAAGCTGCCTGTGCCAGCGGTATCCTTTCTTGATCTAATAAATGTAGATGAAGACTGCAGAAATTAAATTGATTACTTTCAATTGCCTCATTGATTAATTGAAATGAGCCATGAGAGCTGAAGCCTACTTGTCCAATTAGGTCCTCAGATTGGGCCCATTTTAGCAATTCAGCACCTTCTCCTTGTAAAGCCCAGTTAAGGTGCTCAGGGAGATTTAAGCCATGAATTGCAAGATTATGAACTTTGGATATTCCTAGTCTCTTGATGATTCCTTTAAGTTGTTTTTTGCCATTGGAGAATTTAATGCTTGGAAGAAGTTTGCTGGTTATTATCCAACCACCTCTAGGCTCAATTCCTTTGGCTTTCAGCTTTTTTAGAGATTCCCCTAGGAAAATTTCTGCTGGTCCATATGCAGGAGATGTTTCTATATGATTAATTCCTGCAAAATAAGCTTCCTTAAGAATCAAATACATCTGATCTATTGATTCAATTGCGCGCATTGTCCCTAATGTAAATAAACTCACCTCAGGGCCAAGACCAAATGGATTTCTTTTATGACTCATTTTCCATTGATTAGAACGCATTTCATGATCTCTTCGCTGTAATCTTAGGTATCGCCATTTAATTTTCTTCGCTTTAGATTGCTTGCTTGATTATGGCTCAGTATTTTCTTTTTAGGACTATCTAATGTTTACGGGTCTTGTACAAGCAGTAGGAACTATTCATCGTGCTGGCAAGAAAGTATTGGTAGAGGTTCCTACTTCCTTCCCTTCTATAGCGCTTGGAGATAGTATCGCTGTTGATGGCGTTTGTTTAACAGTTGCTGCATTAAGGAATAAAGGTTTTTTTGCTGATGTAAGTGAAGAGACTTTAGCCAGGACTTCGTTGGGAGAGAAGGCTACGGAAAGAGGCTTTGTCAATTTAGAACCTGCTTTGAGGATTTCTGATCGCTTAGGAGGACATTTTGTTAGCGGTCATATTGATGGTTTAGGGAAAGTTGTTTCTATTAAAGAGTTAACTAGTTCTTGGGATTTGCAAATTCGCTGGCAAGAAAATATTTTTGCAAAATATACCTGTGATAAAGCAAGTATTGCTTTGAATGGTGTAAGTCTTACTATTGCAAAAAGAAAGGAAGGCAACATACTTTCAATAGCAGTAATTCCGCATACTTGGGCAAATACCTCATTGCAATACTTGCTTGAAGGTGAATTTGTTAATCTAGAAGCAGATTTAATAGCTAAATATACTGAAAGCTTGCTTGAACAAAGATCTGATATGGCTGATAAAAGTAATCAATTGAAAACAAAACCTCTTGAAATATCTGATAATTGGCTTAAAGCTAATGGATATTCATAAAACTTGAACCTATTAATAAAATAGAAATATACCAGTTGAATTCTGTTTAATTGTTGATTTCTAATTTTTTACCCCCAAGTGGGAGTAAACATATGGCCCCAGAATCTCTCCTTACATCGATTCGAAACTCTTGACCAGGCTCTAAGCCCATCTTTTTTGTATATGCATGGCCAATTAGAAGATTGCCATTCCCATGGACTTTTGTTTTAAATTCTGCCTGCCGTCCACGTGAGGATCTATTGCCAGGTCTTCCAGGACCATTTGAACGTAGCTTATATCCTTTGGCTTGTACTAATGCTCTGTAGTAACTTTTACGCAAAACCCTTCCGCTTGGGCCTACGTAACCACAGCCTCTTGCGATTTCATCCTCAGAACATTTGCTTAAGGATCTGGCTTTGTCGAGTAATTCCTTGCCTACCAGCATTTAATAGTTCTATTAGTTTCTATTAATTCTGACGAATAAGTGCAATTGTGGCAATAAACCATGTGAAATATTTTTTTTGCTATCAAGAATTCAAGATTAAAGTAGATAAAGGATGATGAATAAAATTACCCAAATCCCATCAACAAAGTGCCAATAGAGTTCTGCGGCTTCCAAAGGAAATTTATTTTCTGTGGTTATTCGCCCCCCTGGAGAACGTGCTTGCCACCAGACAATTAAAATCATTATCGCGCCTAGAGTTACATGTAGGCCATGAAAACCAGTGAGAGCATAGAAAGTACTTGCGTAAAGATTGTCGGTAAGCCCAAAGGGCAAAGTAAAGTATTCAAACATTTGACTTACAAGGAAAGCTATTCCAAGGCCAGCGGTTATTAGTAACCATCTTTGGCATTTTTCTGATTCTTTCGCCTCCAAAGCCTTCCCAGCTCTATGGAAGGTTGCACTGCTAACAAGCAGCAAAATGGTATTTAGTGTTGGTAGAGGTAGTTCTAATTCGTATATAGCGTCAGGTAGCAGTGGGTTGACTGCTTTGAAAGTTAAATATGCTGCAAAAAAGCCGGCAAATGTCATTCCGTCTGCAACCAAGAAAGAAACTAGGCCAAATAATCTGAGATCGGGATGTTCTTCTGTTTGCGAAGTTAATTCTTCAGCTTTTTTGTCAACAGATGAAATAGTTGTCATTATTTTTTGTCCTCAATAAAGGAATTGGGAATTTCTTTGGACAGTTGGCTTTGTCCATAGCCATAAGGCTTAGTTACTAGAGGAGGCTCTCCAACCCAGTTCTCAACGGGAGGGGGGGAACTGGTAAGCCATTCAGGCGTGAGTGCTTGCCATGGATTATCCCCAGAAGATTCTCCGCGAAAGGCACTATGGAAAACATTCCAAAGGAATGGAAGAGTACTTAGAGCCATTAGGAGAGCCCCAACACTACTAATTTGATTGACAAAAGTGAATTGAGGGTCGTATTCAGCTACTCGTCTTGGCATTCCATTAAGTCCTAGCCAGTGTTGAGGAGCAAAACAGAGATTAAATCCAATAAAGGTTAAAAGGAAATGAATCTTTCCAAGTTTCTCGTCAAGCATTTTTCCTGTGAATTTTGGATACCAATGGTAAATAGAAGAAAATATTACAAAAACTGACCCCCCATAGACTATGTAATGGAAGTGAGCAACTACAAAGTAGGTGTCATGAACATGAACATCAAAAGGCACTTGAGCCAAAGCTACTCCAGTAATGCCTCCTAAAACAAAGTTAACAATAAAACCACAGGAAAATAGTATTGCGCTATTAAGAGAGATACGCCCTCCCCATAGAGTTGCTACCCAGTTAAAGAATTTTATTCCTGTCGGTACAGCAATAAAGGAAGTGGCAATAGTAAAAAAGAGTCTCATCCAAGGAGGAGTACCACTTGTAAACATATGGTGAGCCCACACCACAAGTCCCAAAACTACAATCCCCATGATTGAGTAAACCATTGTGGCATAGCCAAAAAGAGGTTTACGTGAATGAACTGGAAGGATTTCACTTACTAATCCAAAGGCAGGCAAAACCATGATGTAAACAGCAGGGTGTGAATAAAACCAAAAAAGATGTTGATAAACAATTACGTTGCCGCCAAGAGACGGATTAAAGAAACCTGTATGAGCAACAATGTCAAAACTCAGCAGGATAAGAGTGCCCGCTAAAACAGGTGTTGATAGAACTACCAATATGCTTGTACCTAGCATTGCCCAGCAATACATAGGTAATTGCATCAGCTTTAATCCTGGCCGTCGAAGCTTGAGAATAGTCGCGATGAAGTTAATTCCACCAAAAATAGAGCTTCCTCCTAAAAGAAGAACACTTAATATCCATACAATTTGGCCTGCTGCAGGCGTCGTAATACTTAGAGGAGGGTAAGCTGTCCATCCTGATTGGGCTGCACCATTTATAAAATAACTACTAATGAGCATTAATCCTGCTGGAGGTATTAACCAGAATGCAACTGCATTTAGGCGAGGGAAAGCCATATCTCTAGCCCCTACATAGAAAGGTATTAGATAGTTACCAAATGCTCCATTTACTACTGGAACAATCCAGAGAAATATCATTATAGTGCCATGAAGAGTAAGAACTTGGTTATATACATCTCTAGGCATAAAGTCAGAGATAGGGCTGGTTAATTCGATGCGTATTGCACTTGCAAGTGCTCCACCAATTAAATAAAAAATGAATCCACAAACTAAATATTGGAGTCCGATGACTTTGTGATCAAGGCTAAAACTAAAATAACGCAACCACCCTGTTGGCTGAATGCCTTTAGAGCTTTGTTCAGTGTTTGGTGGAACTGAAATACTCATAGCGCTACCTCAGGTATTTTTGAGTTTTTGTTGAACCAAGATTCATATTCTTCCGGCTCCTCAACTACTACAGTTGATCTCATTCCCCCGTGGTATGGCCCACAAAGCTCTGCGCATATTATGGGATATCTACCGATTTTAGTAGGTGTAAAATTTAAAATTGTTGGTTGACCGGGAATTATATCTTGCTTTAGTCGGAATTCAGGGACCCAAAAGGCATGGATGACATCTTTTGAATCCATTTTCATACTTACGGGACGACCTGCTGGAACATGAAGTTCTCCAGAGATTATTTCTCCTTTGGGATAATTAAAAAGGAATGCAAATTGCATTGCAGTTACTTCAACATTAACGGGGGATAGAGCTCCTTCAGGATTCTCTTCTTGCGCCGTGCCAATACCTCCCCATATTCTTTCGTCTTTCATCATTAAGCTGTGATCATGTGAATTATTAGAGGCTAATTGCATCCCACCCATTCGTTCGTATATGTCGTAGCTATAAAGACCAACAAACAGAACAACTATTGCAGGTACAGCTGTCCAAAATATCTCTAAAGGCAGATTGTCTTCTATTGCTATGCCGTCACTAGTTTGTCCTGGTCTTTTTCTAAATGTGATAAGACTATAAATTACTAAGGCTGTCATCCCAACAAATAAAATTATTCCAATAACAAAAAGAACCCTGAAGAGTTCATCATAAATAGGAGCATTTGAGCTAGCGACAACTGGCAATAAATTTAGATTGTCCTCAGCCCATATACCCCCCAAAATGAGGGCTAGGCTAATTAATATCGTATATATAGCCGTTAGTGGCAATACAAAACTCCTCAAATCTATATATATCTAACTTATATATAATCTTTCCTTTTAGCATGAACAACGAATGTATTTTGATTAGATTCATTAGAATTTCTTCCTTTTTTGGACTTTTTGGTATTGAGAAACCCGCAAGAGAATATTTTTTGTCAGGAATGGGAGATTTTAGGAACAATTTAAGGTGAAGTCCTGAGAAATATCGTGCCGTAATTCTCTGAATAGCTAACTTGCTATACAAGAAGACTATTTATTGCTGAGCTTGACTATTAGTCTGACTTCAAATTTGATTAGAGACCGCCTTGGTAAATTGGCTGCTCATATTGTTGTAGCACTAGTTTTTCTAGTTGTTATTGGGGGTGCTACACGTGTTATGGAAGCAGGGTTGGCATGCCCAGATTGGCCTCTTTGTTATGGAGTCCTTTTCCCGAAAGGACAAATGAATGTTCGGGTTTTTCTTGAGTGGTTTCATCGTTTAGATGCTTTTTTTGTTGGAATAACTATCGCAATACAATTTTGCTTGTCTTTAATCTTTAAATCTTATTTGCCTAAATGGTTCCCTTGGATTAGTGGATTGATATTTGCTTTAGTTATTTTTCAAGGTGGTCTAGGTGCTATTACGGTTGTAGATCTTTTGCCATCAACTATTGTTATGGCACATTTGTTTTTAGCTTTAACACTTGTTGCATTGATGAGTGGTCTGACTAGGAGATTACTCTCTCCTGCTGGTATAGAGCCTCCTCTTTGGTGGAAACTTTTTAGTGGAATATCTCTTTTTGCTGTAATTGCTCAAAGTTTGATAGGGAGCAGAATGGCAACCACTTGGGCTGCTCAAAGATGCCTTGCCAATGGACTTGACTGCAAATTGCTTGACTTGCATAGATTTTTATCAATACCTGTTTCCTTATGGCTTTTTTCTTTTGTTTTAACTGCGATTTTTTTAGGCGGTTGGTTTCGTGCTCAATGGCCATTCCTTTTATTTGTATTAGTCCTCTTATCTATGCAAATTATGTTAGGGATTCTTTCTGTTCATTCAATCCTAAGCGAACCTCTAATTCGAGTTTTTCATCAATTATTTGCATCTTTGTTAGTGGCCTCTTTATCAGCACTTTGCTGTAGCAAAGATCTCTATTCTGTTTCGATTTCTTCTGGTGAACCTGAAGGAATTTCTTTGGAGGCTTGTCATGGTTAGTTCAACTTCTCAAATCATTTCCACTTCTCCAAGTCGTGACGATGTTGTTCCTTCTAGAAAGAAAGTTACTCTCCCGCCTTGGTTAGAGGTGGCCAAGCCTCGCCTCATCCCTCTGCTTTTAGCTACAACACTTGGTGGGATGGCTTTGAGCGAGGGTTGGCCTTTACCTTCCCCAAGACTTGCTTGCACTCTTGGTGGAGGAGCTCTCGCTGCTGCTGCTGCTGGAGCTCTTAATTGTCTTTGGGAGCAGGACTTAGATGGCCGAATGAAACGAACAAGCTCTAGGGCATTACCTGCTGGCAAGTTATCTCCTTCAGCTGTTTTTACAGGCGCTATTTCTTGTACTTTGGCCGCAGCAGCTCTATTGGTAAGTGGTGTTAATTGCTTGGCTGCAGGTTTATCTTTGCTTGGTTTATGTAGTTACGTTCTTCTTTATACAGCATTTTTGAAGCCGCGCACTTCTCAAAATATTGTTATAGGAGGAGTGGCAGGTGCAATTCCTCCTTTGGTTGGAGCTGCAGCCGCAACAGGTCATATAGGTCTTAGTGGATGGTGGCTATTTGCATTGGTAATGGTATGGACTCCTGCGCATTTTTGGGCTTTGGCAATTCTTCTCAAAGATGACTATCGATCCGTAGGGATACCAATGTTACCTGTAGTGAAAGGATCTGTATTTACTGCGAAAGCAATAGCTCAGTATGGTTGGGCAACAGTACTATTGAGTTGTTTTGGTGTATTTGCCTTGCCAGAAGGCGGTGCTTTGTATGGGATTTTGCTAGTACCTTTCAATGTACGACTTTTACAGATGGTTCGTAGATTAGCTGCTGATCCAGAAGATTTGCAAAGGGCTAAAGGACTTTTTCGATGGTCTATTCTTTATATGTTTGGGATTTGCCTTCTACTAGTTGTTAGCAGATCTACTTTGGCCGATCAATTTCATAATCAGGCTATTTATCTTTTTACTAATATGGGCAGTGTCTTTTCTATTGCCTAAAAAGAATATGATTAATAGCTTTCAAAATACACTTAATTTGAATTTACTATCTAGATTATAAGAAAGTAATTAATTAGCTGATTTCTTCTTTAATGTCATTTGTAGAGTTAAAAGATATAGAGAAGTCCTATGGCCCTGTAAAAGCTTTAAGGAAGTTTACTCTTTCAATTCCTAAAGGGTCTCTTTTTGGTCTTCTTGGGCCAAATGGATCTGGGAAAAGCACTACCCTTAGGATTCTTTGTACGTTGTTGGAACCTGATTCTGGAGAGGTCATTGTCGGAGGAGAAAATGCTTTGAAAAACCCAAGAGGTGTTAGAAAAAAGATTGGTTATGTTGCTCAAGAAGTTGCAATAGATAAAATATTATCCGGCAGGGAACTACTTCAACTGCACGGAGATCTTTATCATTTACCTAGAACTTTTCGAAACAGCAAAATACAGGAGCTAATTGCTCGACTTGATATGAGTGAATGGATAGACCGTAGAACTGGCTCTTATTCAGGGGGCATGAGAAGACGCCTTGACCTTGCTTCAGGTTTAATGCATGAACCGGAGTTATTGGTTTTGGATGAACCTACTGTTGGCTTGGATATCGAGAGCCGAGCCGCTATTTGGTCTTTATTAAGAGAACTATGTGCAGATGGCACAACTATTCTTTTGAGCAGTCATTATCTTGAAGAGGTTGATGCACTTTCTGATCAAATGGCAATCATTGATTCAGGCAAAGTTATTGCAAGTGGATCACCTGATGAACTAAAAAGTAAACTAGGTAATAAAAGAGTAAGTTTAAAAGTAAGAGAATTTAGTAATGAAGAAGAGGCTGAAAAAGTCAAGTCTATTATTGAAAATATTAAAGGATTGCATGACATTATTTTAAATCGTTCCCAAGGGTTTTCTTTAAACTTTTTTGCTGATGATTCAGAGCCTCTGAATATTTTACGTACTCAATTAACTAACGCAGGATATGATATTTTTGCGCTTGCCGAAAGTCGCCCAAGTCTAGATGATGTCTATCTTCAGGCAACTGGCCAAACACTTATGGATGTGGAACTTGAGATTGCAAGCAAGAGAGATTTGAAGAAAGAGGCTAAACAGGCAATGAGATAAAAATTTGCTTTTACTTATTGCACTTCCTTAAAAAATCTCGGTATTTTAAACTTATGGACATGACTATCTCTTCATCAATCTCAGCTAAAACAAATCAAGATTTTAAATTTCTGCAATTTAGCCAAGAAGTTCTAGCTCTTACCAAGAGGCTTTTTCTACAGTTAATACGTAGACCTTCGACATTAATTGCTGGAATACTTCAGCCTTTGATATGGCTTATTTTATTTGGAGCTTTGTTTTCAAATGCTCCCGCAAATTTTTTGCCAGGAGGAATGGATTATGGAAGCTTTCTTGGTGCAGGAATAATTGTATTTACAGCATTTAGTGGTGCTCTTAATGCTGGGTTGCCAGTGATGTTTGACCGTGAGTTTGGTTTCTTAAATCGTTTATTAGTTGCTCCATTAGAGAGCCGAAGTTCTATTTTGATCTCTTCAGTGATTTATATAACCACTATTAGTATATTGCAGAGTTTTGCGATTATGACAGCAGCATTTTTTCTTGGATATGGATGGCCAGCTAATGGAGGTATTTTTCTCGTTTTGATAACTCTTTTAATATTAGTTTTTGGTGTAACAGCATTAAGTTTGGGTTTGGCATTTGTTTTGCCAGGACATATTGAATTACTAGCAGTGATATTTGTTACCAACCTTCCTTTGCTTTTTGCAAGTACTGCTTTAGTTCCAATTTCTTTCATGCCTGCATGGTTGGGCTGGCTAGCAGCACTTAATCCTCTTACCTTTGCTATAGAACCTATTCGAGCTGCATATAGCAGTTCCTTTAATTTAGGTAGTGTTCTTATTCATGCTCCTTATGGAGACATATCAGGATATGGATGCTTATTCCTTTTAACGGTTCTAACAATAGGATTGTTCTTTGCTATTAAACCACTCCTAAATCGCAAACTCATTTAATTCCTTGATTACAAACAATGCCAATAGAAATTTCCCCTCGTAGAAAAGATCAACTCCGATCACAAATTCAAGAAGCAGTCGAGCTTGATGCTAACGATCATCTTCATTGCTTAAAGGCTCAATGGGTACATCGTTATGGCATTGAAACTCTTCAAGAAATTGAATTAAAAGAAAAAATTCTTGAGGTTTCGACAAATAAGGATCTCGAAATTTTCCAGCCTTCTAAGAGCGACATGTTTGATGAGCAGAAAAGCATAGAGGAAAATAAAACCCTTGCTAATACCCTAATTCAGGAAACTTCTTTGCAAGACAGTTCAAATTCTCAAAGCTGTCAACTTGATAATGTTGAACTTGAGACTACTGAATTAATTGATAAGGCTCAAAGTTGTAGCTCTGATGAAGATAATGATCAATTATTTACTCCTCTAAGTAGTCCTAACTCACCACCACCACCACCACCATCTTTAAACCATTTGAGACGTTGGCTTCCGTTGATTGGTGATTCACTCCCTAAAGCTTCTTAGTTGATTCAAAAACACATTAGGTATATAGATTTTGTATGAGTGATTTTTTATATAGATAATCAATCACATCATCCCAGGCATGCCCATTCCGCCCATCCCAGGCATGCCCATTCCGCCCATTCCGCCCATTCCGCCCATTCCGCCCATTGGATCTCCACCACCTTCTCCACCAGCAGGAGATGGCGGTTCTGGTTTGTCTGCAATAATTACTTCAGTTGTTATAAGAAGAGATGCGATTGAGACTGCATCTTGTAGAGCTAGCCTAATTACTTTCACAGCATCAATAATGCCAGCTGAAATTAAGTCTTCATATTGTCCTGTGGCGGCATTAAATCCTTTCCCAAGTCGCTGTATTTCAGAAACTACAACATCTCCATTCTCCCCTGCATTTAAAGCAATTTGTTTTGCAGGAGCAGAAAGAGCTTTCTTGATAATATCTACGCCTGTAGCTTGATCACCATCTAAACTTTTAGAAAGTGAATCAAGCTCTTCTCCTAACTTAATTAGAGTAGACCCACCTCCAGCAACAATACCTTCCTCTACGGCAGCACGAGTTGCATTTAGTGCATCTTCAATTCTTAGCTTGCGATTCTTTAATTCGGTTTCGGTTGGGGCACCTACTTTGATAACGGCAACCCCTCCAGCGAGTTTCGCAATCCGCTCATTTAACTTTTCTTTATCGTAATCAGAATCTGTTTGATCTAGTTCTCTTTTTATAGACGCCACTCTAGAGGCAACCTCTTTTTTTGTGTCGTCATTGGCAACTATTGTGGTCGACTCTTTTGTAATTGTTATTTTCCTAGCTTTACCTAAGTCAGCTAATGAAACTTTATCTAATGTCATAGCTTTGTCTTCGCTAATTAATGTTCCTTTTGTAAGAACTGCAATATCTGCTAGAGCAGCTTTTCTTCTTTCTCCAAAAGATGGTGCTCTTACTGATGCAACTTGTAGAACTCCACGATTTTTATTGACTACAAGAGTAGCTAAAGCTTCTCCATCAACTTCTTCAGCTAAAATAACAAGAGGGGAAGAACTTTTCTGAACAGTTTCTAATACCGGAACAAGATCAGCAATTGAACTTATTTTTCTATCAGTAATTAATAATAAAGGGTTTTCAAATTCACAAATCTGTCTTTCTGCATCAGTAACAAAGTATGGAGAGCTATATCCTCTATCAAAAGCCATTCCTTCTGTTATTTCTAACTCGGTGTTCAATGATTTTGACTCTTCTACTGTAATTACTCCGTCAACCGATACTTTATCCATTGCTTCGGCAACCATTGCTCCAATTTCTTCATCACCACCTGAGCTAACTGTTGCAACTTGAAGAACTTTGTCCCCACTAATTTTTTTGCTTTGTTGTTGGAGTTTGTCAACAATATGAGAAACAGCTTTTTCCATCCCTCTCCGAATTTCAATTGGACTTGCTCCTGCAGCAGTATTCTTTAGACCTTCATGCACCATGACTTGAGCTAAGACTGTTGCGGTAGTAGTACCGTCACCCGCTTTGTCTTTTGTTTTAGAAGCAACTTGTTCAATAAGTTTTGCCCCTAAGTTCTCAAAAGGATTTTCAAGCTCAATATCTCTAGCAATGGTAACTCCGTCATTAACGATGTCTGGAGCTCCAAATTTCTTTTCAAGTACGACATTCCTGCCTTTTGGACCAATAGTTACTTTGACTGCATCTGCAAGAGAATTCACCCCATTCTCTAGAGCTCCTCTGGATTCATCGGAAGATCTAATAATTTTTGACATTTTTGTTTTTGGAGCCTGTTCACAATTTGTGTATTAACACTCTTACGCAAAGCTTGATGTTAATAAGTGGGGAAATCCGAATCCTTTGAATTTTAGATTCAAATAGTGCTTAATGCCTCTTGGCAGATTATGGTTCAAAGTATGAATGATTCAGGATCACTGTTTTTCATATTGATGGCTGGCCTGGCAGGGACAATGACTTTGATTTATTTCCCTTTACGCCTTTTCTTAACAGCCACAGCTAGAAGTAGAAGGTTAAAGCTATTACAGCGTATTCGGAAGCTTCGCGATGAGCTTGGCCAACCGATTGAATAACTTGTGATGGAGCTAGTTTTTCTTTTTTCATAAGAGAAGGTTGTTTAACCAATTTTTTTTGAGTTGAGACTTCCTTGAGTAAAGGCCTTTAAATTTATTCACGCCTATTTGGTAGCTCTATTTTCCCTTTTGATTATTATTTCTTGGCATTCCGTGAGAATAGATTCCTTTGTTAGTTAGAAGCTTTTAGCAGATGGAACTTGAAAAACTTGATTAAGGGCATTTTTGAGTAGAGTATGTTTGAAATTTTGCTCTTAAAAGGCATTATAGAAATATGGAAAATGATTTCGCAGCAACTCTTCAGAAATACTTTCTCTTTGTGCTCTTAGGCATTGCTTTGTTTGCAATCCTTGGGCTCTTTGTGTTTTTTCTTTTATCAACTTATTAAATAGTTGTGTATTTAATAGCAAGTCTTTGAAACTTTGTAGCTAAGGCGCCATTATGAATTTATGAAAAGAGTTTTTGGCCGTTGGATAATCCCTAGCTGGGCAAGCATGTCATCTCAAGAAAAATTGCAGTGCAAAAGGTTTTGTTTGTTACCTTTATTTGCTTATGGGGTACTCATATTTCTAAATAAATATGCGCTTACTCTTCTGATAATGCTACTTATATATTTTGCATATCAATACTTTGAAAAGAAGAAGAGATAAATAGTCAATCTTTTCTTGTGTGAATCCAACCAAAGTATTTTAACATTCGTTGATGGATATAGAACATCTGAGTTTTGTTTAAGATAAATGGTTCATTGCGTTTATTTTTAAAAACTTGCAAGGCTATATAAGACTGTATCCCTAGGAAAGCAATCAGTATTGTAGCAAGACCAATCACCTCAAAAATGCTTTGATTTAAGTCTAATGATCTTAGATTTAAATTGCATGATAGCCTTTAAAAAAGTTCTTAAAGTCACTTTAATTGTAATATTTTACTGGTCTTGCTGATAAATTTACTTGAAGAATCCTCTAAAAAGTGTTTTTTATTTTTGATCTCTATTGACTTAATTCAAGTATCTCCAGAAAGGTATATAGAAATGGTTGAATTACAGTGCTAAAAGTTTCAATGCATTGAATTAATTTATAAGATTTAATTCTTAGCTTTGAAAATATTTAAAGGAAAGGGGCCAAAAGTATTCGCAATTTTCTGATCTTTATTGTATTGACAACTTAAGAGGACTCCTTCGCCTAAGCCATATTCAACTCTGATATGAACATCTCCTGTGTTTTGATTAGCTTTAAGGAAAACGGGCCCATCTTCTTGAGGCTTTGTTGCTACTTTCATTGGGGACCAACTAAAAAGACTTTCCATTTCTTTTAAAACAAAAATCGCATGCATGCATGAAGGAGCCATTATTCCAACAGTGAACCAATCAGCGTCATCCATATATGAACTAAGTTCTTTTAATAATCTTTTCTCTTGGTTTATATCTAGCATTGGAGCTGAGCGAATCTTTCTAAGATCATTAAGAGAATTAATTTCCGCATTAATCATTCCTTGCTATAGCATGTATCATTTGTCTTCATAACGTTCCAAAAGGCAGCTGTCTAGAGAGCTGCTTCTCTTGCAAGTGTTTTATACAATTATCATTGGAAAATACTTAATTATTTTGTTTGGAAATTCTTAGCTCATAACCATTCCACCATCAACTTGAAGAACTTGCCCTGTTATATAAGAAGAGGCTGGATCTGCAGCTAGAAAACGAACTGTCCCAGCAACATGCTCAGTACTCCCAAAATGCCCTAATGGGATCGCTGAAAGTATTGGTTCTGCATCTAACTCTTTTGTCATATCTGTTTCTATAAAGCCAGGTGCAACAGCATTTACTGTGATACCTCTACTAGCAAATTCTTTTGCAGCACTCTTTGTGAAGCCAATTACCCCTGCTTTTGCAGAAGCGTAATTTGCTTGTCCTGCATTACCCATTAATCCTACAACTGAAGTGATATTGATGATGCGCCCTTTTCTTTGTTTAAGCATTGATCTTGAAACTGCTTTAGTGCACAGGAAAACACCAGTGAGGTTTAGATTTAATACTGATTGCCAATCTTCAGTTTTCATCCTCATTAATAGACCATCTTTGGTTATACCCGCGTTGTTTATCAAAATATCTATATGATCACTTTTTTCTAATACAGTATCTACCAATTCATTTACAGAACTCTCGTCTGCCACATTTGCTTGCAATGCATATGCTTTCCCTCCAGTGCTTTTGATTAAGGAGACTACTTCTTCTGCTTTGGTTGCTGAATTTGCATAGTTCACTACAACTTCTGCGCCTGCCTGAGCAAGGTTCAAGGCAATAGCTTTCCCTATTCCTCTGCTTGCCCCTGTGACAATTGCAGTTTGGCCAATAAGAAGTGATGAAGAAGTCATACGATTTTTGTTTCCTTGATCCAATAGATCAACGTAGTTTGTACTAAGCCTAATAAATTAGATCAGTGTTGATTAAGTTGAAAGGAGTTAAGACCTTTCTTAAAAGGAGAAAGTTTTGCATTTATTAATTGCTGCTGCCGGTAGTGGTAAACGCATGGGAGCTAATTGCAACAAGTTATTGCTAAAAGTTGCTGGTAGATCAGTTTTAGCATGGACCTTGGATGCGGTTAAGAGATCGAATTCTATAAGTTGGATAGGAATTGTTGGCCAGCCTTCTGATAAAGAAGCAATAGTTTCTATTTTTGATGAATGTGCTCTTCAAGCTAAATGGATTAACGGAGGTGATTCGCGCCAAGAGTCTGTGCAATTAGGTTTAGAGGGTTTGCCTCTTGATGCAAAACATGTTCTTATTCATGATGGTGCGAGATGTTTGGTAGAACCAGAATTGTTTGACAAGTGTAGTGAGATGCTCAGGCAAGGGGTTTCTGTGATTGCAGCAACTCCTGTAATTGACACGATAAAAAAAGTTTCTTTGGATGGCTTTATCAACAAAACCTTCAATAGAGCTGAATTGTGGGCAGCTCAAACACCTCAGGGCTTCAATGTTGAACAATTAAGACAAGGACACAAAAAGGCGCTTGTTAACAATTGGACTGTTACTGATGATGCATCACTTTTCGAAAAACTAGGTTGGCCTGTGAAGATTTTGGAATCTTCTCCATCTAACATTAAAGTTACTACTCCATTTGATTTGCTTATTGCTGACGCATTGCTTTCTAGCAGGGGTGCAGACTAAGACGACCTGAGTAACCATCAAGGGTTGCTTCCCATCCAAGAGGCAGAGCAGCATTTCCGCAACAATGACCAATCGGCAAGTTTGCTATCACAGGAATATTTAGATCAATAGAGCGTTCTTTAAGAATTTCGTTCAGAGTAAATGCTTGTGAAGCATTGTCTGTGTCTTGATCTACGCAATCAATGAAGCTTCCAAAAGCTAGTCCAGCAAGATTCTGGAGAATCCCATTTAGACGCCATTGAGTTAACATTCTGTCAATACGGTATGGTGCCTCTCCAATGTCTTCAAGTACCAAAATTACACCTCTTAAATCTGGAATATGTCTACTTCCAAGTAGATGAGAGGCTACGGTTAGATTAGTTGCAACTATTGGACCTTTGGCAATGCCTCCAACCCATGGCTCACCATAGAGGTCAGGTGCAGACTTGTTAAATAAAATAGATTTCAGCCTTTCTTTGCTCCATTCAGGCTCTTTAGCAATAGAAGTGACTAGGGGACCATGAATTGAACCATCAAATCCTGCGGAAAGTCTCGCAAGAAGAATTGATGATAAATCTGAAAAGCCAAGGAGCCATCCTTTTTGCCATGGTTGATTATGTTCTAATAGACGTGCTGCCCCCCACCCTCCTCTTGCAAAGGCAATTAAATTGGGCGTTTCTTCTGGGTGTAATTCCTTGAGCCTAACTGTATCTTCGCCTGAAAAATAACCCCAATGTCTTCCTTTTACAACTTGATTTTTGCATATTAAGCCCCATTCTTTAAAGACTTGCAATCCCTCAAGAAGAGAGGTGTCATTATTAATGACTGAACTGATCGACACACTAAGCACATCATCGCCTTTTTGTAGTCGTGGTGTAATGGTGTAAGGCTCAAGTAAAACCATTCTTAAAAATTTCCAAGTATCAATCCGAATAGTATTAGGCCACCTAAAAATACTTGATTGCGAAAATGCTTGCCAAATTTGTTTGTATTAGCCTCAAGCTCTTTTAAAGAAAAAACCTCTTTTTGCATCCCTATACTTGCTATAAGCCAAAAAGGCCAGAATATTATTCCTATGTCTTTGGTTAAGGCGCTAAACGCGATCAGTGTTGATGTAAGTGCATAGCAAATAAAAACCGATTTTAAAGCTTTTTGACCAAGAGATAAGGCACTGCTTTGCAAACCTAGTTTTTTGTCGTCATCCTTGTCGGCCATTGCGTAAACAGTATCAAAACCAAAAGTCCATACCATTGTCGCCAACCAACAGGTAAGTAATGGAAAGCCACCATTTAATGAATGTTCACTTGCTGCCCAAGGAATTAGAACAGCAAAGCCCCAGCAGAACGCAAGAAGAACTTGTGGATATCTAAACCATCTTTTAGATGATGGATATATAAGTATTGGAACCAATGCCATTGCCGCCAGTTTTAAAGAAAGGTTTTGGCTAGGGGTTGGTAGCAACAAAATGACTTTCAAGCTTATAATCAGTAGAAATATAAGCAGAGAAAATGCCTCTACTATTGAGAGACTGCCATTGGCTAAAGGTCTGTTTTTAGTCCGTTTGACCTTTGAATCTATTTTTCTATCCCAAAGATCATTAGCAATACACCCTGCGCCGCTAACAGATATCGCTCCTGCAATTATTAATGTAACCAACTCTTTAGAAGGAGGTGCATTAGGAGTGAGCCATAATGACCACCCCGCAGGAATTAATAAAATCAGCCTTCCTGTAGGTTTATTCCAACGAAGAAGATGAAAAATATTTAGGAGTTTTTTGGTTAATAGGAAAGATTTCACTTGCAGATTGTTTTAGTAAGGTGAATCAATTGCTGCTAGATTCAATTTTGATCCTTTGGGACTTGTTGTGTCAAAGAGCCCTGTTGAAATTACAGGTGAGGAGTCAATATCAACTAGTCATGCCGAAATTTATCAAAGTAAAGATTCCAGGTTTAGAAATAATGAAAAAATCCGTCGAGTAGCTGCTGTTGATATAGGAACAAATTCCATTCATTTGGTTATTGCATCAGTAGACCCTAGTTTGAATACCTTTAGCATTGATCTTGCAGAGAAATCTTCTACTAGATTAGGTAATAGAGATCCAGAGAATGGTGATCTGACTGAATCTGCAAAAGAGAGAACTATTGAAACTTTGAAACGGTTTAAAGATCTTGCTTTCAGTCATAAGGTAGATGAGATTCTTTTAGCAGCAACAAGTGCAGTTAGAGAGGCTCCAAATGGAGCAGGTTTTTTGCAGCAAATTAATGCCAATCTTGGCCTAGAAGTAGAGCTGGTGAGTGGACCTGAAGAGGCTAGGCTCATTTATCTGGGCGTTCTTTCAGGAATGCCTTTTGGTGAAACTCCTCATATCTTGCTTGACATTGGTGGTGGATCAACAGAATTAGTGCTTGCTGATGGCCAAGATGCGAGAGCTTTAACTAGTACAAGACTTGGTGCAGTAAGCCTGCAAAGAGATTTCGTAAAGGAGGAGCCAATATCATCTCAGCGACTTGAGTTCTTGAAAACTTTTATACAGGGATCTTTGGAACCAGCTATTAATAAAGTTTGTTCTCGTATTAATGAAGGAGAAAAAACTGCTTTAGTTGCCACTAGTGGGACTGCACTTGCAATAGGAACTTTGGCCGCATCAGAACAGCAAAACTTTGAATTTAGAAAACATGGTTACAAATTCACTAAAGAACAATTAGACAAATTAATTGAAAAATTATTAATTATGACTCCTGATCAAAGGAGAAAGCTCCCTTCAATAAGTGATCGACGAGCTGAGATTATTGTTCCAGGTGCATTGATAATGCAAGTTGCAATGCAGATGCTTGATATAGAAGAGGTTATTCTCAGTGAAAGGGCCTTGCGAGAAGGCTTGGTTGTAGATTGGATGTTTAGGAAAGGGCTATTAAAGGATCGCTTTAGTTTTCAAGGAAGCATTCGTGAAAGAACCGTAATTCATCAACTAGAAAGGTTTTCAGTTAATAGACAACGTGCCGAGCGTGTAGCAGCAAATGCATTGGATATTTATGACAATACACACGGAGCATTGCATCACGATGAAGGGGATGGGAGAGATTTGCTTTGGGCTGCTGCTTTGTTGCATTCATGCGGCCAACATATCAATTTAGCCTCTTTTCACAAACATTCTTGGTATTTAATTCGGCATGGTGAATTATTAGGTTATTCACAGGCAGAGCATTTAATGGTTGCTGCTATTGCTAGATATCACAGGAAAAGTCTGCCTAAAAAAAGACATGAGGCTTGGCAATCTTTGTTTAATAAAGAGCATCGACGAATTGTTTCTGAAATGTCTTTAATTCTTAGATTGTCAGCTGCATTAGATAGACGCCCTGAACCAGCAATTGCTTCTCTAAGAGTTGCATGCAGTTCTTCTGAAATTATCTTTTACCTTGTCCCAGAGGGTACAAAGCAAAATTTAGCTCTAGAGATTTGGAGCTTAAGTAATTGCATCCCAATAGTAAAAAGTTTAACTGGATTTGATTTAAAAGTTTTAGTTGATTGAAATTTATATTGAGCGATAAAAGATAATTTCATTGATATACTTTAGGACTTGATTTATTGTTTTTTGGTACTTTAATAGCTTTTTTTAGTCACCTTTAAAACAAAATTAATCCCAAACTTCGTTGTTGATGCAGCTAAAAACAAATCAATTAAAGACAATATAAGTACAAAAATCTATGTTCTTTTCTTTTTTGATAGGGATCACTTATTTTTTTCTAAATAAATGCTTGTGTTCATCAGAATAAAGCTTTGAGCGTTTGTCATGTGATTTTAATGCAGGGCTAATGATGTAGAGGGTAGTCCTAAAAAGTCCTTTGTCTCTTGATGCTGCTGCCATTTGATTCAAAGGAACTATTTTTAACCATTGATCTTTCCATGTGACTCTATAGCCAATTGCTACTGGGGTGTCTTTCGGGTAATAAGTCAATAATGTTTTTTGGACATCTTCTACATGCCTTGCGCTTAGATATAAGCATAAAGAAGCACCTATTTTGGCCAGGTTTTCTAATTTTTCTGCTTCAGGGATACCAGTCCTCCCTCCCGATCTGCTAAGGACAATAGTTTGAACTATTCCTGGAATTGTCAGCTCTTTTTTTAATTCTGATGCAGTTGCTTGATATGCGCTAATACCTGGAATAATTTCAACATCAATGCCTTCTTCTGCCAGAGCATAGATTTGTTCTGAAATTGCTCCATATAAGCAAGGATCACCATCATGTAATCGAACTACTCTCTTGCCTTGCTGGGCTTTACTTATAAGTAGAGCAAGAATTTCTTCAAGAGTTAATGAACTGGTAGCAAATTTCTCACAAGTTTTTGATGTTAACTCAGCAATTTCAGGAGAAATTAATGAATCTGTCCATATCAAAACCTCTGCATTTTGTAATCTATTTAATGCTCTTAGAGTTAATAAATCTGCAGAGCCTGGACCTGCTCCAACTATTGCAATTTTGTTCATTTCTTTCTATTCCTAGTGATACCAAAATTTGGCATTTTTCTTTTGCTTTGATAAATCCACCAAAGCCCAAAGGAGCCAAGGCAAATCAATAGAAAACTTATTAATTGGGCGATTCGAAGTCCTCCTTCACAGAAAGGTGGGGAACCGCCTAAACAAAGAGGATCAATTCTTAATCCTTCAATCCATATACGTCCAAGACTATAGGTAATTAAATATATGCAGCTCAAAGCACCTGAAGGTAGTTTCATCAATCCTCTAATATTTAATCGAAATAAGAAAATTAGTATTAAAAAAATGCAAATATTCCAGAGTGATTCATAAAGAAACGTTGGGTGAAAATAGCTTTGATCAGAAAAGGATTCTGGCCTTGAAGAGAAAGGGATGAATAGTTTCCAAGGTTGGTTAGTTGGTAGTCCAAAAGCTTCATTGTTAAAGAAATTCCCCCATCTACCTATTGCTTGTCCCAAGGCAACTGATGGTACAAGAACATCTAGAACATCCCAAAATCTTTGTTTTTTTATTCGACAGAAAAGAATTATAGAGATTGTGCCCATAATTAATGCGCCATGTATAGCAATACCTCCATTCCAAATTTCAAGAAAACTTGGTATGGGAATTTGTAATCCTAAAAGATGTACTTTGCTCCAAAAATTAACTCCATTGTAGTTATTCCATTCAAAGGAAACGTAATAAAACCTTGCGCCAAAAATCGAGCTTAATATTAGTATTGGCATTAGGTCATTAATTATTCCAGGATTGATATTTCTATAACTCCCAAGACGGGTGGATAGCTTTAGGCCAATTAATACTGATATTGCAATAAGTATTCCATACCATCGAACAGTTAAAGTACCAAGTTCTATTAACTCAGCACCTGGAGATCTAAAGGTAGCAATTATACCTTCCATTTATAAAGGAAGTTTTATTCTTTTAGATTCCCTCTGCAGCTTGAACTTTTTCAACTTGCTTTTTCTTTAAAACTAGTAATATTTGAGTTAGTGCAACTCCTGCAAAGAATGCAATTAAGCCTATAACTCTTGCAGGACTTTGAAGAACAATTTCTGTATCCAATTGTCCAAAACCTCCAACATTAGGATCTGAAGTTAGAGGTATTCCTATATCGATAGTTTGACCTTCTTTAACAACTAAGCTAGGACCTACAGGTATCTCCTCTATAATTGCTTCCCCTGATTCAGTCTGAATAGTTATATTCGTACCACCATCTTTATTAGGCTCAATGGTTGAAATTAACCCAGCTGCTGTAGAAGTGAAAATAGAATTATTGCTTTTTTCTCCTGTGGGATAAACCTGCCCTCTTCCACGATTACCTCCTACATTAATTGAATATTTTCCGAAATGAATATTCTTATCTTTTGCAGGATCAGGAGAAAGTATAGGGAAAACTATTTCTTTATTTTGATCTCCAGGTAAAGGGCCTACAAGAATAATATTGTCTTTTTCTTCACTATATTGAGTAAAATAAACACCTTTGGTTTCTTCTTTTATATCTTCAGTCCAACGATCTTGTGGTGCAAGTTTAAAGCCGTCAGGAAGCATTACTACTGCACCTACTTGAAGAGGTACTTTGCTGCCATCTGCGCCGATTTCTTCAGTACCAGGTTTGTAAGGTATTTTGACAGCTGCTTTAAATACACTATCTGCACCAACTGACTGAGGAACTTCTACTTGAGTTGTCATCTTTGCTAAGTGACAGTTAGCACAAACTAATTTCCCTGTAGCCTCTCTGGGATTTTCATAATTTTGTTGGGCCCAAAAAGGATAAGCAAAGCTTGAAGATGGAGAAATTATTATAGAAAGCCCAATAATTATTGAGCCTAGGAAAAAAGTAAGTATGCGGCGCATGATTTGATTCTAATGATTGAGAAAGAAGTAAGGAAGAATTGACATTCTGGAAAAATTTATGCCCACCATGGCTTATCTCCAGTCCTGAAATCTGTTTCAGTCCATTGACTAACCAATACGTTGTCATCATCTATATCTATATGAGTTAAAGCTAAAGAAAGTGGAGCAGGCCCCCTTACAACTTTCCCATTTGCATCGTATTGGCTTCCATGACAGGGGCAAATGTATTTATTTGCTCCACTATTCCAAGGAACTACACAACCTAGATGAGTACAGATTGCATTTATTCCAAAATTGCCGATAGCTGCATCACCATCAACAATTAAATAAGTCGGATCTCCTTTTAGACCCTGGACAAGACTTCTATCACCAGCAGGATGATTGGAAAGCCATCCAGTAGCTGTTACTGCATTGCCGAGTTCATCTTTAGCAGTTGTTCCTCCAGTACCTCCCCCTGCTCTTAATGGCATGAAGAAATTGGCAACAGGGTACAGAGCACCTAATGCAACTCCAGTAGCAGTGCCAAAAGTAAGAAGGTTCATGAACTGACGCCTGCCCATGGAGGGCACATCACTAGGACTCATTTGTGTCATGCCAGATGTTCACACAGCTCATAATTGTTACCATTATGACCTGTAAAGGTACTCTCCTGCTTGAAAAAATAGGGATCTAAATATGATTTAGTTGATTTTGAGGCTAATTCCATTTCTGGTAGTGCATCTTCTCCATTAAAAGTTGATGAGGTGATCGGATTTCTTCGTAATAAATGGGGGGTTAGATATGAATTAAGACTTTTAGTCAAAGGTAAAAGCATGTACTTACAAATAATGTGGGGATACTTGGAGCAGCAATCTTTTCCTTTGTCTGAAAGTGAATATCGGGCAATGCTAGCTGAAATACTTGAAGTTATAAATCGTTTAGGAAGAGCTTGCATGGTTAGATCTTGGTTATTACAAGTAAAAAGGAAGCCTAGAGTTGGAAAAGCACTTAGTTTGCCTCTTAGGGTGGATGAACGGTCGGAGGAATTTGTTCTTTGAATTGATCTGTAATTGCTACAAGTAGAATTCCTAAAAGGAATAAAAACAATATTGAAGTTGCTAGTAGCAACATTGTAATTGGATCAGTAGAAGGCGTAATAACTGCACCTGCTATAGCCGAGCCCATAAGTACCCATCTCCATGCTGACAGCATTTGTTTCCATTGAACAAGACCAAACAGTCCTAAAAGGAATTGTAAAATTGGAATTTGAAAAGATAAACCTGTTCCAACCATTAGAAGCAAAACAAAATCTAAATATTTTTCAATCGACCAAAGAGGCTCAACTACATCTGCTCCATAACTTATTAGGAATTTTAATGCAGCAGGAACTAGAGCCCACCAAGCAAAAAATATTCCAAATATAAATAAAATTCCTGAACCGGCTACTGCAGGGGCAATTAACCTTTTTTCATTTTCATTAAGGCCAGGTAAAACAAAAGAGAGTATTTGAAAAACAATATATGGCAGTGCAATTATTAACCCTGCATAACCGGCTACTTTAATCGATACAAACAGAAATTCTCCTGGGGCAAGTTGAAGAAAATGAATGGAGCCAGCAGGTGCTTCTAATATCTTCACTAATGGCTTTACTAGAAGAAGCGATAAAACAGCGCCAAGTACAATCGCAAAGAAACTTTTCAGCAATCTTTGACGCAATTCTTCAAGATGATCAAAGAATGGCATTTGTTTGTCCTGAGAAGGCTCTTTTGACATTTTTTTTTGAGCTGTTCAGGAAAGTTGTAAATTCTTTTTATTTATACTAATGATATTAATAATAAAATAGAGGCAGATTATTTTTAAGATATAAATTTGAAAAGGTTAAATTATTGAATACCTTTAATATATTGGTTCGTAGATTTATAAAAGGTTTTAAGTATTCCTTTAGGCAAATCTCCCTCGTTTGGAGGTGTTTTGCCGGTTATTGCTAGATTTAGATTTAGGGTTTGTTGGATCAGGAAGTATGAAAGGAGGACATTCGTTTAAAGTTGATGCTCCATAAGTCTCATATTCTTTATAGCCTCCCATCTTTCCATTGGTTTTCATTAAGGCACTTATAAATGCTAATAGGAGAAATACGGTTGGTGCGCCAATGATTAATGCTGCCCCAAAAATGTAGCCGACTAGAAACTCCGCAAAAGTATGATTCCCTAGGAATTCATGCGATCCAACAATAAATTCAAACATTCAAATTACTCTGCTTGGCTACAGATGATACGTCATTCTAGGCATTTTTAGTTGATTGCTCTAAATACTTTTGACCATTAGATGGGTAGCCCCATAAAACTTTGCTATCTCTTGGGCTTACCATTCCAGGGGCAGTGCCTTTAAGTTTTTTAAGTTTATTGGTTGGAACCATTAGAATAGAAACTTTTTTGTTTTGTTTCGCTTTGCTAAACAATGCAGCCAAATCAGCTCCTACTTTTAAATCATCTTGATCTATTTTTCCATTGGATGCTTTTATAACGACATGGCTCCCAGGACTCTCTTGAGCATGAAACCATATATCACCTTTATTAGCTTTCCTGATACTGATTAATTCATTTTGATGATGATTGCGACCTATTTGTATTATTAATCCACTAGGGCTTTGCAGTTGAAGTATATTAGTAATATCTTTTTTTTGTTTAATCTTCTTAGTTCCTTTTTGTTGTTTTAATAAGAGATAGTTTTCTATATCTTCTTTAAGAATTAAAATATCTTCTATTTTGCTGGCTTTATTTTCTTTAGTATTATTCATAATATATTCTAGAAATAGCTCAATTTCATTAGCAAAACTAAGTCTTTCTTTGTGATAGGAAATTCTTTCCATTAAAATTGCTTTTGATCTTTTAAGCTTTTTGACTTTGTTATAGAGCTTTTGAGCTTGGGCTACTTGTTTTTTGGTTGGATTATTTAAACAAAGTATATTTTCTGCTTGAATCTGAAGTGATTTAATTTCAGAGATTTTAGAAAATAACTCTTCTTGGGTTTTAAGAGATTTTTCCTCATTTGCCTTTATTCTGATGATGTCTTCAGAAAGTCTTTTGTAAGTATGGTTTAATTTTTTGGCTTCTAAGTTGTTTTTGTAATAATTGCCAAGGGATAGACTTATCTTTTTGTAATTATCATCATTTGAGAGATTTGGTTTCCATACTCTATAGGCACTAGGTCCACTAAAGCTAATGCAGAAATTTTCTCTTTCTAAATCTTTTAGCCATTTAGACCATCTGTAATGAAGGCGCTTCCAATCAGTTTGTGATAATGCTTGAACTTGAAGGTTCAGAAATTCTTCGGCAGATTCTTTCTCTTCACTTGCTAATTGAAGAGATAAGGAGGGACTAATCCCTTGATAGCAATCCTTTAAAGCTTCTTTTAGTGTTTTTGGAAGCATCGATAAATTACTTTTCCATTCCTCAAACGATTCACTTCTCTTAGGGGGCTGGCCATTTAAGGGAGGAGGAGGCACATACTTATCACCTGTACCAATTGGCCTTAGACGAGATTGATTTTTGCGCACTTGTTTACCAAGAGTTATTACTTGTCGAGATTCATTGAGTAACAAAAAATTGCTATGACGTCCCATGATTTCTAGAACGAGGAACTTTTCAAAATTTTCATTTGGTCTAAATGCAAGACCGAATTCAACTATTCGTTCGAATCCATTCTGCTTTAATTCGATTAAAGCCATTCCTTTAGTCCCAAATTTTATTTGCTTGCATAAAGTGCTTTCACCAGAAATTTTAGCTGGGGGGTCTATCTGAACAATGCGAGCTGAATCTGCGTGCCAACAAATTTCGATCCAAATTAAATCTCTTAATGTACGAAAACCGATTTGCAAGGTGTGATTGTCAGATTGCTGAACTTTTTCAAGGCGACTTGGCACTATTTCTTTTCGCAAATCTGCCAGCACAGCCTGCAGACTGGTTATGTCCATCATTTGAAGAGGTAAATCATTCATATGATTAGAAAGATCATTTGGCGCAGAAATTCTTTTTGCTTATCCACTGGATTCAATCAATGCTATGACTAATTACAATGGTTTGATAGTAATTACTGGACCCAGTGGGGTTGGTAAAGGAACTCTAGTAAAGAAATTGCTTCTTGAAAATCCAGAGATTTGGCTGTCAATTTCGGCCACTACTCGTACTCCTAGAGAAGGAGAAATTAATGGTAAAGACTATTTCTTTTTAAATAAAAAAGAGTTTATAGACCTTGTAGACAAGGAGGGGTTTCTTGAATGGGCTGAATTTGCCGGCAATTTTTATGGAACCCCTCGAGCCCAAGCTCAAGAGAAAATCTCAGTTGGTAAGAAAGTTTTGCTAGAAATTGAGTTAGATGGAGCTAGGCAGGTTAGAAAGACTTTCCCAGAAGGATTCCAAATATTTATAGCTCCTCCTAGCTTTGAAGAACTTGAAAAACGTATTAGAACAAGAGGTACTGATTCTGAGCTAGCCATTCAAAGTCGTCTGAACAGAGCAAAAGAAGAATTATTAGCTAAGAATGAATTCGATGCGATAGTAATTAATGATCAGCTAGATATTGCTTTATTAGAAATAAAAAAACTAATTAAAAGCTAGTACTTTTTATTAGTTATAGGCCAGGATGGAATAATAGATCTGGTACAAATCTATTCCATTCAACAAGAATACCTGCAGTAATAACAATCCAAATTGTTGCTACTACTGGAGCAGATCTAAACCATTTGGTAGAGAAGATTTTAAACATTTACTTAAGTTTGTAGTGGTAAGTGAATAGTTGGTTAAGTAAGTGATGAAATATTTTTATTAGCGAGGACCATTTAAACTAATGTTTTCATCTTTCTCTCTAAGATCACCACTTCTACCTTGTTTATTAGCCTCTACAGGCCATGCAGCTCCTTTGATTAAACATTGTCTTGCAAGGGCAAAATCAATGATTATCTCATTTTCAGCAGGGTTTTTAGTCTTTTTAGATGCTCTTAGGTATTCTCTGCCAGACCATCCAATAATGCCTGCAACATAAATGAAAATATGGCCCGGAATTAAAATATCCCCTTCATGATGCCTATTTGCAAGAGCACCCCAAGGTTCGATAGTCGCAGCTATTACAAGATGTGGTAACCCATCATCTCCGCAGGAAGCTTTGCTATATCTCTCGAATCTGGCTATGTCTTTGGGAGTAGTGGCCTGGCTAGCACGCTCGTTAAATCGAGTATTCTCAGAGCATGTGGTCAGTGCTGAGGCTGTGAAGTCAGTGGCTGCCCTGTCGGCATTGACAGCTTCACCAGCTGCATTAACGATTGGAGCTAAACCTAAAAGAAGGAAAGCTGATAGAAGAATTGAGAAGAGACGACGCATTAGTTCGAATCCTTATTTAACCTGTCTTAATTAGAACAGGATTCACTACAACTACGTTAAATGAGATACGCCTAAATGATGCAAACAGTACTCTCCCTCGAAACAAGTTGTGACGAGAGCGCCGCAGCTCTAGTGAAATTTAATGAAGGAAAATTTGAGATTTTGGCAAATTCTATTGCCTCTCAGGCCAATGAGCATGCTAAATGGGGAGGAGTTGTCCCAGAAATAGCATCAAGAAGACACCTTGAGAGCTTGCCTTTTTTAATTCAAGAGGTTTTCAGTCAATCTGGGATTAATTTCTCTGATGTAAATGCAATTGCAGCAACAGTTGCTCCTGGTCTAAGTGGAGCATTATTAGTTGGTTCAGTAACAGCTAGAACATTGTCCTGTCTTCATGATCTCCCGTTTTTAGGTATTCATCATTTGGAAGGACATCTTTGCTCTGCTTTGCTTTCGGAGAATCCTCCCGTTCCTCCTTATTTAGTGTTGTTAGTAAGTGGTGGTCATACTGAGTTAATCCAAGTAGACAGAAATTTTACTTATAAAAGGGTTGGGAGAAGCCATGATGATGCTGCAGGAGAAGCCTTTGACAAAGTTGCAAGGCTATTAGGTCTTTCTTATCCAGGAGGACCTGCTATTGAGAAATTTGCGAAAAAGGGAGATCCTGCCAGCTTCCATTTCCCTAAAGGTAGAGTTTCAAAGCCAGAAGGGGGGTTCTATCCTTATGATTTTTCGTTTAGTGGACTTAAAACAGCTGTATTGCGAAAGGTAGAAAGTATTAGATCAGAAGGAAAACAAATACCTTTAGCCAACCTTGCGGCAAGCTTTGAAAATGTAGTTTCTGAGGTTTTAGTGGAAAGAAGTGTCAAGTATGCTTTTGATCATGGACTGCATTCATTAGTAATGGTTGGAGGAGTTGCAGCTAATACTTGCTTGAGAAAGATGATGGTAAGCAAAGCAGAAGATAAGGCTATTGATGTTTATATGGCACCAAAAGCTTTTTGTACTGATAATGCTGCAATGATAGGCACCGCTGCATTAGTACGTTTAATATCTGGAACAAGTCCTAGTTCATTAGAGCTTGGTGTCTCAGCAAGGTTTGAATTAGATCAATCTGATCTTTTATATAAAAGTGAACCCCCTTTTTAAATGCCATTTATAGCTTCCTTTTTAATAAGCTTAGATTTATGAACTCTCAATCCACTAATAAAGAAAAAAAAGAATCTACTCAATCTGTTGAGAAGAGCGAACTTAATGCCTGGAAAAGAGGGTTTACGCCTCAAGCAGAAATATGGAATGGACGTATGGCTTCAATAGGATTAATTTTAGGGTTGATTGTTTTGATTCTTATTAATAAATTCTACGGGTAAAAAAATTAGCTTTTTTTCTCTAATGTTTTTTTTTCATTATCTCCTATGGATCGCTTACATTATTTAGGTTATTAATTAGTTTTGCAGGGATTTAAAATACGAAATTCAAACTCTTTCAGAATAGTCATTAAGGTGATTAGTCTTATTCAAGATCATTTTGGAGTTAATTCTTTTGATCGGATTTATTGCTTTCTATGACTCCTGAGCGTCTAGGACTGCTTTGGGGAGTCACTGTTTTTGCAGGTGCTGGAGCAAGACTCTTGTCAGTTATTACTGGCTTCCCTGGAGTTGTTTTGCTTCTACTCTCTGGTTTATTGATAGGTAGATCTGGACTAGGACTTGTTGAGCCGCTTGACTTGGGTCAAGGCCTTGAAATAATTGTGGGCTTACTAGTGAGTCTAGTTTTGTTTGATGGAGGCTTAAACCTTCGATTACCTGGAGACACTATAAAAACAACAGTTTTTCGTATTTTAGTAATCAGGCTGTTTATTTCTTTTGCGGCAGTATGGATAGCTGCTCATCTTCTTGCGGGATTGGCTTGGAATGTTTCTGCTGTATATAGCGCAATTGTTCTGGCAACTGGTCCAACTGTGGTTACTCCTCTTGTACAGCAGATTCGATTGGCTGCACCGCTAGGAGATGTTCTTGAGGCTGAAGGATTGGTTTTAGAGCCTGTGGGAGCAGTTTTAGCATTGCTTTTACTTGAATTATTGGTTGGAGACCTTCATGGATGGAAAGAACTGGTGTTTGGTTTATTAGCAAGATTGGGTGGAGGAGTTGCTATTGGATCATTCGCAGGATGGATTCTTTCCGAAGGCCTTAAAAGAATTAAGGCTGATTCAGCAATAGGAATAAGGCTTCAAATAACTTTGGGGGTTTTGTTTTTGTTATATGGAATTTGTGAATGGATTCTGCCTGAGTCAGGATTACCTGCTTCTGTTGCTGCAGGTTTCATTGTAGGAAGAAGTCCATCGATTGAGGTCGACAAATTAGATGAATTGATTAGAGAGTTGGCACAATTAGCTATCACAATGCTTTTCCCACTTCTTGCTGCAGATGTTTCTTGGAGTGAATTAAGCCCTTTAGGATGGGGAGGTGTGAGTTGTGTATTGGTATTGATGCTTGTGGTTCGACCAATGGCAGTAAGCCTTGCAACTATTGGCTTGCCATTGGATTTTAAACAACGTTTATTCCTTGGTTGGTTGGCCCCAAGAGGCATTGTTACTGCTGCAGTTGCGTCACTTTTTGCTATACGACTTGAACAAGCAGGAGTATTAGGCGCTGGTCGACTTCAAGGGTTAGTTTTTTTAACTATTTTAATGACTGTAGGTATTCAAGGGCTAACAGCAAAGCCATTGGCTAAAAAACTGGGATTACTTGCTGAGGATTAGAGAAATTAAAAAACTTTATTTATAAACACCTTTTAATTCTTGCTTGGTCATTCTCCATCATTGCGAGAAGTCCCCATGATGTGATTAAGTCGGGGCCTTGAAGGGTACCAAGTAAAGCTGCTCTAAGACTTTTCATTATTATTCCTTTCTTTATATCTAATGATTTAGAACAACTAGTTATTAATTCAATAGCTATTTCATTTTCTTTCCCATGCCAAGGAGTTTCCTCCAATTTTCTACATATGAATTTCAAAGCTTCTTTAGCTCTTGGTATTTCTAATTGTTGAATCGCATCTTTTTTTAGCAAGGGCTCTTCAAAAAAGACTCTGCTTTCTTCAATCCCATCATTTATGAGAATAAGTGATGGCTTAATTAGATGGACAAGTTTTAACCCCCAGTCTTTACTGGATAAATTCCAACCTTCTTTTGTCCAAAGAGGGATTAGGGAATCAAGAAGTTTTTCATTTGACCAATTATGTATTTCTTGAGAATTTAGCCATTGAAGTTTGTCCCAATCAAACTTTGCACCTGCATTATTAACTCGATCAAAGTCGAATACTGAAGAAGATTCTTTTAAGGTAAATTTTTCTCCCATCCCTTCAGGAGGAGACCAGCCTAGAAGAGTCATGTAGTTGGTCATTGCTTGAGATGTATAACCCATGGTTTTAAAATCGCTGATTGAAGTAACACCATCGCGTTTAGAAAGCTTTCGGCCATCCTTATTTAGGATTAAGGGTGTATGAGCAAATGATGGCTCTTTAAAACCAAGGGCCTTATATAAAAGCAATTGTTTTGCTGTATTCGCTATATGGTCTTCTCCTCTGATCACATGAGTAATTTCCATTGCCGCATCATCTAATACAACAACCAAGTTGTATAAAGGATCACCAATTTCATTTGCTGGAGCTCTTCGAGATATAACCATATCCCCCCCTAAATCTTTACTATTCCAGTGAATAGGACCTCTAACCATGTCGTTCCAATGGACAGATTCTTCATCCTCAATTCGAAAACGGATCACAGCTGATCTTCCATCTTTAATAAATTTTTGTTCTTGTTCTTTCGTTAGTTTTCTATGACGATTGTCATAACGAGGGGCTTCTCCAGAATTGATTTGAGCATCTCTCATTGTTTGCAACTCTTCTTCAGTTGCGAAACATCTATATGCAAGACCTTTATTAATCAAGCTCTTAATAGCTTCCTTATGTTCATGAATTCGCTTGCTTTGAATGATTGGAGCTTCATCCCATTTCAATCCAAGCCATTGAAGACCTTCAAGGATATTAGAGGTGAATTCATCTTTCGATCTCTCTTTATCAGTATCTTCTATTCGAATCAAGAAGGAACCTTTGTTTCTTTGAGCAAATAACCAGTTGAATAAAGCAGTTCGTGCAGTGCCTATATGCAAAGAACCTGTTGGACTAGGAGCAAGTCTTACTCTAACTTTCAAGTTTTTAGTCAATTTGGAAACGGGACCGACGGGATTCGAACCCGCAACTTCCGCCGTGACAGGGCGGTGCTCTAACCAGTTGAACTACGGTCCCAAGGATTAGCGAACTTTTTTAAAAGTCCTGCTGGAGGTGTCTTAATGCCTTAAGTCTGGCAAAAGAAGTATCAACCTATCACCTCACTTACGTCAACCCTTTAAAAAGCTTGCTTTAGAGATTTTTCGTTCTTTAAAACAATTTGTTAGAGATGAACACTTCCAGCTTTAAGGGCGAAAACCAGCTGGTTCAATAAGCCTAACTTGATTCCCTCTAGCAGTAAATTCTCGACCTTGATCGCTTTGTACTACAACCCTCCCACCAGATTTGACTCGTATTACACGTGCCCTAACCCAGCCAAGAGCTGCAGACTCAAGGACTTTTACTACATCACCTGGTTGAAGATCTAACTCCATTCGTAAAACAAAGAAACTGCTATAAGGGTTGTCGAACGCGCCGTGGAGGACTTGAACCCCCGACATCAGGTTTTGGAGACCTGCGTTCTACCAACTGAACTAACGGCGCATTGTAGATGCCCTAGTACCAATGTTGTGACAATGGTATTTGGATCGAACGAGGTCAAGACCTCAGCGATCGAAGCGCTGCTTGACTCGAGTGGCTTTACCAACACGATCACGCAGATAAAAAAGCTTCGCTCTTCTCACTTTACCGCGACGCTCAACTTTAATAGAAGCGACTTGTGGGCTATGCACCATGAATACTCTCTCGACACCAACTCCTTGGAAGATGCGACGGACAGTAATAGTTTGATTTAACCCTCCATGACGTTTAGCAATAATTACTCCTTCATAGGGCTGAACTCGTTCTTTATTCCCTTCACTTATGCGCACTCCTACACGAACAGTATCTCCTACATAGACCTCAGGGACTTTCTTTTTTTGTTGTGACTTCTCAAACTGAGCAATAAGAGCCTGAGCGCTTAGCTTTGTTTTTGAAGGAGAGTCCTTAGGTTTAGTCTCACGGGTTGCCTTTGGAGTTGCTTTGGAGGACTCTTCAATTTCATTGCTTTCCTCTTTGCTTGGAGAGGTATTTTTTAAATCTTCCGTCATCCCAAATACAATTTTATTTTCCGAATAATTATTGTAACTGTTCATAAATCACTTTTTGATAATATTTTGTTTTTTTTCTTGGTAAAACTTTTTTTAGAAAGAACACTTCCTCCTCTGAAGAGCATCGAGAAAAGCCCAAATGTATTTCATGATCCCTCTTGTAGCAAAGCCTTCAGCTTATATATGGTCTTAACCAGTTCATCTGGCCTTTTAAAGGTCCCTCCTTCGGGATTTTTGGTCAGGAGATAACAAAGCAATGTTTAACAGTCATTAACAAGGGTATTGTCGCTTAGGGTGCAATTGAAAGATGAAGATATATAGAAGTTATGACCAAGCTTGTTTTGGGAATTTGATGTATATATGAATATTGATAGCTTGGAGCAACAGTTTCAAGCAAGCTCTATTAGTGAGCATGGGAAATTAAATTATTTTATTTTCGAAGATGAACAAACTATTTGCTGATTTACTTGCTTCATCTTCAGGGTCTAAGAACAATCAAGGGCCCCGCATTCAGAAGAGAAGAGGAGTGGAAATAAAGTCAGCTAGAGAGGTTCAGATCATGCGTAAGTCGAGTCATATAGTTGCAACTGTTCTTAGTGAAATAAATAAAATTGTTGAGCCTGGAATGACTACAGGTGGGTTAGATGAATATGCCGAAAGGAGGATTAGAGAGATGGGAGCTGTGCCAAGTTTTAAGGGTTATCATGGCTTCCCTGCAAGTATTTGTGCAAGTATTAATAATGAAGTTGTTCATGGAATACCAGATTTAAAAAGAGTAATTAAGGCTGGAGATTTATTGAAAGTTGATACGGGTGCATTTTTTGATGGTTATCACGGAGATAGCTGCATAACAATTTGTGTTGGAGATGTTTCTGAAGAAGCGAGTAAATTAAGTAGAGTCGCAAATGAAGCATTAATGGCTGGATTATCACAAATAAGGGCTAATAATACCCTTTTAGATATAGCTGGAGCAATAGAAGATCACGTAACAAAAAATAATTTCAGTGTTGTTGAAGATTATACAGGCCACGGGGTAGGTCGGAACCTTCATGAAGAGCCTTCTGTTTTTAATTTTCGTACAAACGATCTTCCAAATATTAGACTGCGTGAAGGAATGACTTTGGCTGTTGAGCCAATACTTAATGCAGGGAGTAAAGGATGCAGAACACTTCAGGATCAATGGACAGTTGTTACCAAAGATGGAAGCTTATCTGCTCAATGGGAACATACAATTTTGGTAACTAAAAAAGGTTTTGAAATATTGACAGACCGCTCTTGAGATTAACTTTTAATCTCCATATTCATTTATTTTCAAAAATTCTAAAATATAAACCTCTAAAAATCTCTGTGATAGGCATTACAAAATAAGTTATAGGATTTGGCGTTACAATTATCAATTTAAACCCTAAAGATGCTTGGCATATTACTTGACTTGCCACCCATTGCACATTCATTATGCCAATAGGATTTAATTTTGAACGGAATGGACCTAATATAATTTTCCTGATTTTTAACTTAGATTTTTCTATTTGAGTCAATGAATTATATTTAAAGCTAACTAATTGTCCAATTAGTCTTTTACTTATTTCATAAGATGGGCTGAATGCAGGTTGTATTTCAGCTTCTGAGGTATTAACCCAAATTTCTTTCTGAGTTGTATTTTCTTTTTCATTAAAAATAATCTTTTCAAAATTTTCAATTAAACGCCAATTACTTAAAGCATTTATTTCAAGTGCAAGGTTTAGCCCTTCACTATCTAGGTTCCCGCCTGGATTGATTCCATGATTAAGAACTAAGACATCGATAGTTTTAAATAGTTCTTCAAGTTCTTTCTCTTTCCCGCATTCCCAATGCACCCACTGCTGGGGACCTTCATCCGAAGTATTATTTTCGTTATAGTTTGATTTATGTGTTAGGCCAATCACAAAACCTCCCTTTGCACGAATTGCTTTGGATAGCGCCATTCCAAGAGTGCCTGAAGCACCAGTGATTGCAATTCTGCGCTGTGCCCAAGGTTGCTTAGAAGCCTCTCTATTAATCATTTCCTTTAGAAGAAAAGACATTTGTTAGAAAAATTTTTAATTATGGAATTTAAGGATGAGATTGAGAAGAGCAATGGACTTTGTAAGAGATAATTCTTTTGATCCCAAATTATTTTGGCAAATACTATTCATAAGGCTAATAGATGATTAAGATTAGCCAGATCTGATTAATGGAGTCCGGTCATGGGTAAGACCTTAATGATCGGGTCTTGTGAGCCTTTTAGTGGGAAGTCAGCTTTAGTATTAGGAATTGCTCGATACCTTAGGGCCATAAATGTATCAGTACGTATTGGTAAGCCTCTTGCTACTAGTATTGAGTTAGTTGATGGTGAAAGGGCATCACAGTCTCATTTAATTGACGATGATGTTAAATTCATTGGCTCAATTATCGGTTTATCGGAAGAGTTGTTAATCCCTTCAGTAGATCTCTTGGCATCAGATACTGCAGAGAAGCGTTTACTTGAATCGGTTCTTGAACCAGGAGAAGGTTTCGAAGGATTAAAAGAAAAATTAGATGATTCTTTTGAGGGCTTAAATCTTCTTGAGGCTGCAGGGAGTATTCACGAAGGATTGCTTTATGGTTTAAGCCTGGAAAAATTGGCTAAGAATTTTGGCTCGAAAGTTTTGTTGGTTCATTTATGGAAGGATAGTCGAAGCATCGATGAGTTGTTAGCAGCAAAGGAGCAGCTTGGGGATAGTCTTTTAGGAGTCGTTTTGAATGCTGTTACACCTGATGAGCTAAAGGAACTTAAAGATAATGTGGTTCCTGCTTTGAAAAAGCTTGAAATTGATGTTTTTGGTGTAATGCCACGTTCACCTCTTCTTAGAAGTGTCACTGTTGAAGAATTAGTTAGACGACTTAAAGCTCGGGTTATATGTTGCTCAGACAAGCTTGAATTAATGGTTGAGACATTAAGTATTGGAGCAATGAATGTCAATTCAGCGATGGAATTTTTTCGTAAGCGAAGGAATATGGCAGTAGTTACTGGTGCTGATAGGACGGATATTCAGTTAGCTGCCCTAGAAGCTTCTACTCAATGCTTGATTCTTACAGGTGCTGGAGAACCATTGCCGCAACTAATCAATAGAGCTGAGGAATTGGAAGTACCGTTGTTAAAAGTTGATAAGGATACTCTCTCCACAGTCGAAGTTATAGAACAAGCTTTTGGACATGTTCGATTACATGAAGCTGTAAAGGCAACTTATGCATTCCGGTTGGTTGAGGAACATTGTGATCTGCAAAGATTATTTAGGTTTCTAGGCATGTAGCCCAATTCCCATGATCATTGCTAGTTTCAAATTAATAACAAGAGAGTATCTTTGAGCCGTAGTCAGTCGCTAGATCTACCCCAAGTCGGTCGTATTGATACTTTGGCCCAAGAATTGGCCTTGTTACAAGATAAGGGTAAGAGGAGAATAGCTTTTTTAGGTAGTAGGCATGTTCCTGTAGTGACAATACACCTCATTGAATTGATTGCGCGTTCATTAGCCCAAGAAGGGCATTCAATCATTACTTCAGGGTCACAGGGGGTTAATGCTGCTGTTATTAGAGGAGTTTTAGAAGTAGAACCTTCCCTGTTAACAGTGTTACTTCCCCAGAGCTTAAATCGTCAACCATTAGAGATTTGCAATTTGCTTGATCAGGTATTGCATTTGATAGAAAAGCCAGATAATGATGATCTTTCTTTGCCCATGGCTAGTAGTTTATGTAATCAAGAAATAATCAGTCGTTGTGATCAACTTATTTGCTTTGCATTTCACGATAGTGAGACTTTGTTAAGCAGTTGCCATAGTGCAGAAGATATGGGCAAGGTTGTAAGCTTATTGTTTTTTGATTAGTTGATCTTTTGCTTAAGATGATTTTTTATAAATACAAGTGGCGTCTTTTACTAGGCTGATCAATTAAATATTGTCGAAATGTTTTCTAGAATTATTATGTGCTTCTTTGGTAATTTTTATGCCAGCTTCTTATTCATTTGACGTAGTTTCTGATTTTGACCGTCAGGAGCTTGTTAATACGATTGATCAAGTACAAAGAGAAGTTTCTCAACGCTATGACCTTAAAGATTCAAATACAGAGCTTAATCTTGTAGACGAAGAGATTATTATTCACACTGCCAGTGATATGACTTTGAAAGCTGTTGTAGACATTGTTTTGCAAAAGGCTACTAAGAGGAATCTTTCTCTAAAGATTTTTGACTTTCAAGATCCTGAAGCCTCATCTGGTAACAGATTGAAGCAAGTTGTTCTTTTAAAGAAAGGTCTTGCTCAAGATGTTGCAAAGAAGCTAAGTAAATCAATTAGGGATCAACTAAAGAAAGTAAATGTCGCAATTCAAGGAAATAGTTTAAGAGTTACAGGAAAGAGTAAAGATGACTTGCAGCTTGCAATAGAAATACTCAGGAAACAAGAGGATGGCCTTGAAATCCCATTGCAGTTTGAGAATTACAGGTGAATATCTGTATCTAATCTCTTATTACTTCTTATGTTTAATTGATAAATTTAAATAAAAATGGATTCTAGCGATTCTGTCTTAATTAATATGTTGGCCTCAAAGTCGTTTGAGATTTTAGATAAATCTAATGAAGACGTAGAAAAGGTTTGTTGGATGGTCGTGCATGAACACCATCATGGCCTAAAGCCTTTTGAATATGACATCAGGGAGATAGATGAGACTCTTTATCTTGAAGTTCTTAAAACAACTAAAGAGAGAATGAAGCAATAATTTTATTTTGATTACATAATTAAAATAATTGAATTAATCACAAAACCAACTATATAAAGATATGCTTTATGAGTTAAGAGAATTCTATGACTAATCCAATTCGCAATGTAACCCCTGGAGGATCAGGTGGTGGTGCTGCAACTTTAGCTCTAATAGTGTCATTTACAGGGATATTATTACTTACACAAGCTTTGTTTATTGTTCCTGCTGGTCAAGTGGCCGTTGTGACTACCTTGGGAAAAGTAAGTGGAGGTGCTAGGCGACCAGGCTTGAACTTTAAAGTTCCTTTTGTACAATCTACTTTTCCGTTCAACGTACAAACTCAAGTTAGGCCAGAGGAATTTGAGTCTTTAACTAAAGATTTGCAGGTAATATCAGCTACCGCAACAGTCAAATATGCTCTTAAGCCAAGTGAGGCTGGGCGGGTTTTTAGAACTATCTCTTACAACGATAGAGAAATCTATAATCGGATAATTAAACCTTCTTTACTAAAGGCACTTAAATCTGTTTTCTCTAAATATGAATTGGTAACTATTGCAAGTTCATGGAGTGATATTTCTTCAATAGTTGAGAAAACTGTTGCAGAAGAAATAAGCCAGTTTGATTATGTAGACATACAAGGGCTTGATCTTACAGGATTAGAAATAGCAGAGGAATATAGAGCAGCGATTGAGCAAAAACAGATTGCTGAGCAGCAACTTTTAAGAGCACAAACTGAAGTTAAAATTGCTGAGCAGGAGGCAATACGTTATGACACACTTAATAGAAGTCTTGATGATCAGGTTTTGTTTAAATTATTCTTAGATAAGTGGGATGGCAAAACCCAGGTTGTTCCTGCATTGCCAGGAACAAATGGTTCGAATACTCCTGTAATAGTGGGCGGTAGAAGAAATTAGATTGATGATTTTAAAATATAAGAAAAGATTTAATTTTTAGATTTATATTATTTTTAATCGATAACAGTCTCTTACTGTTTATAAACTAAGTATTGTATTTGATCTATTGACTTAGTTCGTTAAAACACTCGTTAAATGCCTTTAAAGTTGAGTCAATATCTTCTTCTGAGTGTGCTAATGATGTAAAGCCCGCTTCAAATGCACTTGGAGCAAGATAAACTCCTTTTGCAAGCATTGCTCTATGAAGCTTTCCAAAATAATCAGAGTTTGTTTGTTTAGCTTCTTCAAAATTCCTCACAGGGCCTTCACATAAATAGAAGCCAAACATCCCACTAATACTGCTTCCAGTGATTGGTATGCCAGCTTGTTTAGCAGATTCACATATTCCATTTATGAGCCTGTTCGTAATACTTGCTAAGCGTTCATAGGTACCTTCTTGTTGAAGAATTTCCAATGTTTTAATTCCTGCTGTCATAGCAAGTGGATTTCCACTCAATGTCCCTGCTTGATACATAGGCCCAGCTGGAGCGACCATAGACATGATGTCTTTTCTTCCTCCATAAGCACCCACTGGAAGGCCTCCTCCAATGACTTTCCCCATAGTCGTAAGATCAGGGGTTACTCCAAAGCGGCCTTGAGCTCCTCCATAGCTGATTCTGAATCCAGTCATTACTTCATCAAATACAAGCAGTGAGCCATTTTCTTTTGTTAGTTCTCTGAGTCCTTCTAAGAAACCTGGTTCGGGTTGGATGAAACCTGCATTCCCAACGATTGGCTCCAGAATCACTCCAGCAATTGCATCAGGGTTTTCTGCGAAGAGGTTTTTAACAGCTTCTAGATCGTTATAGGGCGCAGTTAGAGTATTGGAAGTTGTACTTCTTGGAACGCCAGGAGAATCTGGCAGCCCAAGCGTTGCTACCCCTGAGCCTGCTTTGACCAGGAACATATCAGCATGCCCGTGATAGCACCCTTCAAATTTAATTAGCTTATCTCTTCCTGTAAAAGCTCTCATAAGGCGAAGTACCGCCATACAGGCTTCTGTGCCGCTATTAACGAAACGAACCATCTCAACACTAGGAACAGCTTCAATAACCATTTCCGCAAGCTTGTTTTCAAGCTCACAAGGCGCTCCAAAACTTGTTCCTTTTTCTAACGCTTCTTGCAGTGACGCAATAACCTCAGGGTGAGAATGCCCACATATTGCAGGCCCCCAACTTCCTACATAGTCGATAAAGCGATTCCCATCTAAATCCCACGCATATGCTCCCTTAACCCGATCAAAGACGATTGGATCACCATTGACAGACTTAAAAGCACGAACGGGAGAGCTCACGCCGCCAGGCATCAACTCTTGAGCCGCATGAAATACGGCTTGGGAATTACTTGTGTTGAAGGCGTTTGTCACGGCACCTATTTAAATCAGCTGATGACACAGTTGGCCATAATGGCCTAAAAGAGTCGATTAAGTCTAAAACTTCTGTTTTTTTCTTTACTTCAATTGTGGATCTAGGGAGGCTTCCTGGGGAATTATTTTCTGAGCCTTAAAGCCCAAAGGACTTGTAAATAAAGGCTTTTGTGAGTTGAGGCTCATCAAAATTTGCTAGGATTAACACCCTAAAAACCAGTGTGAAATACTGTGATGATTTGATAATAGATCTTAATAATTGCTTTGAAAAACTGATTGGAGAGGTGATTTTTTTTCTCTTAGAGAAATGTTCAAATTTTAATAGAACAGAGAATTTTCGTTATCCTCTTGCGGCGGCCAATTGATATCTACCAAGACAGGCGCATGGTCACTTGGTTGAATGTTTCCACGTGCTTTTTTATGTATTACGCAGCTTCTTGCATTATTAATCAACTCTTCACTTAGATAAATGTGGTCTATCCTCCAACCTTGGTCTTTTTGCCAAGCTCCACTTCGATAGTCCCACCAGCTCCAATGGCCAGTATCTGCCTCGAAAAGTCTGAACACGTCTTCTAGTCGAGTACCTAATACATTTTGGAGAGCCTCTCGCTCGGAAAGACTAGCCATAATGCCATTGTTAAATCGTTTTGGATTATGAATATCCTTTTCTTCAAGAACAATATTAAAATCTCCCATGAGACATAAAGGCTCAGATCTTTCTTCTTGAGATTCAAAGTATTTCTTTAAATGATCTAACCACTTAAGCTTGTATATATATTTTTCAGAATCCAAGGAAGACCCGTTGGGAACATATACATTTACAACTCTTATTCCATTAATCAAAGCACTTATAATTCTTTTTTGTTCATCTAAAAAAGTAGATACTTGATTATTAACAAGCTCGCCGCTTATCCCTAGCCTAATATCATCTAACTTTTGATTGCTAATTAAGGCAACCCCATTATAGGCTTTTTGTCCATAAAAACTAACTTGATAGCCTCTTTTTTCTATGCTTTCCCGTGGAAATAACTTGTCTTCCACTTTTGTCTCTTGAAGGCATAACAAGTCTGGCTGTGTTTCGTCTAGAAATTCTTCTACTTGGCTAAGCCTAGTGCGAATTGAGTTTACATTCCAAGTTGCAAATAACACAGTTCTATCTTTTAGGTTGTTGTTGGTCTAGAATAGGGTTGATTTAATCTTTAGCATAGACGATGAATCGATGTTTTACCTCCGTAAAATATATATTTTGCATAATACTTTTTAGTCCAATTTTCTTTTTCATTGAATATTCTTTGCTTAAAAGAGATAGTTTCCTTATTGCAGGTACAAATGACCTACAACAAGAAAAAGATATCCATTCTTCTTTTGAAGAGTCCAATGATTTATATTTCCCTTCTAATCCCATGGAGTTAATGAATGTTTTAAGGAGCATGGAATCGATGAAAGATGGAACTTCTCCCTCAGATGCAATTGATGATGCCTTAAAGGCTTTTGAAGATGAAAACAAAGAAGATTCTTCTCTTGATATTGATTTTTAATGAGTATTACCAAAAAAAGGGCTAGATTTTATTCTTATTAGGAGTGTCTTTTCTAAATGCGAGACCATCCAATCCCTCCAGTTACCGAACTATTGCAATACAGAGCAATAGGAGTTGTTAGAGGTAGGTATTTACCTGAGGCACCTGAGTGTTTTTCTCGTGGATTGATAGTGGATGAGAATGGCGAAGAAATAGAGGCTGTTGTACTTGGGAGGGCGATTAGTCTCATAAAAAGGCGCTTAAAAGCAGATGCCCCACATTTGTGGGTTGTTTACCCTAGATGCAGAGATGAGGAACATTTACATTTGCAAATTAGTGGCATTTGGGAACCAAGTACGCTTACCAATGTAAGCAATACGAAAAAAACTAATAAGAAAGCTGATGAGAATGAAGACAAATTAATTGAGAGTGTTTCAGATCAAGTTAAAGAAGGCGATGATTATTTTTCTATTCGTGGTGAATTGATATATACGAAGCCAGAAACTAAAGATTTAGTTTTAAGGATTCGACAGAAGCCAAAGAAAAATGGTAAAAAAACTTTTCCATTTAAACTCCATTTGAAAGGTGAATTATCACTTGACTTCCTAAGACATTTTGTAAGCTTAGATGTAAGGAGAATGGGACAAAAGCTATATTTAGAAGATAATGAAGTAATTGGCCCTGTAAAAGCTAAAAAGTAATTAATATGTTTTGAGCTTTAGAAATATGAATACTCACAAACTGTAAAAACACTTTTTAACTCATAATTATAAAAGTCCCAATAAAATTTTAATTGCCAGCCTCTTTTTCCTTCTTTCCAATTAGATGAAATCTCTTTTTATTGATTCCTCGACTGGAATTTCAGGAGATATGCTATTGGCTGCCTTCCTTGACTTGGGCGTGCCTTTTGATGCCATAAATGCCCCTTTAAAATTGTTGGGACTTGATCATTCCTATTCTCTGCGAGCTGAAGAAGCAAAAAGTTTTGATTTAAGAGGCTTGAAGGTTTTTGTAGAAGATAAAGAGTTAAACCACCCCAATCGTCATTGGGTGGACATTCGTACATTGATTGAAAGCTCTTCCTTAAAAAAACTACTTAAAGAAAAAGTTTTAAAAGTTTTTAAACTTTTAGCAGAAGCAGAAGCTTCTGTTCATGGGATTGATGCTGACCAAGTTCATTTTCATGAACTCGGTTCTATCGATTCATTGGTAGACATAATAGGAGTATGTGCAGCAGTAGACTATTTAGAACCCAGGAATATTTTTTGTTCTTTTCCACCAGCTGGTTCAGGTTTAGTTCAGGCTGCTCATGGTTACTTACCAGTACCAGTTCCGGCAGTTTTACAACTTGCCAAGGCTCATAAGATTAAACTTGTCTCTGATGAAGCCTCTTGCGGTGAAGTAACTACTCCTACAGGACTTGCTTTGTTGATTGTTTTAGCAGATTCATTTTTAAGACCTAAAGTTTTGAATATTAATTCCATTGGAATTGGATTAGGTCATAGGAAGCTGCAGAGGCCAAATCTACTAAGAATTTGTTTATTAGAAAGTGATAGTTTTACTTCTTCTAGACTTATTGAAGAAGAGCTTTGCTGGGAAGAAGTAATAATTCAAGAGACATGGATAGACGACTCTTCTCCAGAAGACGTGTCGCTTCTTATTGATGATTTAAAGAGAGCTGGTGCGATTGATGTGAGCTCTCAATCAATACAAATGAAGAAAGGGAGGACAGGAGTATGTCTCACTGCAATTGTTAAACCGGAACTTGCAGCAAAAGTCCGATTGATTTGGTTTTCTTTTGGTACAACAATAGGATTGAGAGAAAAAACTGAAGGACGATGGGTTGCAAAAAGGCGAGCGGGCACTTGTGAAACTGTTTTTGGGAAGGTATTAGTTAAGCAAGTTCGTCGCCCTCATGGGAAAGTAACTATAAAGGTTGAGCATGATGAGTTGATACGAATAAGTACTGAAAAAAAACTGCATATCGATGAGATTAGAAAGGAAGTTTTATTATCTTTAGATACTTTCTCACCACTAGAAGACTGGAGGTGAGGAGTATTCTTTTTAAGAAACTTTTGCTAACGATATTTTCGATTTTTAGAAGTACAACCTTTAAAGGTTGGATCAAGTTGCTTTTAACCTCTTTAAGCTTTGGTTTTGTGGCGATTACAATTTTTAAGAACTTTGAAAAAATAACCCAAGAGTCATTACCTAAAGAATCAATTGTGCTTTTAATAATAGGATTTTCTTTTAGTGTACTGAGCTTGATTGTTAATAGCTTGGCTTGGAGCTCCCTTCTCACCTGGTTAGGCTTCAATCAGAAGAATATGAAAATCGAAAAATTATTTTTGAAAACAAATTTGCTTAAGTATTTGCCTGGTGGAATATGGCATTTTTTAGAGAGATTTCGTGTCTTAACTACTTATATTTCGCCAACGCAAGCTTTTTCTTCTGTATTGCTTGAACCTTTTTTAATGTTATCTGCATCATTATTTTTAGTCCCTATTGCTGGTCTGAAAAATATTATGTATGTGGCATTCTTCATTCCTTCATTTTTATTGGCTAGAAGATGGAGAGGGTCTTTGCTTATGCAATTGGGTGCATCTAAGCTCCTTGATTTTAAAAAGCTTGGAGCGAAATTCTCTTTTAATAGAAATGAAATTCAATCTTCCGAACCTATTTCCCCTTATCCCATTTTGGCATTTCTAATAGAAATATTGTTTGTTTTTCTACGATTTGCTTCTTTTTGGCTTTGTCTTAAAGCATTCTCAATTGAAACCTATCTTCCTATTGTGAATTGGATATCTTTATTTTCTTTTGCATGGTCTGTTGGCCTAATAGTTCCATCTGCTCCTGGCGGAGCAGGCATATTTGAATCCTTTATTTTGTTGTTTGCAAGAGAACCAATACCACAAGAATCCCTTATACTCGTATTATTGTCTTATAGGCTTTTGGTTAGTTTGGCAGATATATTAATAGCTTTAATTTTTTCATTTAAGAAGCTAAAAAAACTAAGACTTATTGTATGAAAAGTATTGATTTCTATTAAATATATCTTGTGATTTCTCGTTTATTTAGAATAAGCTAGTTTAGATAGATTTGTTTTTATAATCTAGGCTAGGCATCAATGCAATAGATGCAAGCAAACCTAATAAAAGTACAATTAGTCCCGGGATAATTGATTCTCCCATTCTTTCATCCCCTGCATATTGAAATATTCTGACGGAAAGAGTATCAAAGTCAAACGGTCTTAGGATAAACGTTAGAGGTAGTTCTTTAATTGTATCGACAAAAACTAAGAGAGAACCTACTACTAAAGGACCTTTAAGTAGAGGTAAATGTATGGTTTTTAAAACCCCTGTCCAATTTGCACCAAGGCTCATTGCTGCTTCATCAATATTAGGATTAATTCTTTCGAAAGCTGAATCTATACCACCTTTAGCTACAGCAAGAAATCTATCTGAATACCCCCAAAGAAGAAGTATTAAAGCAGGTAGGTTCCATACAGAGCCTGAGAATGAAAGAAGTGCAAGAGCTATCACTGCTCCTGGTATTGCATATCCAAGACCTGAAAGAAAAGAAATACTTTTCATCCACTTACTCTTATTCCATCGTGAACAAATGCTGAGAAAGATTGCGCCTAAAACTGTTAAGCCAGAAGCTATCAGCCCGAGCATTAAACTTCGAAATGTTAATTGAACAAGTTCTATATCAAACCCTTGTAAGAGTTGATCTGAATTGATAATTGCCCAATAAAAAGGTACCCCTAGAGTAAATAAAGGAGGCATGACAGAAAGTGCCTGAGCAATAGTGGCTCTAAAGCCTTTTAATACCCATGCAGGAGATTCTGCTCCAGTAATTCCTTCGGTCCACCTACGACTTCTTTTTCTTAGCCATTTTTCGTAAGCTACAAGGACAAGAACAACAAGTAATGCAATAAAAGCAAGTGCTATGGCTCCTGAGGGATTTCCTTTAATGATCCAGTTTTCAACAATTCCTGCAGAGAGACTTGGGATGTTGAGTAATTGAACAGCTCCAAGCTCATTTATTACTTCCATTCCCATAAGTGCTATTCCTGCACCTATCGCAGGTGTGGCCATGGGGAGAGCAATTCGACGAAAGCTATTCCATGGACCTATACCTAGGCTGCGACATGCTTCAAGTTGACGTTGCCCACATTTTGCAAAACTTTCTGCGCTTAAAAGAAAAACATAAGGATATGTAGTTAAAGACATAATTAAAATCCCCCAAAACATTCCATGAATCCTTATTCCATGAATGCTTCCAATATCTATTAATATTGCTGATAGAAGATATGCAGGTGTGGCTAATGGTAAAAGTTGAGCAAGCCTTAAGTATTTGCGTCCTTTGAATCGACAATTTGCTAAAAGCCATCCATTAACTGTTCCCAATGTTCCTCCAAACAATGAACTAAAAAGAACCAAAAAGAAAGTACCTTCTATTTGCTTCAATCCATCTGGGCCAAGTCCTATATCTCCTCCTCCTAAGCTGGTCAATCCTTCCCTGATTAAATTGATAATAGGCAACAAAAAAATAACACATAGAAGGATTGAAAAGATTTCTAGGAATATTCTTCTTTGTTGGGGAAATGTTTTAGACAATATTACTTTCTCCAAAACCTTGTCCTGAATCTTTGGAGACGCAGGCATTTAGTTGATGGTTTATTTTTTCATGATCGAGATCTTTACCAATGAGAACTAATTTGTTTGTTTTTTCACCATTCCATTCAGAATCATCAATTGAGAACCTTTTACCTGCAAGATGAAATATATAACGCTTATCACTCTCTGTAAACCAAAGTATTCCTTTTGCTCGAAAAACGGATGATGGTAATTGATTGTCTAGAAAATTTTGAAATTTTCTAAGAGAAAATGGCGCTTTTTCTTTAAATGAAAGTGATGTATAGCCTTCAATATTGCTTTGCTCTGAGGTTGTGTGATTATGCTCTTGATGAAGATCATCATGTTTACATAGTCCATGTTCATGGTCACATTTACTGTGATCTTCCATTGGCTCATTATGTAGTTTGTCTGACTCAAAAAGGCCTACACTTAGCAAGAGAGCAAGAGGAGCTTCTGCTTGTTTCGTTTTTAAGATTCTAGGATCATTTTTTATAGTAAAAAGTTCTTTTTCTATGTAAGATAATTTTTCTTCATTTACAAGATCACATTTATTTATAAGTAAGATGTCTCCATGGATTAGTTGGGATCTTGCAATTTCACTTCCTAATAGGCCATCATTGAAGTTTTCTGCATCTATAAGTGTAATAATTGAATCAAGACGAGTGGCTTCTCTTAATTCATTCCCAAGAAATGTCATAGCAACTGGCAGAGGATCTGCAAGCCCAGTTGTCTCAACAATAATGTAATCTATTGATTTATCTTGTGTAATTATTTTTTCAACTGCATTAACTAATTCTCCATTTATAGAGCAACAAATACAGCCATTGCTTAATTCAATCATTTCTTCACCAGTGCGTATAATAAGATCATTATCTATCCCTATTTCGCCAAACTCATTTACTAATACGGCTGTTTTTAGACCTTCCTGATTTTGTAAAATGTGGTTAAGTAGAGTTGTTTTGCCGGACCCTAGAAAACCCGTTAGAATTGTAACAGGTACAGTTGATGCTTCTTTGGAAATTTGAGTAACTTCTGAATCAATAGTCATTGTCTTAGATTTGTTTTTGGGTTAGTAGAATCAATCTTACTCATATTTAATGGCATCAATTGCTTTTGCAAGTTTATAATCAAGCATGGTTATACCTCCCATATCATGGGTACTTAAGCGTATGATTACTTCAGAATAAATATTAGTCCATTCTGGATGATGAGATAGAGACTCAGAAATAATTGCGATTTTAGTCATGAAGCCAAATGCTTCAATGAAATTTGTAAATTTGAATCTCTTGACTAGTTTACCTTCAGCTTCTTCCCAAGTAGGTAATGATTTTCTTAACTCTTGGATCTCCTGAGATGATAAAAGTTTGTTTTCCATGTAATTTGGTTGTAGGTTTCGTTACTGTTTTATTAAATAGTTAATTTGATCAAATAATTAATTGATTGAACTATAATTATTTAATGCAATTTTATTAATTTTGGAAGAGTGAGTATTAATTGAAGTTGTGTTTAAAGTTACATGAGAATCTGGTGGCTTGGGTTTAAGTGTCTCACATATTGAATGCAGGTTTATATTCCTAATATTGTCTGAATATCTATGCTCCCAGAGGTATACTGCTTGCCATACTCCAAGATCTAGCTTTGATTCGTTAATGCTAAGAGTTAGAGAGCTTGATGTAAGAGTTGTTCGAATATGAGCTGGCATATCATCAACTCCTTCTTCCGAATGAAGATACTTTTCTATTTTCCCATTATCAAGAATAGATTTGAATCCTATTTCCGGAACAATTGCTTTCATATAAGCTGAAAGATCTTCCAATACTCTTGGATCAGCATTCTCATTAATTATCAAGCTGCAACTAGTGTGCTTTGAAGTAATAATCAAAATTCCTTTTCTAATTTTCTTTTTTTTAATCCAGCTATTAATATCATTAGTAATGTCTGTAAACCCTTCACCATGGGTTTTAAGCGAAAGCTCTGATAGAAATTGTTCCACTTATACAATTTAAGAACTTATGGAACTAGAGATAGTACTCAATGACTCTAGTTCTTTAACGATAGCTATCAATTGTTTTAATTAATGAAATGCAGTGATTTCCTTAAACTACAAATTCAAAACAATCTTTACAGTTGCTTCAACGCAAGTTTCGTAAGCTTGTAAAACCTTTTATCTTTTGGGTTGAAAATGCATTAAGTAGAATTCAATCATCTTGAAGTGGATAGTCTTTGCTTTCAAGTTTGTTAAAAGTGATGATTCCAAATTAATTAGTTAATGGTAATCACTAATAAACTCTCATAGATACACCTTTTATTTTAAGATGACATTACCCTTACTAAAAATCAATAATCATCGAAATCATTGACTAATAACGCGTTAAACAAGCTGGGGAGATATCTTCGAGAGACTCAATTGCTTGGTTCTATTCACAGCACCCTTTATTGGGACCAAAACACAACTATGCCAGCTGGAGCGGCCTCATGGAGGGGAGAGCAATTAGGTTTGTTAGCCAAGGTTTTGCATGCTCGGCAAAGTAGTGATGAATTTGACGATTTAATTAAAGAAGCTAAAGAGGAATTGCAAATACAATCTGTGATTGATCAAAAAGATGCTCTCCAGAAAGGAAGGAATATAGAACTGTTAGAGATAGAGCTTAGTCGTCAGAAAAAGCTTGATTCTAAATTAGTTGTTGAAATAGCCACTGCCCAAACAGATGGATACGCTCTTTGGCAGGAAGCTAAAACTAAAAATGATTACAAAAGATTCGCGCCCGCGCTTAAAAAATTAATTACCTTGAGGCAGGAACAAGCTAAACAGCTTGATGAACCTCGAAGTTGTTGGGAAACTCTTGCTCAACCTTATGAGCCTGATTTAACAATTAAACGATTGAATGAATTGTTTGACCCACTTAGGACACGTTTGCCGGAATTAGTAAATAAAGCAAAGACTGCTTCTTCTAAAAATACAATTAATTGGGACTTAACTGAGAGATCCCAGCTTAAATTGTGCGAACGTTTGCTTAATAAATGGGGGCGGGATAAACATATTACTTGCCTGGGGAGATCTCCTCATCCTTTTTCAATCACACTTGGTCCGCAAGATTTTAGATTAACAACTCGTGTTGTACCAGAGCAACCTTTTTCTTGTTTTCTGGCTACTGCTCATGAGTGGGGGCATTCACTTTATGAACAGGGTCTCCCTTCTCAGAGTCATCAGTGGTTTGCATGGCCATTAGGACAAGCCACCTCTATGGCGGTTCATGAGAGCCAATCCCTTTTTTGGGAAAATAGAGTTGCTCGAAGTAGAGCTTTCTCAGATAGTTTTTGGGTCAATTTCTCTAATGAAGGAGCTCCTGTGCAAAGTGGCTTAGATCTATGGAGATCAATTAATCCATTAGTCCCAGGTTTAAATCGTGTTGAAGCCGATGAAGTTAGTTATGGGATCCATATCCTTATTCGTACTGATCTGGAAATTGCATTACTTCAAGATGGATTAGAAGTTTGGGATCTTCCTAATGAATGGAATAAGCGATATAAGGAATTACTAGGGGTTATCCCTAAAAATGATTCTGAAGGATGTTTACAAGATGTTCATTGGAGCGAAGGCGCTTTTGGATATTTTCCGTCTTATCTTCTTGGTCATTTGATTAGCGCTCAGCTCTCAGAAGCTATGTCGATTGCTCTTAAAGAAGAAGGTTATCGAAGCGACGATCCTCTGGGCGAATGCATCTTAGAGGGATCTGAACACAAGCTTCTCAATTGGTTGAGAAAAGAAGTTCATCATCATGGCCGTCAGGTGAATGCTGAACAATTGGTTGAGAAGGTCACCGGAAGAAGATTAGCTAGTAATGCATTTTTGAATTATTTAGAGAATAAGTTAGAGATGCTTACTAGTAGCTCTTAAGATGCTTGTTATAAATATTGTTATCTATGGCCAATCTTGACAAAGCACCTAGTCGAAGCATGCCAAATTTGCTGCATGTTCTACCTGCTTTTGCTGATGAAGGAAGCTTGCGAGTTAACACTATTGTTGAGCTGAACTCCAATACAATCAACAAATACGAATTAATTACTGAAACTGGGCACTTGAAGCTTGATCGAGTTGGATATTCTTCATTGGCTTATCCATTTGCGTATGGATGCATTCCTCGTACTTGGGATGAGGATGGAGATCCTTTAGATATTGAGATTGTTGGAGTTACTGAACCTTTGATACCAGGATCAATTGTTGAAGCACGAATAATTGGTATTATGACCTTTGATGATGGAGGGGAAGTTGACGATAAGGTTATTGCAGTGATTGCAGATGATAAACGATTAGATCATATAACTAGTTATGAATTGCTAGGGGAGCACTGGATTAATGAGACTACTTATTATTGGGAGCATTATAAAGATTTAAAAAAGCCAGGAACTTGTACCGTCAATGGTTTTTTTGGAATTGAAAAAGCCGTGGAAATCATAAAAACTTGTGAGAGACGTTATCTTTCTGAAATTGAGCCACAGTTAGTTGATTGAGAATGGTTTTATTAGGTTGAATTCACGCTCGTGCTTCTTTGAAAATCACTTCTAGTATTTCCATTGCTCCTTGCGATTTAAGAGTATTTGCTAGCTCTATCCCTATTGTTTCCGGGTGCATACTAGAACCTGTTTTTGTATCTCTTATTAGCTGTTTACCATCAAGGCTTGCAACCATGCCAGTAAGGATGAGCTCTTGTCCCTGAATTTTACTGTTGACTCCAATAGGGACTTGACACCCCCCTTCTAGTTCCTTTAGAAATGCTCTCTCTGCAAGGCATCTTAAAGAAGATTCTTTATGTTCTAGAACTTTTATGATTTGGAGTATTTCTTCTTTGTCTTTTACGCACTCTATTCCTAAAGCTCCTTGCCCTACGGCATGAAGTGATATTTCACTAGGAATTAGTTGATGAATTCTGTTACCAAAACCAAGTCTTGTTAACCCTGCAGCTGCCAAAATTAAACAATCGTATTCGCCTGAATCTAGCTTCTCTAAGCGTGTAATTACATTTCCACGGACATCTTTGAAAATAAGGCCTGGATAATGGTGTCGGAGTTGTGCTAAGCGTCTTAAAGAACTTGTCCCAACAACGGATCCTTCAGGAAGATCGTTGAGTTGGTAATTCTTATATTTTTTATTTACAACTAGAGCATCTGCAGGATCTTCCCTTTTAGTTATGCACCCAAGCATTAACCCTTCAGGAAGGTTGGTTGGAAGATCTTTTAAAGAATGAACTGCGATATCTGCACGACCAATCAGCATTTGAGCCTCAAGCTCTTTGGTGAAAAGACCTTTGTCTCCAATTTTGGCAAGTGCTACATCAAGAATTTTGTCTCCTTGAGTTGCCATCGCTTCTATGGAAATGTCAATGCTGGGGCAGGCTTTTTCAAGCTCTTCCTTTACCCAGTTTGTCTGAACCATGGCTAGTTGGCTGCGTCGTGAAGCAATACGCACTTGGTCTAGAGCCATTAGCAATTCTTGTTACTTGATTACCTTACTCAAGTGGCCTGACCTTATGTAATGGTCTTAGACATACGTTTACTTTATCTGATCCTTTTAAAAAGATTTTTGTGGATTTCTTTTAATGTTTATTTTGAATAGGGTTTATAAAAAACAGAAGCTTTACTTAATGTATTCCTTAAGTACACCATTGCGGTTGGGATGACGCAGTTTCCTCAGTGCCTTTGCCTCAATTTGACGAATTCGTTCTCTAGTGACATCAAAGATTTGACCTATTTCTTCGAGGGTTTTCATTCGACCATCATCAAGGCCATATCGCAATCTGAGCACATCTCTTTCTCGAGGGCTAAGAGTAGCAAGTACCCCTTCCAGGTCTTCTCTTAGAAGTGTTTTGGCAACGTCTAATTCAGGATTTTCCGAATCTGATTCGATGAAATCACCTAAACGAGAATCTTCTTCTTTCCCTATAGGCGTCTCTAATGAGATGGGCAATTGAGCACTTTTGGCGATAAAACGTAATTTTTCAATGGTCATCTCCATGCTTTCGGCAATTTCTTCTTCACTTGGTTTCCTGCCAAATTCTTGACTTAGAACTTTTGTTGTTTTTTTGATTCTTGAAATAGTTTCATAGAGATGAACAGGGAGCCTAATCGTACGACTTTGGTCTGCAATTGCTCTGGTGATTGCCTGCCTGATCCACCAAGTTGCATAGGTTGAAAACTTATAACCTTTCTCATGATCAAATTTCTCTGCAGCGCGAATTAATCCAAGACTCCCTTCTTGAATTAGATCTTGGAAAGAAAGTCCTCTGTTCATATATTTCTTTGCAATTGAAACTACTAATCGAAGGTTTGATTGGACCATCTTTTCTTTTGCGCGTCTGGCAAGCATTAACCTGCGGCGGAATCTTGCCATTGGCATGTTTACTAAGGCAGCCCATTCTTTTTTAGTTGGGTAATTGCCATGCTCACTTTCAAATTGAATAGCAAGTTCTTCTAAATGAAGGAGGTCTGCAATCTTTCTTGCAAGCTCTATCTCTTCATCAGGCCTAAGGAGCCTTATTCGACCAATCTCTTGTAAATAAACCCTTATTGAGTCTTCTGTATAAACTCCTTTTGGGCCAAGTTTGATGCTTGCAAGAGCTTTTTCTCTTGCTTCTGCGTCTGTCAAATCACCAATAAGTGAATCATTGTTTTGTATATCTAAAGACGCACTCTCTTCATTTTTCATTTCAGTTGCATTTAGTAGTTGATCAGCTGCAATTTCAAGGTTTTCATCTGAAAGAATTGGCTCGGTAGGATTATTTTTTTTAGTGATTGAAGTAACAGCTTTTTTCTTGGAAGTTGATTTCTTTTCAGACAAGTTCTTGCTGTGTTGATTTTTCTGACTACCTTCTTTCAGTAAAGATTTAGTTTTTTTAGATTTAGTTACATTGGATTTCTGCTTTGTAACAGATTTTGAGGAGGTAGCAGAGGTCATTTTAAAAAAAACTCAAAAAGGACAATAGATATTTTGAAAATATGTTTATTAATTAGTTTCAATCACAGCCTAATAAAGGTTGACGTTCGTTCATTCCACAAAGAAAAATCAAATAACCTCTAATTGGTAAATGGTTTTATTGGGAATAAAAAAATTGAACCTTTATGAGATTGAAAAAGGGTTGGTGCTTACGACAGAACTGTTAGGGGCTTTCTCAGGCAGGCTAGGCTTTTGCGGGGACTACCTCGCTGGCCGAGCTTCTTGCCTTCCCTCTGAACAGAATTCTGTATTGTTCAGATAACAGCGTTATGCTGCAACTCTTTAAGTTTATGAAAATTTGCTGAAGTAGGCAACTGTTTTTTTTATGAGCACTCGCGAAATAGATGTATGGCTTGATGTAGGGAGGGAAGGACGTTGTTTTACTTATAAAGATGGGAAGCATTTAGGAGTTGCAGCTGGCGATATCGTTCTTGTGCGATTGAAGGGGAGATCTATGCATGGACTTGTTGTTACAATTAATGAGAGACGGTCGTTCCAAGAAAACAGTATTGATAGTGATAATAAAAAGATTATTCTGACGAATATTGAGGCTGTTTTGCAAAAGGCAGCAGTTGAACCTACTTGGAAAGAATGGCTAGATGCAACAGCTGCCAAGTGTCATATTAGTTCTTTTAAAATGTTAAAAACTGCTTTGCCTCCAGGTTGGCTTGGCCAAAAGAAAAATAGTAATGCTGTTCAAAAAAACTTATGGTGGATTACTTTAAAAAATTTAGACTCTCCAGTAAATGTTCTCTCAACTAGACAACAAGATTTGCAATCAGCTCTTCTGAAATATGGAGGAGGAGCTTGGCAGAAGACTCTTCTATTGGATGGATTCTCATTAGGATTCATAAAAGGTTGTCTTCAAAATGGTCTTATAACACGACAGAAGCGTCTTGCGACTCTTGACAAGAATAAAGATTCCATAAAAGTCTCCAAGTCTTTTGTTGAAAAAGAATCAGTAGGTTGCCTTACTGATGAACAAGAAAAAGCATTAAAGTTATTTGGTGAAATACCTCCAGGTTCAGCTTTACTTTTGTGGGGAGTAACTGGGTCAGGGAAAACAGAGGTCTATTTGCAGATGGCAGCAAATGTGTTGTCTGAGGGTAGGCATTGTTTAATCCTTGCTCCTGAAATTGGTTTGATACCACAACTTGTAGATCGTTGTTCAAGACGCTTTGGCGCAAATGTCTTGGAATATCATAGTGGCTGTTCTGAAAAGCAAAGAGTTAGTGTTTGGCGAGATTCTTTGATGGCTGATAAGCCAGTTGTTGTTGTTGGGACACGCTCATCTATCTTTTTACCTTTGTTCCCTTTGGGCTTAATTGTTCTCGATGAAGAACATGATAGCTCCTATAAGCAAGAATCACCTATGCCTTGTTATCACACAAAAGATTTGGCTTTAGATCGTGCACGAAGAACAGGGGCGAAAGTTGTGTTAGGCAGTGCAACACCAGCATTATCTACTTGGAAGGATCTAAAGCCTGAAGGCCCTATTCACTTGGCAAGATTAACAAGCCGTATAGCACATAAACCTTTGCCTGCAGTAGTCGTTGTCGATATGCGTCAAGAGTTGGCTGATGGACATAGGCAACTTTTAAGTAGGCCATTGATTGATCGGCTTGCTTTGTTGCCAGAAAAAAATGAACAAGCAGTTATTTTGGTCCCTCGAAGAGGATACAGCAGTTTTTTAAGTTGTCGTAGTTGTGGAGATGTAGTGCAATGTCCAAATTGTGATGTTTCTTTAACGGTTCATCAAGGACGTGATGGACAGAAATGGCTGCGTTGTCATTGGTGTGATTATCGAGCAAGTGTTCAAATGAGATGCAAAGAATGTGGTTCAGATGCTTTTAAACCATTTGGTGCTGGGACTCAACGTGTGATGGAGAATTTGGAGGCTGAGCTCAAAGGACTTAGATTATTGCGATTTGATAGAGATACGACGCGCGGGCGTGACGGTCACCGTCGTCTTCTTGAAAAATTTGCAGCTGGCGAGGCAGATGTTCTCATCGGAACTCAAATGCTTGCTAAAGGTATGGACTTGCCAAAAGTGACTCTGGCAGTAGTTCTTGCTGCTGATGGCTTATTGCATCGACCTGATTTGTTTGCTGAAGAGCAATCTTTGCAGCTTTTTATGCAATTGGCAGGTCGTGCTGGACGAGGAGAAAAACCCGGAAAAGTTCTTATACAGACTTATTCCCCAGAACATCCAGTGATTCTTCATCTTGTTGATGGAAGTTATGAAAGCTTCCTCAAAAAAGAATCTGACTTGAGAAAAGATGCAGGCTTAGTCCCTTATAGCAGAGCATGCCTGCTGCGTTTGTCTGGGGAATCCGCTGCCTTGACAGCGACTTCCGCTACTGCAGTAGCGGAAATTATAAGACCTTTATGTGAAAAGACTGGATGGTCCCTTTTAGGCCCTTCCCCTGCATTGATAGAGAAAGTTGCTGGCAAAAGTCGTTGGCAACTTTTGCTTCATGGTCCAGCCTTAAGTCCGTTGCCATTACCTAGTGGTAATCAACTGTGGAGGTGTATACCAAAAGATGTCAACTTGTCGATTGATCCCGACCCTATTCAGCTTTGAAAATCAGATATTTCTCTTCACTTTTTATGGAGGCAATTCAGGAAACCCAAAACCCATTTTGAGCTTTAGGGTTTGTAAAATCATGCTAAACCCCATGATTAATATGATTAGAAGGGTTCCTAGCCCTAGACGACTCCATTGCCATCTGTGGAGGAACAATTTATTTATTTCTCCATTTTGGAGTTCCCATTTTAAATTATTGTCTAATAAAATTGGCTTGACAGGATTACCTTTTGGATTATTTTTACTAGAGGCAGGATCTAGGAATATTGCAAGATTTAAATTTGGTATATCAGGAAAATCTCTAAGATCAATGTTTAAGTCAAGTTGTTGATCTATACCAATTAATAAATTCCTTTCTGTTAAATGAATGCTAGAAGATGGTGCTTCAAAACCAGCGGCATTGGCAGCAATTGAAATTATATTTTGTAGGAGAATATCTGCATCATTAGAACTTAGAGAAGGTACTTCAAATAATTGCTTCCCGTTTTTATTAGATGATATATTTGCCTGAGGTGATATACCTCTAAAGCCTTCTTGTAACTTTTCTTGCCATGGTAATAACTGATTTGAATTACTCGATATCTCCCATGATAGTTTTATACGGTCTGGACCTATTATCTTTATATTAGTCTTAAATTGAACACATCCACTCAGGAGAATAGTTAACAGGAAAAGAATAATTGTCGTGAAGAATGTGAACCCTAGTCCTGGGTTTTTAGTTATACCCGTTGCTGGAATGTCAGGATGTTTTTGATGGTCAATATTTTTATTATTACTTTTTATAGATTTTGTAATTTCATTATCTAAATCTAAGACTGGTATATTTATTGACCACTCTGAAGGCCTCTCTAGCTTCGGTGAATTTAATATAGAGATAAGGTACTTAGCATGTTGACGAATTGAATCATCTTTATGTTTTAAAAGAGTTTCACAGATAGAAATGGCTTTTTGACTGTCTCCTTGACCAATAAATGCTGTAGTCATTAATATCCCAATCTGCCCACCTTTCTTACTGGTCAAAGGATCATCTTTCAAACACGACTCTAGAATTAACAAGCATTCTCTATATTGACCACTGGCTAAAGCATCTTCAGCCGTTTTTAGAGTCGCTTTCCGACTCATCCTTTAACTCCGACTAACAATCATTGTCCCTATCCCTTTGTCAGTAAATACTTCTAGGAGAAGAGCATGTGGGATGCGACCATCAATGATATGTGCTGCATTAACACCTTGTGCCAAAGCTCTTATACAGCATTCAGCCTTTGGTGTCATGCCACCGTTAACCACTTCTTTGTCAATGAGTTCACGCATATCTGATAGGCGTATATTCTGGATTAGCGATAAAGGATCGCTTTTATTTTTTAAGATGCCGGAAGTATCGGTTAATAAAATCAGTTTTTCTGCTCCTATGGCTGCTGCAATCTCTCCAGCTACTGTATCTGCATTGATGTTGTAATTAATTCCCTCAACTGAAGAAGCAACGCTAGAGATAACAGGTATATAACCATTTGCGATCAGAGGTTCAATCACATCAGCATTAACACGAGCAACTTCTCCAACAAGGCCATAGCTACCATCACCCCATGGACGGGCTTCTATAAGCTTGCCATCAATTCCACATAAGCCGACAGCAGAGGCTCCCACTTTATTAATCCCATTGACGATTTGCTTGTTAACTCTTCCTATTAGGACCATTTCCACTATATCCATTGTGTTTGAATCAGTGATTCTTAAGCCATCACGGAATTCACTTTTTATTTCAAGCTTTGTTAACCAGTGATTGATTTCAGGTCCTCCTCCATGAATAATCACTGGCTGTGCGCCAACGCTTGAAAGTAATGCAATATCACGAAAAACAGCTTCTTTCAGACTTTCTTTTGACATTGCAGAGCCACCATACTTAATAACAATTCGGCGACCAGCAAATTTTTGGATATATGGGAGGGCCTCGCTAAGAACAGATACCCTTATTGCATCATTTTCTCCATGGTCTAGTGGGAGTGAATTAATCCCTTCTGTTGCTAGGTTATTAGATTTCATTTTTTATTTTTCTGTGTTACTAGCCTTGGGAAGAAGCTCTAAGAAAAGTTCTCCTTGATCGTTTGAAGAAATTTCTGCAATTAAATCTTTGGCAAAGAATCGTCCAAGACGATCTTTTTTTTCTTGCCATTTTTGCAAGGGAACTCCGCAAAAATCAAATTTCATTCGCACACCAAAATTCTTTTCTATTTGAATTAATTCAATTTCGCGAAGCTGTGGAGGCTTGTTTTCATCCCAGAGCTTCAATGCTTGAAGAGATGATTCAAGGTGAGCTCTTTGCCCATAACGAAATCTTGTGACGTCTCCTATGAGGTTTGAAAGTTCTTTGGGGCCTTTCGATTTTAGTTCTTCTAATTCTGATGATGAAATTGTACTTTCAGCTGGATTCAATTCGGAGTTTTTCATTGCTAGTCCTATAAGAAGAATAGGAACTCCATAGAAAAAAGTAGGAACGCTTAAGTTGGTAGCGTCGTTGAAAAAAGAGATTAAACCTGTAACGGCAAGAATTGCTCCTGCTAGAGAAACGATACTTGCGGGTGAAAATTGTTGTTTCATGTTTGTAATTTTGCTTACCAGGGCTTACTTTTGAGTTTGGGAAAGGATTTCATGGCTTCAATAGATAAAAAATCAATTGATCTTAAAGAGCTGGTGGCTCTTTTGAATGAAGATCGGGCTCTGATTTTAGAAAGGATTGATCAAGGCTGCTGGCCTGAGCTGAGACATGATTTAGCTGCATTGGAAAGAGAACTTGGCCAGTTTTTAGCACTAGCTTCTGAGAAACTTGAGGTTTAAAAAGTTGAACATATTTGGTTAAAAGGGGATGTCATCAGTATCAGGGATAAGAGGCGAGCTGTTCCATGTAACAGGGTCCTCAGAATTATTAATGGTTGACGGGGCTGAAGGAGTTTGTGTTGACGTATTTTGAAATTCTAAATTGTTGGAGGTTGTTGCTGATTCGGCTTGGCTGGAAGGCGCTGCATGGAGTCTAGAAAGAGTGAATTCTGCTTTCTTTTCTTTAGTTCCATCTTGTCGTGGAACTGTATTCATTCTTAAGCGACCCTCCAAGATCACTTTTTGACCAACTTGAACACGATTTGGTAGTTCTTGAGCTAAGTTTCCCCATCCAACAACTTTGATAGAACCTTGTGGGTCATCTTCACGAAGTCCATCAAAAACCACATCCATTTCTGCAATTGCAGTTTTGTTGTCTTGGGTGTAACGAATTGTTGGCGCTACTTTGACCGTAACTTCTAGTAAACAGTGATTCATTTTCTTTCAGGCAGTGAGGGCTATCTTGATGCATATGAGAAGAAATTACCACCGTCACATATGGATATTATCCGGAACTGGAGATGGACCCCCACTTGTAAGGATTTTGCTACAAAATGGATGGAAGGTAAGCGTCAGTGTAGTTTCTTCTCAGGCTGCTCTTGCATATGGTGATTTGCCTTTGGAATCTTTGTGGATTGGCCCTTTAGAAGGGACTCAGGCCATTGCCAATGTCATTGAAAAGGCGCGAGCTACTCATAAAGGCTTTGATTGGATTATTGATGCTACTCATCCCTTTGCTCAAGTAATAAGTTCAAATCTCAATGTGGTCAGTCGCAAGCACAAACAGCCTTTGCTGCGTTTTGATCGCTGCTGTAAAAAAAGTCAAAATGCATCATTGATTAAAAATTATTGTGAACTATTGAAATTGAATTTGAGCGAAGAGAGGATCCTTTTCGCTATTGGTTCAAGGCATTTGCCAGAAGCATTGAGTTGTGGGCGTAAGGCCGGTGCAACTGTTTTTGCAAGAGTTATGCCAACTGTTGAAGGGTTGCGAAAAGCCTTGATGTGTGAGATACCTCAATCCCATTTAGCAGTGTTCAAGCCTTTAGCCTCAGATGAGATTGGTGAAATAGAATCTGCGCTTTGCCGAAGATGGAAAATTACAGGAGTTGTTGCAAGAGAATCTGGTGGCTCTACTCAAAAGATTTGGCAAAACATTTCTCTACAACAAGGACTTAAGTTATGGTTAATTGCTCGCCCAGCTTTATCTAAGAATATTAAGGTCGTAAATACTTTTGCTGAATTATTAGCTGAGATTTAGATTAGTTAGTCTAGAAAAATAATAGAATCTTTCAACAAAAGGTCAAAATGAATTCAAATTCTCTTGAGAATGGTTTGTTGTTAATGATGACAACTGAAAGTAATTTTTCTAATGCTAAGAAACTTGCAAATAAAATTCTTTCTATGAAATTAGCTTCTTGCATCAACTTTACTAGATGCGAATCTATGTATTGGTGGGAAGATGAGCTGAAAGAAGATTTCGAAATTCAATTGCTGATTAAGACAAAAGAAGATTTAGTTGATGAACTTTTTAATGTTATAAAAAATAATCATAGCTATAAAGTTCCCGAATTAATTTGCTTTAAAGCAATGGCTGGCAAAGATTATATTAGATGGGTTTTTGGTGCTACTAATTAAGCAGGGAGACCTAATCTTTCTATAACTATGTCCTTTAGCGATACTTTTGACCTTGAACCAAGTTGAGAAACAATATACCCAGCACAAGTTGATCCAATATTTCCACAGGTTTGTAGATCAAGACCATTTACATAACCATGAAGAAAACCACTTGCATATAAGTCACCAGCACCTGTTGTATCTATAACTTTTCCAAAATTGTATGGCTTAATCAAATACTTCTCATCACCTGAAATGATAATAGAGCCTTTCCCTCCTATCGTTATAACTGCAATCTCACATTTTGGCTTAATGTTTTCTATAGCATCATCAAGACTCGATGAATTGTACAAAGAAATAATTTCATTTTCGTTTGCAAAAAGAATATCAATATTTTTTTCTAATAACTCTTGGAAACTTTCTCTATGACGCTCAATGCAGAAAGAGTCAGATAGTGACAATGCAATTTTGCCTCCAAGCTTTTTGCATTCTTCTGCAGAAGCTTTTAAGGCGCTTTTTGCTTTCTCTAGATCCCAAAGATATCCTTCTAAATATAATATCTTTGTTTCCCCAAGTATAGAAAAATCTATATCTTTTGTTTCCAGTAAAACAGAAGCCCCAAGATAAGTACACATTGTCCTTTCTGCATCTGGGGTTACATAAATAAAGCACCTTGCTGTTGATGGACCATATTTAATTGGTGGCGTATTAAATACAGCTCCGGTTGAACAGATGTCATCCTTAAAAGTATTTCCTAGAGCATCCTTTTTTACTCGGCCGATGAATTCTGCATTACTACCTAGCTCAGATAAGCCTGCAATAGTGTTAGCAGCAGAGCCTCCTGAAGTTTCTAAAGAAGGGTCGCTTTTTGAATAAAGCTCTTCTGCTTTTTCTTGAGTTATTAATGTCATATTTCCTTTAGCTAGAGAGTGTTCTCTAAGGAAAGACTCTTCTGTATTGATAAGTACGTCAACTATTGCATTACCAATAGCAACTACATCTAATTTCTCTGGATTCATGGCACTCCTTTTACGAACTAAGTAGAGCTCTCTTTGGCCCATGTATTGGGTCTTCTACAACAATAGTTTGATCTCTACTTGCTCCTAAAGAAACAATTGCAATTGGTACTTCCATTAGTTCTGCGAGGAACCTTAAGTAAGCCATTGCTGGGGGGGGGAGATCTTCTAAATGTCTGCAATTTGCAGTAGAAGATTTCCATCCTGGCAAAGTTTTGAAAATCGGAGTGCATTTACCGAAATCCTCTGCGCTGCTAGGGAAATAATCGATTTTCTCACCATTCAGTTCATATGAAGTACAGACTTTAATTTCTTCTAATTCATCAAGAACATCTAGTTTCGTAATTGCAAGACAATCAAGTCCATTTACCTCTACAGCATATTTACCAATTACACCATCAAACCAACCGCAACGCCTTCTCCTGCCAGTAGTTGTACCATATTCACCACCTCTATCACATAGTTGATCATTAATTTTGCCTTTAAGTTCAGTAGGGAAGGGCCCCTCTCCCACACGAGTTGTATATGCCTTTGCAACGCCGATTACTCTGTCAATCAGTGTTGGCCCAACTCCTGCTCCAATACAGGCGCCACCAGAAACAGGATTGGAAGAGGTGACAAATGGATAGGTGCCATGGTCTAGATCTAAAAGAGTACCTTGAGCACCTTCAAAAAGAATATTTTTTTTGTTTCTTGATGCTTTATGAATGATTCTTGTGCAGTCAACAACATGGGGCTTGATAAGTCTGCCGAACTCAAGATATTCTTCAATGATTTTTTCCTTATCAATAGCTTCTTTACCATAAATTTTCTCTAGCAATTCATTCTTTTCTGCCAGAGGGATTTCAAGTGCTTCTCTAAGCTTTCTTTCATCTAATAAATCTATTACCCTGATGCCATTTCTTTGCGATTTGTCTGCATAAGTCGGCCCAATACCTCTGCCCGTAGTGCCTATTTTTTTTAACCCTCTTCGTTCTTCCATTGCAGCATCTATTACGCAATGGTATGGCATCGTTACATGAGCGGTTGATGCTAGTTGAAGACCAGAAATATCAATGTCATTATCCTTAAGCATTTTTATTTCCTTAAGCATTACTTTTGGATCGACCACTGTCCCAGAGCCAATCAGACAAATGGTTTCAGGATAAAGTATTCCAGATGGGATTAGATGAAGCTTAAGTACTTTCTCATCAACAACAATCGTGTGGCCAGCATTTACGCCACCCTGATATCTGACTACAACATCGGCTGAGCGACTGAGTAAATCGGTGATTTTACCTTTTCCCTCATCACCCCATTGAGCTCCTATGACGACAACGTTTGCCAATGAAACTGCGGTACGAAACCGCTTAAAAGCAGAATTAAAACAATCTCAGATTTCTTTGTTTAAGTCAAACAAATCAAACAAAAGTTATATTAAATTTCTTTGGCAACAACTTTTTCTGCTCTTGTAAGCTCTTTGTTTAAACGTTCCTTTAGGTTTTCAGGTAAAGGTCTATTAGAGAAAGTTTTATAATGTCCGGCCATTGCATTAAGTGCTGTTTGCATTGTAGTAAAAGAAGATGTGCCGTTTACCTGAGGACGATTCCTATATCTTGAAATGTATGCTGTGATTAGAGCTAGAGCTTCATCTTTAGACTCAGAAAGTTGACCATCATCATCTGATAATGCAATTGTTTCTTTAAGGCTTTGAGCAACTGAAACTGTATCTTTGGCGAAATCACCAGACATAAATGGCTTTGCAGCAGCTAGAGATTGACCGAAGGGATGAAATATAAGCAATAGCCCTAGGAATAGAGGCAGAGAAGCTTTTATTGTTTTTTTAATGAGGTGATGAAAGTCCCAAGCCATTTTGTATAAGTAATTTTCCCAACTCTATAAGGATTCTTGCAAAATTGATTTTTTATAATTAGATATTTCTTCTAGAAGCTCTTTTATGGCTTCTTCTGCTTTAAGGGACTTGGAAATTCCTGTTGATCGCTCGACTAATTCGACTATCCCTGTAGCTGAATCTCTTCCTGAAATTATTTTCCAAGGGATACCTATTAAATCTGCGTCTTTGAACTTTACCCCTGCCCTTTCTTTCCTGTCATCTATGAGGACATCAACACCTTCATCCTTAAGTTGGGAATATAGCTTTTCACCGAGTTCACGTTGCAAGTCATCTTTCATATTTGCGACAATTACAATCACTTCAAAAGGTGCAATTCCTAATGGCCATATGATCCCTGATTGATCATAGTTTTGTTCAACAGAAGCCTGCGCAAGTCTAGAGATCCCTATTCCATAGCAGCCCATCCAGAAAGGTTCTTCTAATCCCATTTCATTGGTAAAACTAGCTTGTAAACATGATGAGTATTTACGACCTAATTGGAAAATATGGCCTACTTCAATGCCTCTTTTTGCAATAAGTTTTTGCTTGGGATCATGAATGGAAATGTCTCCAGGCATTGCATTCCTAATATCAACTATTTCTGGCAATCCACCAACTTTGCTCCAATTTACAAAAGCGCGATGTTGATCAATAGTATTAGCTCCACATATAAAAGAATCAAGATTAGAAGCAGTAATATCTGTAAACCTGATGAACTTTTTATTCCAATTAGCAGCTTTGTTTAGGTAAGAGTCTTTGAGGTCAGGGCCAACAAAGCCCAAAGGTATGTCTAATAGTTTTTGAGAATCTAATTGCTCTTTAGTTATTGTTTTTATGCTTATTACAGACTTCTTTAAATATTTGCTTACAGCATTAATAAGTTTAACTTCATTTAACTCTTGATCGCCTCGAATACTTACAAGTATTGGTTGTAAATCATTCTTTTCTAATACAGCTAAAAGAATAATTACTTTTAATATCTGACTGGGGTGAAATCCTTGGTTATCGCATAGCTCTTTTATAGTCCTCTGGCCATTAGTTTGTATTATGCAAGGCTCTTTTTTGTCAAGAAAAATTGGGTCTGCAAATTTAGAGATAGCTTTTTCCTGATTTGCAGCATATTTTTTATCAGGACTTAATAAGATTAAATCTTCTCCTGCTTCTGCGGTGACCATAAACTCTCTAGACTCAGCTCCGCCAATTGCACCACTGTCAGCATCTACAGCAACTGTTTCAAGGCCACATCTTTTGAATATCTTTTCATATGCATCATTCATTTCAAGATAAGTTTCCTTTAGATTTGTCTCATCTGCATGAAAAGAATATGCATCTTTCATAATGAATTCTCGACTGCGCATTAACCCAAATCTGGGCCTAATTTCATCTCTAAATTTGGTTTGAATTTGGTATAAATTTACTGGAAGCTGCTTATAAGATTGCAAGAATTCATTAGCTATCTTAGTTATAACTTCTTCATGGGTAGGGCCTAATCCTAATTCTCTTCCTTGTCGGTCGCTTAGATGGAACATGATACCTTCTCCTGCTGTATATCCATCCCATCGGCCGCTCTCCTTCCATAACTCTGCTGGATGAAGTTGTGGTAGTAACGTTTCAAGACATCCCTTTGAGTCAAGCTCTTCTTGAACAATAGAAGTGATTTTTTTGATAACTTTCCACATCAAAGGCATGTATGCGTATATACCTGAGGTGACGCGCTTAATAAAGCCTCCTCTGATAAGTAATTGATGGGAAACTATTTCTGCTTCAGCGGGGACATCTCTAAGCGTCACCAGCATTAGGCGGGAGACGCGCATAGAACTTTCTCCTTGTATTGATCATTCAGGATAATATCCCTATCAATTTGCCAATTGCAAAAGTGTCCAATTCAGGTAATTCTCTATAGAACTATTTAGTTTGATCTGCTAATTTTTGACAAGTTTTTGCCGGCAGTAAAAAGGTGTTTAATGCGTCGGCGTTAGATTCTTCTATTTACGAGTCATCCTCCAAATCAAGCTTGGAAGAAGATGTGAATTCTTCCTTTAAGCTCGATTCAGAGACTCTTGTAGGTATAGATGATGTTCAAAAGTCATTAAACAGGTCTAGGGCTTCTGTTTATAGGTATACAAATACTGATTCAAGAAATTTAAACCCACCTTTTAACCCTAGGAAACTAAATCCAGAATTTAGAAGCGATCAGAAAGACCCTCTTTTGTTTCATTCCAATGAAGTGGCAAGATTTGCAAAAGATATTTTAAGGATTAAAGAAGTAACTGTAGAGGTTCTTAATTCACCTTCTACTGCGACTCAAAATGTCTTGGTCTCCATTCTTGAAGAATTGAAAGGTATACGAAATCGCCTTGATGAAATGAATAATAAGTCTTAATACGCACCTTTAGAAAGTTAAATAGAAGCGGAATGTTTTTTCATATATATAAATTATTCTTGTTAAGTAATAATAATCCTATTAACTATTCAATATTGTTATTTATCTCTTAAAAGTTGATTGGCTTAAACTGCTTGTCAAAAATTTTTGGAAAAGGTCATTGATTTCTAGTTTATAAAATTGCAGGTTTTTACAGCTAATAGTCTTATAGTTTTGTAGGTACATCAAACTTGTGATTGGATTGAGTCTTAGCAGTGGTATCACTTTGCCATTCCTATTTTGATGTTCTTAAAGAATAAGACATAGGTCAATTTTTAATTGTTCCTCCTGCCATAGTTAAAATGGATCTAACTCCTCTTTCCCCATCACCATCTTTAGGTTTAGTCAATTTAGTAGTAGAGATACCAGCAGGTAGTAGGAACAAATACGAGTATTTTGCAGAGGCTGGGACAATGGCTCTTGATAGAGTTCTTCATTCTTCTGTGAGATATCCCTTTGACTATGGTTTTATACCTAATACTCTCGCAGAAGATGGAGCCCCTTTAGATGCAATGGTGATCATGGAGGAACCAACATTTGCAGGTTGTCTTATAAAGGCTAGACCTATTGGTGTTTTGGATATGCATGATTCAGGCGCTTATGATGGAAAATTGTTATGTGTTCCTGTGGCAGACCCGCGCCAGAAAGGTATAACTAGCATTCGACAAATTGCTCCAAACCAACTTGAAGATGTGGCAGAGTTTTTTAGAACTTATAAAAGCTTAGAAGGTAGAGTTGTTGTTATTGATGGTTGGCGTGATCATGATGTCGTTGATGATTTGTTGCAAACTTGTATTGATGCAAGGAAGATGGACTCAAGAAAAAGTATTTGATTAAAATTAAATATTATTTCTACGTAACCTCTTCATAAGTATTTAAAGATGACAGCTTCTCTTAAAATCTTTAGTTATGCTCGTTGCAGTACCTGCAGGAAAGCACTTGCCTGGTTGAATCTTCAAAATATAAAATATAAATTATTTGATATAATTGATTCTCCTCCATCAAAGGAAATGATTTCTGATGCAATAAATCAATTAGGAGATAGAAAATATCTTTTCAATACAAGTGGTAAAATTTATCGCTCAATAGGAGCATCTGCAATAAAAATAATGAATGATGAAAATGTTGTTGATTTACTTAATTCTGAAGGTGGGTTGATAAAAAGACCTTTTGTAATGCATCCTAATGGGAGATTTTTAATAGGTTTTAATCAATCTATTTGGGAAGACTTTTTTCTGAATCAAGATTAAGAATATCTAACTCTTCAATAATTTCTGCAGCACTAGATTGACTTTTTAACTCATTAAGGCTCGATAACTTTAACCCTTCTAAGATAGAAAGCAAAAGGATCTGGGTACTTTTTAATGTAGAATCGTTTTCTAGCGCTATAGCCAACTCCTCCCAGAATCTATCTATTGTTTTTACTGTTAATTCTTCTAATAAAATATCTTTCTTGGCGAGTTGTGAACCGGCATTTTTCGATAAGTCAAGTATAGCATCAATCATTCCAGAAGCTAATTGCGAACTTAATGCACTTTCAGCTTTTTCTAGGACTAAATTATTTTTTAATACATCTGGCATTGGATTTGCTTTTAAGCTTTTTTGAAGTGCATGTTCAAATAAGTCTATAAGTTGAGGACGCATATTTGGACCTACCTTTTTAAGTAATAAAGGTATCCAAATTCTTAGAAATTCTGAAATCTCATTTTTTTCATTATTTTTTATTGATTGATAACTGCATAAACTTCTTATTCGATCAGGCAACATAGGTGACTTGACAATGTTCTGCACTGAATCAATAGCTCGTATAGTTAGTATTTCAAAAATTTCTATAGCAAGAAGAGAGACAATCCATTGACTAGCCTTTGCCCTAATAGGTTCAGTTGGTATTAATTTAGAAGAGCAGACTCTTTCTAAAACAGGAAGAATTCTAAGTAACCTTGAAAATGGTAGTAAAAGAGGAATATCTATTAATCTTTTTAAAAATGCATGTCTTAACTTTATACCATTTAAACGATATCTAACCATCCTGACTTTTAATAATATATCTAATAAAAAGATAATTTGAAAAGGTATATCTATTTTCCATGAGTGGCTAATGTTATTTCCATCTTTATTAATAATTTTAATGTGATCTGAATTTAGTTTTGGTATTAACTTCCTTTCCCAGAATTTCTTTTCGTTTTCCCATCCAGATTCGGCAATATATGCTTTGTTAAGCAACTTATTATATGCCGATTTATAATCGGACTCTCCAGACCTAAGCCTAAGCATAATTTTTATTGTTTCGACTCTATCAAGATCTTTTTGGGAAATTAATGTTAATTCGTTAAAGGTTGCGTTAAGTGTAGTTTTATATTCAGCTAGCAATCTATTAGCTTGAATACTATTTACCCCATTATTTGAAATTTCTTGATTAAGCTTATTAAAGATTGATTGAACTTCTTTAGAAGATTTACTTGACTTAATTCCTCTTATTTTGTCATATGAAGGAGTTATATTTGGAATCCATCTAAGTGATATTGACGTTGATGAATTGGGTATATCAATACTTCTATTTATCCAAAAACTTCTAAGCGGGATATAGCTTAGGTCAAAAATTATCCAGCCAAGATTGATCATTGCTACAAAGGCAATTAGTTTTTCCCAGCGAACCCATAATTTGCTTTCAGGCTTTTCTCTCTTTTTTTGCCATCGAGGAAGAGCCATAATTATTTAATCTTTACTTTGATTTAGTTATATATAAAGTATTTGAATATGGTAGGTAATTAAATTGATTGAGGAGATTTGTGACTAAATTATCTTATGACAGTTACCGAAAAGAAGCTTTTTCATTTGAAATGCTATGAAAACATCTAGATTAGCTGCTTTTTGGGATTATTGGGGTCCCGTTTTTGTTACCTTTGCACTCTATGCTGGGATTAAATCTTTTATTGCTGAGGCCAGGTACATTCCATCAGGCTCTATGCTACCTACTCTTCAAATAAATGATCGACTTGTTATAGAGAAGCTTTCATATAGAACAAGGTCTCCCAAAAGAGGCGAGGTGGTTGTCTTCAATTCACCTTATTCATTTAACAAGATCTTAATAGCTAAACGTTTAAATCCCCTCCCATCAACTTTAAAATGTGTAGTAGTTAGCTTTCCTTTGATTAATTCTCTTTTAGGTGTAGTTGATCCAGCATGTAACGCATATATTAAGCGTGTTGTAGCTGTTGGTGGGGATAGTGTTTTTGTTAATTCAGAGGGAAAACTTTTTGTTAACAAAGAATCAATTAATGAATCATATGTGAGCAATTTCTGCCCTTTATTACAAGGCTCCTTTAATAGTTGCAGATCCATAAATACCGTAGTGCCCCCTAAGCATGTTTTAGTACTAGGAGATAACAGAGCTAATAGTTGGGATGGGCGATTTTGGCCTGGCAATAGATTTTTACCAGAAAAAGAAATCCTTGGTAGAGCTGTATGGAGGTTTTGGCCATTTACGCGGATAGGTAATATTTCCTCTAACTAAGTCCGCAATCTATGATTTTCCCAATCATTTCAATTCCTTCCCAGGGTTGGTTTGAATTAGTCTCCCAACCTTTTTCTTGATATTTTCTGGTTTGAATCCATTTTTGATCTGGGTCAAATAATAACCATCGGTTGCTACCAACTTTTAATTCTTCAGGAGGTAAACTTAGTATTTTAGAAGGACCAAAACTAATTGCTTCCCATAATTGCTCAACTGACCATTTTGATTTTTTTATTAGTTCTTGCCATAAAGAAGGAAGCACCAAGTGATAACCACTTATGCCTGGAATGATTTCACTGAAAGGTTTTTTAGTTTCAGCATCATCTAACGAAATATTATGTACGGCAACACCTGTAAGAATTCTTTCTTGAAGGGCTTTTTTTAAGCTTTCTCTATCATTTGAACTGCCAAGAGAAGGCGATACACGTATACCTATATCGGTAGAGGTAACAGTTGATTGATCTGCAACAAGATGCCACCAGAACACACTTGCCATTGGCTTGGGAGAGCTTTTCTTTAACATATTTACTCCTTCAGCAGTTGATAAATTCATTAATCTAATTTTTGAGGAAGGATGTTGTTTTTGTAATTCAAGAAGTGTTCCTAGAGGAATAGTCTCACTTGCGACAGGGTCTTGATGCCACCCTGCTCGGAGGGCTTCAACACTTTCCCGGACAAGGCCATGTCCTTGAATTGCAAGGTCTCGCGGGGCTAAAAGAATTGGCTTTTCTTTTGTTTCATTTAAGATGAGTCCTTTCTTTAGCAATTCAATAGGAATCATCCAATCATCGTCTGCTAATCCAACTGCTCCATGGTCTATTAAATCTTTATGAGAAGTAAGTTTTTCTCCTGCTCCTTTTTGGCTGAAGCCTCCCCAAAGGTGTATTAGAACATCTTGGCCAAGGTTTTTTATTGAATATAAGTACTCAGGTTTGTCTCTCCAAGGTGATGCTTTTGGAAGTAAAGCGATTTGACCATATCCCGCATTTGCGGCTTTTTTCATCAAAGTCCAAAGTGTTTCAGCTTTACCATTAAGGTAATCTTCAAGCACTGAATGTGGATCTACTAGACAAGGTGCGAAAAAAAGCTTTTCCGCTGAAGTCTTGTCGATTTTAAGCTCGTAGGCCAAGTCTCTAGCTCTTTGTCCAAAGGCCTTAATATGCCTATTGACAATCAAGACGGCGTCAGAAGTTACAGTTTGATTTGGTCCACGTAGAATTTGAATTGGGTCAAGTAGGTATGATTTATTCATTAGAATTAGAGAGCCCCCTGCGCCGTTCTATCTACAACATCTCCTAAATGAGAGGTGATGTTTAGACAGGTGATTATATCTGGTTCCTGCTCTTCAGTCAGGTCTATAATGGTAATGCCACCATTGCCTTGTTTGACTTTCCAAATATCTGCATTAGTAAGTCCTAGAAGATTGCATAAGATGGTTTTATTTACTGCATCATGAGCAACGATAAGGGCTGTGTCATTGGGTGATAGCCTTTGAGCAATGTGTCTAAAGCAGTTCATTGCGCGCGATGATACGTCTCCTATTGTTTCTCCTTCAGGCATTTGAACTGTTTCTGGTGACTTTTTCCACCTTTTTAGCAAGTCGCCCCATTCAGAACTGATTTCTGCTTCGAGTTTCCCTTCCCACAATCCATGACCTATCTCTACAAGTTCATCTTGTTGCTTAATTTCTATGGTTGGATGATTTCTTAAAATAATTTTTGCCGTTTCCATAGGTCTAGACATTGAGCTGCTAAAGGCCTGATTGAATTTCACGTTTTTTAAGAAGTTACTTGCTGCAAGAGCTTGTTTTTGCCCATTCTCATTTAGAGGGATGTCTATTTGCCCTTGAAACCTACCTTCTTTGTTCCAATTGGTTTCTCCGTGGCGAACAAGGAAAATGCGAGCGAAACTACCTTTCGGAGGTATTTGAGGTGTTAAATGGGATGTGCTGTTAAGAGATTCAACTTGAAACTCAGCTTTGTTTTCTATATCAGTATTTATGTTGAATACTGATATAGATGAATTGTCTAATTTGATCCTCCTAAAGCCTTCAGCTGGTTCTTTAAACATTTTCAAAATGAGGCAACGAAGTATTGCGTTATGACCTACAACTAATACAGTTTCATTCTTGTCTGGGTGATGAGTAGAAATTATTTTCTTTAAGAATCTTTCTGCTTGATCCATTAATTCTTTGATTGGCTTATAGCTATTACCATTTTTTCTATGAAGAATGAGTTCTTTTGGATGGTGTTTCCAGGTCGAATATAAGTCAGAGAATTTGTTTTTTACTTCATCAATGGTAAGACCGCTCCATGGTTCCAAGTCAACTTCTAGAAGATCATTGTCTAAAATTGGAATTAGTTCTCCATTACGATTCTTTATCAATTCCTTTGCCGTATCTGCTGCTCTTTGTAATGGAGAAGTGTAGACCGCATGGATATGTAACGATCTAAGAGATTCACCAGCTTTTGAGGCTTGAAGGGTTCCTTTAGTAGTAAGTGTTGAAAGATCATTCCGACCTTGTATGCGATGCTCAAGGTTGTAGCTGCTTAAACCATGACGTATTAATAGAAGGCGTAAAGTCATTGGCAGAGGTTTTTTACGAATTCATCCGATGGATACACTGTCAACCTAATCTTGATTAGGGAATGAGGGTTGCTTTTTGCTCATTTCGTTTCTTTGAGTGTATTTCATGCAGAAAAAAAACATGCCTAGATGGAAAGTCTTCTTAGCCATTCTCTCTCTTCTTCTAACCATCCTAATCTGGCAACGCGGTCTTCAAGAAAGCTTTGACAGGCCTTCTGTTACCCCCAAGCTTGCACTTAATCAAAGAGAGATAGCTCTTCTTGCCTATCCATCTTTGCCAAATTCCATCAGTCCTTTGTTGGTTGGAGAAGATCCGGAATTAGGATTGAAAAATACTTTACGCGAGTTAGATCAAGGCCAAACAGGCAATAGAGAAAGGCTTTTACTGGCTACTTTAGCAATTTCAGAAGATGAAAAGCGGTCTTTACTTGCCGACACCTTTCAGGAAAAAGATTTAAATACTGTTAGGGAAACCTTATTAGATAGTCTTGACCAGAAAGATAACTTCCAAATATTAATTGACAGGATTCAAGATCAACAAAGCGACCCTTTGTTATACAGAATGTCTTGTCTTGCAATCGGCGGAGAACCTGATATTTGTGTTGACGAAAGAGTGTCAAGAAATATGGCTTTTAGATTACTTTTCAGTCAGCTATTGCCTTTATTGGCAATTTTGATGGGACTTCTTTTATTTCTGAGACAAGGTTGGCTCTATTTAAGGAATGCAAACTCCCCTTGGCCAGAGATAAATTTTTTACCTTTGTCTACTGTTGACATGGTTCTTCTGATTGCAGGAGGCTTTGTTGTCTTAGGTGAGCTTGTTTCACCTTTGATTGCAATGCCTTTTAGCGATTTGATAACCAGAGAAATTGCTAGTCCCGTTAAGGAGTCTTTAAAAGTATTAATTGGATATGCTGCAATGACTGTTCCCCCATTGATAATTCTTCGACAACAAATTAGTCATTTGAGAATCAAAGTTTTATCTATGGAGTGGTTGCAATGGGGGGGTAGGTCTTTTGCAAAATCAGCAGTAGATGCTTTGAAAGGATGGTTAATGGTAATGCCATTTGTTTTATTAGTCAGTTGGCTGACGACCCTGTTCTTTGGAGATCCTGGTGGTAGTAACCCTTTGCTTGACATGGTTTTAAGCAGTAAGAATTACTCTGCTCTATCAATTCTTTTAATTACTACTGTTGTCATGGCACCTTTGTTTGAAGAACTGATTTTTCGAGGGGTACTGCTTCCTGCATTAGTTAAAAAGCAGGGACGAGTTTTATCTGTATTAGTTAGTGCATTGATTTTTGCTTTGGCTCATTTAAGTGTTGGAGAAATGCCTCCTTTATTTGTATTAGGGATTGGCCTTGCTTTATTACGTTTAAGTTCAGGACGTCTTTTACCATGTGTATTAATGCATTCTTTATGGAACGGAGTAACATTTGCTAATTTATTGATATTAAGTGCTTAATAGTAAGTTTATTTAAATAGCTTTGATATTTAGCTTGCATGGCTATGAAGATAATGTTTGACTTAAATACATTACAAAGTATGGGTGGTGGCCTACTTAAATCATTCAAGTTCAAGAATGATCTCTAAGAGAAGTGTAGTAAAAAAAGTTTTACCTTTTTTTAGAGGACCTTTTTCTACTCCGAATGTCTTAAGAAAGTACCCTTTACTTGCAAGTTTGCATAGAGGTATTGATGGAGCGCTGGTAGGAGTACTTCTTTCCGGTACGGTAATGACAAGTCTGACACTACATTCACAGCATCTTTGGACATTAAATTTTTCCAGATTGCATCTTACTCGAGATTTGAGCCATAGGCTTGAAGAGTCAACAGCTACCTTAGAGAGACATTTTTTAGAGAGAGTAGTTATACCAAATTCTATGGTTGCCACTAAGTCATCACATTTGCTTTATGTGGATCTGCCAAAATATAAAAAAACTCCTTTTAAAGATTTTGTTGCAACTATTAAGGATCAATTAACTCCTGCTTCTTACCCAATTACGAACGGTTATTAATACTAATGCCTATTAGAAGAAATCAACGTTCAAAAATCCCTATAAAGAAGCGACAGCGTGTTGCTTCGCTTTCTCCAATTCCACCTTATAGATTAAAACTTACATTCTCAATACTCTGCTTGACTCTTATTGGGTTGATGGGAAGGTTTGCGCATCTTCAACTTGTTCAGGGGCTTGCTTTAGAAGCACGAGCACGCGGTTATCAAACAAAAAAGGTAGAACCCATTGGGAAAAGGCGCTCTATCGTTGATCGTCGCGGGAGGTTATTGGCACTTGATGAAAAAAGATTCAGAATTTATGCACATCCTTCAAAGTTTAAATTTTCAGGAGACCCTAAAAGCGTTTTTCGTAAGCCAAAGGAGGTGGCTGTAAAGCTAGAAGAGTTGCTACCTATATCGCAAAAGAAAATGGTTGAAATGTTTTATGGTAAAAAATCTGGAGTGAAATTAATCGAAGGCTTAAATTCTGACCTTGCAGCAAAGGTACAAGATCTCCGAATCAATGGATTGGACTTAGAAGCTTATCCTCAAAGGGTTTATCCGCAAAATGATTTGTTCTCAAATGTAGTGGGTTTTCTTGATTATGATCGTGTACCTCAGGCTGGGCTCGAGTTAAGTTTAAATAAAGAGCTTTCTCGAAGAGAAAAATCCAGAAGTTATAGATTCGGTAGAGATGGAACACCTTTCCCTAATGATATCGAATCCGGAGTGTTTTCTGTAGATGATATGCACTTGCAGTTAACTCTTGATGCACGGCTTCAAGAAGTTGCTCTTAGTGCTTTGCGCGAACAGATTATTCATTGGAAAGCTAAAAAGGGAGTAGCAATTGTGATGAATGTCAATAATGGCGAGCTATTAGCTTTAGCATCAACTCCAACTTATGACCCTAATAAATATTGGAATTATTCTTCTTCTTTATATAAAGAATGGTCAGTTCAAGAACTATTTGAACCTGGCTCGACATTTAAGCCTATAAACCTTGCTTTAGCGCTTGAGGAGGGGGTAATCGAACCTAATGGGACTGTTTATGACGCTGGGGTGGTCAAAATAGGGGGATGGCCTTTGAAGAATTGGGACAAAAAGCCTAATGGACTTCTTGGTTTTGGAAAAGTTCTTCAGGTTTCAAGCAATGTTGGAATGGTAAATATCATTCAAAAACTCGGCCCATCTCAATATTGGGAGTGGTTAAATAAATTGGGACTTAACAAAATACCAGAGACAGATCTCCCTGGAGCTGTCTCTGGGCATATGAAAGATAAAGAATTATTTGTTAAGCAGCCTATTCATCAAGCAGTTGCTTCTTATGGACAAGGATTTTCTATTTCACCTCTGAAATTAGTACAATTACATGCCCTAATTGCTAATGGAGGTAAATTAGTAACCCCTCATATTAAAAAGGACTTTTCTTCAGAAGACTTGACGCACAAGAACTTATCTTTAAAGAATAAAACACTTTTAAGCCCTGAAGTTACAAAAACGGTTCTTGGATGGATGGAATCTGTGGTTGAAGAAGGTAGTGGGAAGGGAGTGAAAATTAAGAATTACCGAATAGGTGGAAAAACAGGGACTGCAGATCAAACAGAAGATGGTATTAATTACAACTCGAAGATTTGTAGCTTTGTTGCTGTTTTGCCAATAGAAGCTCCTAAATTTGTAGTCGTCGTTGCTGTAGATGGACCACAGAGACCTCATGCCTATGGCTCTACGGTTGCAGTCCCTGTGGCTAAAAAAATCATTGAAAGCTTGATTGTTATTGAGAGGATCCCTCCGCGAAATCAGCAGGTAGATTTCTTGTCAGCAAAAAGCTAAGACTCTTGAAAGGAATATATAAGGATGAAATCATAATGAAATATCGCTAACTTAAATGAGAATGTGAATAGTAGAAATCATGACCAGTCTTCTTGATCAACTTTCTTCAATGACTGTTGTTGTTGCAGATACGGGTGACTTGGAAGCGATTCGAACATTTAAACCACAAGATGCAACTACTAATCCTTCGCTAATTCTTGCGGCAGCTCAGATACCTGCATATCAAAATTTAATTGATAAATCTCTTCAGGCTTCAAGGCAAAGAGTTGGATCATTTGCATCAGCAAAAGAAGTAGTTGATGAAGCATTAGATGAGGTATGTGTAACCTTTGGAAAAGAAATTCTTAAAATTATTCCTGGGAGAGTATCTACTGAAGTTGATGCAAGATTGAGTTTTAATACGCAGGCAACTATTAATAAAGCAAGAAAGATCATTGATCTTTACAAAAAAGTTGATATTTCTAAAGAAAGAGTGTTGATTAAGGTTGCATCAACTTGGGAAGGGATTAAGGCTGCTGAAGTTCTTGAAAGTGAGGGTATTCATTGTAATTTAACGTTGTTATTTGGCTTTTCTCAGGCAGTTGCATGTGCAGAGGCAGGTGTGACACTTATTTCACCTTTTGTAGGTCGTATACTTGATTGGTATAAAGCAGAAACAGGGAAGGACTCTTATGCTGGAGAAGAAGATCCAGGTGTAGTTTCTGTAACTAAGATCTTTAATTATTATAAGTCAAATAATTATAAGACTGAAGTAATGGGAGCAAGTTTTAGAAATATAGATGAAATCTTAGAATTAGCAGGCTGTGATTTGCTTACGATTGCACCAAAATTTTTAGAACAATTGGAAAACTCTGATTCAAAATTAACAAGAAAATTAGACTCATTAAAGCCATTGCCTTCAGAAACTAAAATCCATCTTGAAGAATACGATTTTAGAAATATGCTTAAGTTAGATCGTATGGCAACAGAAAAGCTTGAAGAAGGAATTATTAATTTCAGCAAGGCAATTGAACAATTGGAGCAGCTTTTGAGTAAAAGGCTTTCTTATATTGAGAGCGGTTCAAATGCTGAGCTTTCTATCGCTTAGAACTTATATTTTTTTAGATCAACTGACTTCTAAATTTTTAGATAAATTAAACTTTAATTTAAGACTTTTTAGCTCTTTAGGATTAGTCTTTTGATTACTCGTTGTGCAATATCTCCATACCCCATTTCCCCAGATAGGATTTGTGCGATTCTTTGAGGTGCAGTTGGTCTTTTGATTCCCAGTTGATACCCTATTTTTGGAAATCGGTAGAAAACTTGGGAGATTCTTCTTCCCCAGGCCATTGAGTCACCCCATTTTTTTTTCATTGACTTTGTGTAAGAACTTAATTCGGTTGTGTTGCCTTTTAACCAATTGATTATGCATTTGGCAGCTTCACAGCCACTTAATAAGGCAGGCCTTAGACCTTCAGCAAGAAATGGATCGCAAAGTGATGCTGCATCACCAATTACTAAAATCCCATCACCATGAAGATTACTGTGTCCATTCCAAACTCTTAAACGAGAATCATTCCTTATCCCTGCTTTTGGATCAAACCCTAGACTTGGCATTAATTCGTTAAGGATTTTTTCGCTTTCCACAGCATGATTACCAATAAAAGTTCCTACCCCAATGTTGACTGAGTCTTTCAAAGGAAATGCCCAAGCAAATCCATGATGAACCAAACCAAATTCAAATCTTGAGGTGCCTTCTTTCAGCAATCCTTTACCATTGACCCTTATGGAAGTTGTTGAGGCATAATGAAGATTTTTAGGACCTAGATTAAATTCCCTTGCCCAAGGTGAGCTTGATCCGTCTGCAATTACAACGCATTTTGATTTAAGTTGTTGTCCATCTTTAGAAGTGATAATCCATTGCCCTTCTATTTTAAATATTTTTACTACTTCAAATGACTGAAGAAGTGTTGCTCCTTGCTCAATAGCTTTTTGGGTTATGAGTTCATCAAGTTTTTCTCTTCTAGTAATCCAAAAAGGGGATGAACCTGGTAATTGTGCTATTACGTGGTCAGATAAGCACCAAGTAAATTCAACTTTTTGAATTACTTCTTCAATTATTGGTTCAAGAGAAAATGGGAACCACTTTTGAACTGATGCAGCCATTCCACCTCCACATGGCTTTAAAAGAAAGCCATGTTTTTTGTCGACGATAGTTACTTGAACTCCAGAATTGGCTAAATGAAACGCTGCTGAAGAACCTGCTGCTCCAGCTCCAATAATTAATACTTCAATAGAATTCAAACCTTTAGAATTTCCTCTTCTTTCCCTGAAAGATTTTTTTCAATTTCATTTATATATTTGTTTGTAATTTTCTGGATTGAGTCTTGCTGGTCTCGACTTTGATCCTCAGAAAACTCACCATCTTTTTCTGAACCTTTAATTTTTTCTATTGCATCTCTGCGTATATTTCGAAGTGATATTTTTGCTTCTTCTGCATATTTTGATGCTAATTTACAAAATTGTTTTCGACGCTCTTCTGTTAAAGGGGGGATGTTGATACGAATTATTTTTCCATCATTATTTGGTGTAAATCCAAGATCACTTATAGAGATTGCTTTTTCTATTAAACCTAGAGAGCCTAAATCAAAGGGTTGTATTGCAAGAGTTTGGGAGTCTGGAGTTGAAATGGTTGCTAGTGATTTAAGAGGGGTATCAGCACCGTAATACTCAACGGTTAATCGATCCAACAGAGATGTATTCGCGCGACCAGTTCTAATTGTATTGAAGTTGCGTTGACAAGCTTCAACTGATTTTTGCATGTTTAATTCGACTTCTTGAGTAAGCATTTGAATTTATATGAAATAGGATTGTGGATAATTAGAAATCAAGTGAAAGGTTAACCTGAATTAGAAATGCGGGAGCCTATCTTTTCTCCTGCTACCGCTTTATTAATATTGCCAGGTTGAAAAATGTTAAAGACAACTATAGGGATCTTGTTGTCTTTGCATAGAGCTATAGCTGTACTATCCATAACTGCTATTTCTTTACTAAGGACTTCTTGAAAAGTTAATGATTCATATTTAATAGCTTCAGGGTATTCTTTAGGATCTTGGTTGTAAACACCATCGACTTTAGTTGCTTTAAAAATTACATCAGCATTTATTTCTGCTGCACGTAATGCTGATGTTGTATCAGTAGTAAAGAAAGGGTTTCCGCATCCTCCACCAAAAACTACAACTCGACCTTTTTCAAGATGTCTAATTGCTCGACGGCGAATGTAAGGCTCAGCGATTTGTTGCATCTCAATAGCAGTTTGCACTCTGGTCTCTACTCCTGCTCTTTCTAGACCATCTTGCAGAGTTATTGCATTCATTACTGTGGCTAACATTCCTACATAATCTGCTGTAGCACGATCCATTCCAGCAGAAGATCCCTTAAGACCTCGGAAAATATTCCCTCCTCCCACAACAATTGCAAGTTGTGTTCCTTCCTGTACCACTTTTGATACATCTTGAGCAATAGATTGAACTATTTCTGGATCTATACCATATGGCTTGCTTCCCATGAGAGCTTCGCCACTAAGCTTGAGGAGGACACGTGAGTAAGACATTAATTATCAATATCTCAATGACAGTAGCAAGGGATCTTTGTTTCGCTGGGCTCTTTATGGATTTGTTCGTGAGAACGAACAAATCGTGTTTGATTAAAAACCTTTCATAGGCTACAAACTTTCTGCAGAATGATTTTTTTAGTGTTTATTAAGTAATTAAAATATTAATACTTTGGCAAAGCAAAAACTATAAAGTAATTTGAACAAATCTTGAAAAATTTTAGTTAAAATTCAATTCCTTTCTGAGCCTTAACTCCTTTTTCTCTAAAGGGGTGCTTTAATAAATTCATTTCAGTTACAAGGTCTGCTTGTTGTATTAACTCTTCCTTAGCACTTCGACCTGTTAAGACAACATGAGTCAATGCAGGACGTTTTTTTATCCCTTCGATGACTTCATTTAAAGAAAGATATCCTAGTTTGATAGCTATATTTATTTCATCAAGAATAACTAATTTATGACTACGACTACATAGGTATAAAAGTGCTTGCTCCCAAGCTTTTTGGCTAAGTTTTTTATCTTGCATCCTGTCTTGTGTTTCCCAAGTAAATCCTTCTCCAAAAGCATGCCAGTCTAAGGAATCTCCATATACTTTTAATGCTTTAGCTTCCCCTGGTTGCCATCCTCCTTTGATAAATTGAACAATCGCTACATTATCTCCGTGACCCAATGTTCTTAATGCCATGCCTAATGCAGCTGTAGTTTTTCCTTTCCCTTGACCCGTAAAAACAATAATCAGCCCTTTCTCTAGATTTCTTTCCTCTATTCTTTTGCTTTGGATTTCTTTTCTTCTTTGCATTCTTAGCTTATATTTTTCTTCATCCGCCTCTTTAGTTGTAAAGCCTCCCATACCCAATTGACTTGACTCTCTATCTAATTCATCTAGAGACTCATCACTCTTGGCCATTTTCTTTTGCATAAGAAAGAGTTAATAACTTAAATCTCTTGTAAATACAAATCAGTATTTTAAAAATTATATCTAAGAAATTTAAAGATTTTTGCCACCTAAAGCTTTGTCAACAGCTTGTTGCTGATCTCTTCGAGTAATCCAATGGTGATAAGTGCGCGTATGTATTGCAACCGAATGACCCATCATGCGTGCGGCAACACTATCAGGGAGACCTATGTGAATAGTGCGAACAGCCCATGCATGTCTTAAGTCATATGGGGTTAAAGGAAGATTATATCTTCGGAATTGTTCGGAAACTCTTCTACCTACATTTTGGAGAGTGGTTTTATTGAGATCAGTGTTTATCTCTGGAAGTAAATTTGTTTCATAAGAAAGTGCATTTAATTTAAATCGGTTGATCCATTCGGGTTGAAATGGCCATACTTGATGTTCCCCAGTTTTTGTATTAGGAAATACTCTTAATATTTTGTCTTCACCTTCGCTGAGACATGAAAGATCACAAAAGAACACCTCATGATTTCTAAGACCGTAAGTTGCCATGAGGCCATAAACTAATCTCCATCTTGGATTTGGGATCATGAAAAATGTTTTTTCAATAAGGCTGTCGCTTGGTAACTTTCTAAATCTTGCTTGATGCAATCCATATCCATATGCCAAGTCTCTCCAGTTTTCTGGCAATTGAATATCTGAATATTTGGCAAGTGCTTTTAAAGTCGTACCACATTGCTGCCTGCTACGACTATTTTCTGAATAACTAGATAATGTCTTAAGGAATAAATTCTTATTTAAACTCTCATTATTACTTTGAGCTATAATACTAAGTCTTCGAAGATATGGTAAGTAAGCACATTTCCAATTGGTACGACTGCCAGCCTTTGATTTGTTTCTAATAGGATCATTAAAGAAAAATAATTCAAAATCTTTTATAGCTTCTTCAACATCTAAAAACTTTTTGTTAGTAGATATTTTTGATTTACTTGTAGACCAGTGCTTCCAATCAAATTGATTGTGTTGAATTTGTAAATATAAAAAATGAAGAGTTTTTTCAGCTTGTTGAAGTTCTTTTATATTTGCGTCTAAACCTAAACTTATTCGTTGGTCTTTAGTTTTATTTGGATTTTTTTGACATGGTAGGGGCCCGCGTAAGCAAAGTCGTTTGCCACGCTGCTCAATCCGAAGCTTTATCCCTTTAGAGGCAATCTTTTGATTAACAATCAAAAGTTCACTTGTAAAGTTCATTGGTCTCAATGGTTACAGCTACATTGACGTCGTTACGCGTTAAGCTCAACCCCTAAGTAAAAGTATTTTAATGACTCGTGTTGGCGTCCTTTTAATGAATCTGGGAGGGCCCGAGCGAATTAAAGATGTTGGCCCATTTTTATATAACCTTTTTTCAGACCCTGAGATAATTAGATTACCCCTCCCAATTTTTCAAAAACCTTTAGCTTGGTTTATAAGTACTCTTAGAAGTTCAAAATCTCAAAAAGCTTATCAAGCAATTGGTGGCGGCTCTCCTCTAAGAAGAATTACTGAACAACAAGCAAGGGAATTACAGAGCGCGCTGCGTAATAGGGGAATTAATGCAACTAGTTATGTTGCTATGAGATATTGGCATCCTTTTACTGAGTCTGCTGTTGAGGATATTAAGGCAGATAATATTAATGAAGTTGTTGTACTTCCCCTTTATCCTCATTTCTCAATAAGTACAAGTGGGTCAAGTTTCAGAGAGTTGCGACGTTTGCGTGAGGTAGATAAAGAGTTTCAAAAACTATCTATAAGATGTATTCGAAGTTGGTTTGACAACACTGGATATATAGCTTCCATGGCAGAATTAATCGAACAAGAAATCTCTTCCTGCGAGTCTCCAAATGCAGCACATATTTGCTTTACAGCACATGGAGTCCCAAAAAGTTATGTGGAAGAAGCAGGTGATCCTTATAAAGATGAAATACAAGATTGCGCTCTGTTGATTATCGATAAGGTTGAAAAATCCCTTGGATTTAGTAATTCTTATACTCTTTCTTATCAAAGTAGAGTAGGCCCTGAGGAGTGGCTAAAGCCATATACAGAAGAAGTGTTAGAAGAGCTTGGAGCTAATGGAGTAAAGGAGTTGATAGTAGTGCCAATAAGCTTTGTCAGTGAACATATAGAAACCCTTCAGGAAATTGATATTGAGTATAAAAAGATAGCCCTTAACAATGGAATAATTAATTTTCGTAGAGTTAAGGCTTTAGATACATACCCTTTATTTATTAATGGGCTTGCTGATTTAGTTGCCTCTTGTCTTAGCGGTCCAGAAATAAGCCTAGACGAAGCTGCTAAATTACCTGAAAAAGTTAAGCTTTACCCTCAAGAAAAATGGCAATGGGGTTGGAATAATAGTGCTGAAGTATGGAATGGAAGGGTTGCAATGTTTGTTTTTATTATTTGTTTCTTTGAGTTGGTGATTGGCAATGGCCCTTTACATTACATTGGTCTTCTTTGAAGGATGCTTTTTAAAGATATATCAATTAATTAATCACTAAAATAGCCAATAAGAATTTAATTTTTGAATCGATATAGCTTTTTATAGGCAAAACAACCTTTGTCCATATAACATTTATCTAAGATTATTTCTTTGCCGTGACTCTGTCGTCTTCACCTTTTGGTATAGGTGATTCAACAAAAAAGGAGCAAAATCAGATTCTAGGGGCAGATGCCCTTATGGAATCTCTTAAAAATCACGGTGTCGATACTATTTTTGGGTACCCTGGAGGAGCTATCCTTCCTATCTATGATGCGGTTTATAAAGCAGAAAAAGCAGGTTGGGTAAAACATATTTTAGTTAGACATGAGCAAGGTGGTGCTCATGCAGCTGATGGATATGCAAGGTCCACAGGAAAAGTTGGTGTATGTTTTGGCACCTCAGGACCAGGAGCAACAAATTTGGTTACAGGAATTGCCACAGCTCAAATGGACTCTGTTCCATTGGTTGTTATTACTGGACAAGTCCCAAGACCAGCTATTGGAACTGACGCCTTTCAAGAAACAGATATTTTTGGTATTACTCTCCCAATTGTTAAGCATTCTTGGGTTGTAAGAGATCCTTCTGAAATAGCATCTGTTATTGCCCAAGCTTTTTTTATTGCTTCTTCTGGGCGCCCAGGACCAGTCCTAGTTGACATTCCAAAAGATGTTGGCCAAGAACTTTTTGATTATCAACCTGTTCAGCCAGGTTCTTTAATCCCTGCAGGCTTTACTCCTCCTCAAAAGCCAGACCCAGTGGCTATATCTAAAGCGCTGGATTTAATTGAAAGAGCTAAAAAGCCACTTTTATATGTAGGAGGAGGAGTTATTTCTGCAAGTGCTCATGACACTTTATTTGCTATTGCCAAGCGATATCACTTGCCTGTTACGACAACATTGATGGGTAAAGGTGCATTTGATGAACGTGAATCTCTTTCTGTGGGGATGTTAGGGATGCATGGCACTGCATATGCCAATTTCGCAGTAACTGAATGCGATTTATTAGTAGCTATAGGAGCACGTTTTGACGACCGAGTGACTGGAAGACTTGATTCATTTGCAGCAAATGCAAAAGTTGTTCATTTTGAAGTAGACCCTGCAGAAATTAACAAAAACAGAGTTGCAGATGTTGCGGTTTTAGGAGATTTAGCAATTAGTCTTTCTGATTTACATGAACTTAGCAAAAGAAGAACTGTTAAACCAAATACTCAAGAATGGTTGGCTCAAATAGAAGAGTGGAAGATTAAATATCCACTTTTAATACCTTCAAAAGAAGGGGAAATATATCCACAAGAAGTATTGATTGAAATTAGAGATTTAGCACCAGATGCTTATATAACAACTGATGTGGGCCAACATCAAATGTGGGCAGCTCAATATTTAAGAAATAGTCCACGTCATTGGATTAGCAGTGCAGGATTGGGAACAATGGGTTTCGGAGTACCTGCTGCCTTAGGAGTGCAAGTTGCTTTGCCAAAACAACAAGTGATTTGCATTGCAGGTGATGCAAGCATTTTGATGAATATTCAAGAATTAGGGACTATCTCGCAATATCAATTAAATACAAAAATAATTATCATTAATAATCATTGGCAAGGTATGGTGCGACAATGGCAGCAAAGTTTTTATGATGAAAGGTATTCAGCAACTAATATGTTAAACGGGGAGCCGAATTTTGTTGCTTTAGCTAATGCTTTTGGAGTTGGAGGCGTGATTATTAAAGAGCGTAATTCATTGAAAGAAAAGTTAAAAGAAGCTCTTAATTCCGAAGGACCAATGCTCATTGATGTTCATGTCCGTAGAGATGAGAATTGTTATCCAATGGTTCCACCAGGTAAAAGCAATGCTGAAATGGTTGGTTTGCCTGATTAGAATCTAGGCAAAGTTTAATTCCTAGCTTTTATTATTATTTATGATTGGTTTATTTCTTAGAAGACTGAAGGCCTTTATATGTATTTCTATTTTTATTTTCATAATACCTTTTAAGGCTTTGCCTGCAGAAGTATTACAGGTTTCAAGCCCTTCTATTATACAAATAGGAGATAATAATAGAAATTATAAGGTTAAGCTTGCTTGCATCAATATTGAACCTTCAAAAGAGAGCGAAGCTCTAAATTGGATGAAATCCACACTACCAAGACACTCAAAAGTTAACTTATTGCCACAACGATCTGAAGATGGTATTTTACTTGCTGAATTAATCAAATTGCGCTCAAATCAAGATATTGCAAAGTCGATGTCAGAGATGGGTTTTGGAGAGTATTACTGTAGAGATTAATTAAAAATATCAGCTATTTAATATTAATTGGATGAGATAAAGCTCCATTGCCTTGATTTGATCTTTTCTCTACGCCAAGATTGGAAATAACTTGACTCTGAATATGTACAATTAGAATTTATGCTAATCTGATTTTCTTTTATTCCTTCATTCTTCAACTGAATTTTTGCAGTTAATCTAATATCTAATAGAAACTCTTCTGGAGTATTTGTGATTTTAATACAACCAGTGCTAATCATGTATTTAATAAAATCATTGAATTGATAGTTTTTGTTCTTGTTAAAGTCTAAGTAGATACTATTAATTGTACTTTTACTTACTATATAATTATTAATACTTATTGCTGGACCTAGCGCTATTAACAAGTTTTGTTTATCAAACCCCCACTCCTTTATGGTTTCTATAGTGTTTCGTAGTATGCCTTTTGCTAACCCTCTCCAGCCAGAATGTACAGCAGCAACATATCTATTTTTCATGTCACCTATTAAAATAGGGATGCAATCAGCTGTATATATCCATAAACCTTGATTGTCTTGATCACTAAAAATACCATCGGCCTTTTTTAATTTATTAGAACTTAGTTCCGAAGTTTTTATTATTTCACTTCCATGCACTTGATGTAAAGAATAAATGCATGTACCAGGAGAAAATAGTTTGCTTAGGCTTTTGTTTTTATTATCACCTGATACTTTTGTAAAGAATCCATGATTGAATCCATTATCTAAGAGAAGTTTGGATTGTAAGTAGATAATTCCATTGTCTTTTATGGTAATCCAATCTTTATTTCTTATTAGTACTTTTTTCTTACTCAATTTAATTTTAACTTTCAGATTAGGTCTATATCTTTAAGCATCCAAAAGCCAGTAAAGCTTTCTTCTTCGGGTGAAGTTTGAATTGCTATAAATTGAATTCCGTCAGCATTTGCTTTGCCATTAATTAAACTATCCTTTACCTTTTCAGCGTAGTCTTTGCTCATATCTGTAACAAGCCATAGAGACTCTTGACCTGACTCTAAAAGCAACTGGTTATTTTCAACTAATAATCTTACTGGTTCTAAACCGCTCAGCCATGCTGATAGAGGGAGTGCTCTTGTTTTGCTAAACATACGAAGTCCCGGTATTTCAATGTTTCCTTCTAATGATTTTTTAATTGGCAGGAGTGCGTTGAATTCCATTGGCCATTCACGGGCTCCCCTAATTGCCTCAATAGATAGTGAAGAAAAGCTCCAAGCATCTCCTCTAAGTGCTTCAGGAAGAGGTTCTGGTTGAGTAAAGTCTATGGAGGGATTTGGTGGTATTGGTGCAGATATATAGCCTTCTTCATTGGGATAAACATCTTTGTCTCTTTGTAATAACCATTCGTGAAGAGAAAAAGTCCTTCGGCTTTCAATAACTTCTATCCCAACTTTTTCTGATGCTTTTGTGATCATTGTTTTCATAGATGTCCGCCAACAGCGCAATCTTTTAGGAAAGGCCCACCCTTGTTTTGAAGAATCTTCTAAGGCTTCTTTTAATGCTTCACTGAGCCAAATGGAATTGACTTCATTTGCCGGACATTTTTTTTCCCAACGGAAAGTCTCTGCACCTGAAAAATCTTGAGTGCTTGAGATTAGTAATTCCCATCTTTTTTTTCCATCAATCTCTATTACTGGTCGCGAATAAAAGTCAACTTCCCAATCTGCCTTGTTAAGGGGTTTTCCTACGTTGTTAGGGTCTTCCATTATTTGACCTCTTCTTCTTTTGGCTTAAAAAGACCTTGAGCTTTTTTGGCGCGATCTTCTGCTTCAGCTAAAACTTTTTCTTTGTCTATGAGCAACTCTCCTGGGAGACCTTCGAGCAGTGCAGTATTTAATCCAATTCTCCCTCTGGCTGGGTCCAGATCAGTTATTAGCGCTTTGACATTATCGCCTTGATTAAATACCTCTCTCAGTGATCTGAGACTTCCATTTGTGATCATTGATTGATGCAAAAGACCGCTAATCCCTCCTAAGTCAACAAAAAATCCATATGGTTTAACCGATATAACCTTTCCTTCTATAAGTTGTCCCACTTCAAGTTCAGCAAATTTAGCTGCAGTAGCGGCTTTTTTTTCTGAGAGGATAAGCTTTCTATTGTCTGGGCTGACTTCAATAAAAGCTACATTAATTGTTTTACCAACAAGAGATTCATGGTCATCTCCTTGATTAAGTTGTGATCTAGGAATAAAACCCCTAAGACCTTCAAGGTCACATGTTACTCCTCCCCGATTAAATCCATTTAGTTTCACTTCAACAACTTTTGCTTCTTTTGCAAGCTGAATGACCTTGTCCCAGCTTTTGCGAAGGGCCAATGCTCTGCAGCTAATGGTAACCATCCCATCTGCATTTTGTTCTCGTGTTACAAGTACTTCTACCTCTAAGCCTTTAGGGAAGCGCTCTTTGAGATTAGTGATAACACCAAGCCCGCATTCACTTTTAGGCATGAAGCCAGGAGCTTTGCCCCCAATATCGACATATACGCCGTCACTCTCTACACCTATTACTGAGCCTTTAGCTGTTTCACCTGTATTCCCTACAGGTTCATTTTCATCAAGAGCAGCTAGGAATTCTCCTTCATCAAAATCAAAATCATCAACGCTTCTTTCAAGGAAACCATCACTTTCAAAAGGTGTTGAATTATTTTTTGAGGAATCTCTTTCTTGAGCAAGAAGATCTCCCATTGAAAGTCCTTCTTCATACTCTTGATCAAATGCGGTTTGATTATTTTGGGCAATATTTTCAGAAGGCTTGCTGGTGTTGGGAGAAAGTGGCTGTTTAGCGCCTTTTGAGATTGTTGAAGACTTTTGCCTGGATTCTTCAACTTTTTTTAGATTGTCAATATCTTGACGTTCTTCTTTACGGCTAATATGCATTACCTGCAAGGGCTTACGCAGATCGCTCTGCTCTTGCCTAGGAGGGTTAGGTCTTTTAGGTTGGGGGTTTCCTGAACCGGCCATTGGACCTTAATGTGGGTTGTCAATAAACCATTGTTGCAGGAAAAGTTAAATTATTTCATGTTTGGAGGTTATTTCTATCACTTCTAATTCACGTAATTTAGCTTTCCTTTCTTGGCCAGAAGCTTCTGAAGCTGCATCGAAAGAGGGTTCTACATTGGTTTGGCCTTTCGGTGCATGCGAACAACATGGGCCTCATTTGCCTTTGATTACAGATACTTTGTTTGCAGAAAGTATTTTGAAAGAGGTTTTTGATTGTTTGCCTAATGATTTGCCAATTTGGTCGTTGCCTTCTCAATCAATAGGGTTTTCACCTGAGCATCTTAGTTTTCCGGGAACACTTTCTTTGTCAGGGGATTTGATGCTCAAAATGATTAGCGAAGTTGGAAAACAGTTGTCAGAGATGGGGTTTCAAAGACTTGTTTTTTTTAATGCTCATGGAGGACAAATAGGCCTTTTACAAGCAATTGCAAGAGAACTTAGAGTTCAATGTCCTTCTATGGCTGTGTTGCCATGCTTCTTATGGAGTGGAATTGATTCTTTAAAAGATTTAATTCCTCATAAAGAAGTTGAGCAAGGATTGCATGCAGCTTTAGCAGAGACAAGCTTAATGCTTTCTTTAAATTCTGATTTAGTAGGAGAAGCAAGACCTTTTGATGGTGATATGGATGTGTTCGATAAAAAAAGGATTTTGCCTCCTGAAGGTTGGAGCCTAGAAGGGGCTGCCCCTTGCGCATGGCTTACGCAAGATCTAAGCAAGACAGGCGTTGTGGGCGATAGTCGAGGGTCAACACCTGAGCTGGGGAATCAGTTAAGAAAAAAATTAGTTGAGCATTGGATTAAGTTGTTTTTGAATCTTTTGGACAGCAACTGGCCACCAATTGATCATCAAAAATAAATTAAATACCAATAAAACCTCTTAAGAAACAAACTATTTTGCACTTTATTCGGTACACTTCCCCATATTGTGAATCAAAAAGGACTTATGCAGACCTTAACTAATCAGGTTGCTAGTGCTGATGAATTGGATAATTTGCCAGACTTTTCATCTTCTCAGTACAAAGATGCTTATAGCAGAATCAATGCAATTGTTATTGAGGGAGAGAAGGAGGCTCATGATAATTACATGTCTATCGGCACTCTCATACCAGACAAGGCAGATGAATTAAAGAAGCTTGCAGTTATGGAGTTAAAGCATATGAGAGGTTTTACTGCTTGCGGTAAAAATCTTGGAGTAAAAGCTGATATTCCTTTTGCAGAGAAATTCTTTTCTCCTTTACATGGTAATTTTCAAAAGGCTTTTAAAGAAGAAAATTTAACTACTTGCTTTCTTATTCAAGCCATTCTTATCGAAGCTTTCGCAATATCTGCTTATCACGTTTATATAAGAGTTGCAGATCCTTTTGCCAAAAAGATCACAGAAAATGTTGTGAAGGATGAATATCTTCATCTGAACTATGGTCAGCAATGGTTAAAAGCAAACCTAGACACTTGTAAAGAAGAGTTGATGAAGGCCAACAAGGAAAACTTGCCTCTTATTAAGTCAATGCTTGATCAAGTTGCTGATGATGCATGTTCACTTTCAATGGATAAGGAAGAGTTGATGGAAGAATTTATGATTGCCTATCAAGATTCTCTTTTAGAGATTGGCCTTGATTCTAGGGAAATTGCTCGTATGGCTTTAGCTGCGCTTGTCTAATTGGATCCAGAATTAGTACAAACTACTAATTTAAAAGTTTTTTACCGTTAAAAAACTGCTAATAGTAATTTCTTTGGTGTTTCATCGTTTAATCTATGAAATTCCATTTAAGAGTTACTTCATGAATGAAGTATCAGTTAGGCAATGTTTGGATTGATCGGCCACTCAACAAGTTTTAAAGATGCCAGGCAAAAGGCTATGGATTTAGGATATGACCATATTGCTGAAGGTGATCTGGATGTTTGGTGTAGTGCTCCGCCTCAGCTTGTTGAGCATGTAAAAGTTGTTAGTGCAATTGGTAAAACTATTGAGGGAGCATATATCGATTCATGTTTTGTTCCAGAAATGTTATCTCGATTTAAAACTGCTCGAAGAAAAGTGCTTAATGCAATGGAACTAGCCCAAAAAAAAGGAATAAACATTACTGCTCTAGGCGGGTTTACTTCGATTATTTTCGAGAATTTTAATCTTCTTGAGAACAAGCAGGTCCGAAATACTACTCTCGATTGGGAACGCTTCACTACCGGCAATACACATACTGCTTGGGTTATATGCCGCCAATTAGAGATTAATGCTCCTTTGCTTGGGATTGATCTTCAGAAGGCTCGTGTAGCAGTTGTTGGAGCTACTGGGGATATCGGCAGTGCAGTTTGTAGATGGCTTTCTCAAAGGACAGGCGTAAGTGAGCTTCTTTTGGTCGCAAGACAACAGCAACCTCTTAAAGATTTGCAGAAAGACCTTGGAGGAGGAAGAGTGCTTAGATTGGAGGAGGCTCTCCCTGAAGCGGATGCTGTGATATGGGTTGCCAGCTTGCCTAAAAATCTTCAAATTGATAAGTCTAAACTTCGTAAGCCTTGCCTAATGATTGACGGCGGGTACCCCAAAAACCTTGATGAGAAATTTTCTGGGTCAGGGATTCATGTATTGAAGGGAGGAATTGTTGAGTTCTTTGAAGATATTGGTTGGAATATGATGGAAATAGCAGAGATGGATGTTCCTCAAAGGCAAATGTTTGCTTGTTTTGCTGAGGCAATGCTTTTGGAATTTGAGAATTGCCATACCAATTTTAGCTGGGGTAGGAATAACATTACTTTGGAAAAAATGGATTTTATAGGTGAAGCTTCTTTAAGGCATGGGTTTTCAGTGCTTAGGCTTCAACCTAATAATCTTCAGGCAGCTTTTGCTTGACTTTTAGTAATTAATTAATTCTTTATTTGCTATGGCCCGTCGTTATTTGTTGGAGTTTGAGAAGCCATTAGTAGAGCTAGAAAAGCAAATTGAACAGATTAGAGAGTTGGCTAGGGACTCTGAGGTTGATGTAAGTCAACAATTACTTCAATTGGAAACTCTTGCGGCAAGAAGGAGAGAGGAGATTTTCAGTGCATTAACACCAGCTGAAAAGATACAGGTTGCAAGGCACCCTCAACGACCAAGTACGCTTGATTTTATTCAGATGTTCTGCGAGGACTGGATAGAGTTGCATGGAGATAGGAATTGCAGTGACGATAGTGCTTTGATTGGCGGAATAGCTCGAATAGAAGATATTCCCGTGCTCTTAATTGGACAACAAAAGGGAAGAGATACAAAGGAAAATGTAGCTCGAAACTTTGGCATGGCGAAGCCAAGTGGATATAGAAAAGCTTTAAGGCTAATGAATCATGCCGATAAGTTCAATTTGCCTATTATTTCTTTTATTGACACTCCAGGTGCTTATGCAGGCTTGCTCGCTGAAGAACAAGGGCAAGGAGAAGCAATAGCAGTTAATTTGCGAGAAATGTTCCGAATTAAAGTACCTATTATTGCCACTGTTATTGGGGAAGGAGGCTCTGGCGGAGCCTTAGGTATTGGTGTTGCAGATAGATTGCTCATGTTTGAACATAGTGTTTACACGGTAGCTAGTCCAGAGGCATGCGCTTCGATCTTATGGAGAGATGCAGCAAAAGCACCTGATGCAGCAGCTGCATTAAAGATCACGGGATCAGATCTCTTGACTCTAGGGATTGTCGATGAAGTTATTAAAGAGCCAGCGGGAGGTAACAATTGGGCTCCTTTGCAGGCTGGAGAAGCATTAAAAACGTCAATACTTAGGCATTTGACAGAGTTATCAACTTTAAGTGAACACAAATTAAGGGATAATAGATATAAGAAATTTAGGCAAATAGGTAGTTTCTTGGAGCTAAGTTCGCAGGAAGAACAGCTCATTACATAGAATATTTGTCAATGAGAATTAATTAATTGGCAACTGCTCTTATTACAGGAGCCTCTAAAGGGATTGGTAAGGCTACAGCAAAAGCTTTTGCTCATGCTGGTTGGGATCTCTTGCTCGTGGCTCGTTCTAAAAATATTCTTCAATCCTTATCAGCGGAATTGGAAGATTCAGGGTCCAAGGTATTTTTTAGGTCTATTGATCTTTCTAATCCTGAAGAGATCTCTAGCGGCTTTCATGATTTGTTAGGGAATGGACTTTGCCCATCAGTTTTAATTAATAATGCTGGTGTTGCTTGGACAGGTGGATTGTTATCAATGCCAATCGATCGATGGAATTGGTTGATGCAGGTTAATCTAACAAGTGTTTTCCAAGTATGTGCTGCTGTTGTTCCCTCTATGAGGCAAGAAGGTGGTTTGATTATTAATGTTAGTAGCCATGCTGCAAGAAACGCTTTTCCTCAATGGGGAGCTTATTGTGTAACTAAGGCGGCATTAGAAAGTCTTACTAAATGCATCGCTAAAGAAGAGAATGAACATAACATTAGGGCTTGTACTCTTACCCTAGGTTCTGTTAATAGTAAGCTTTGGGATTCTGATACTGTAAAGAGTGATTTTGATCGAGAACAAATGCTTTCGGTTGATCAAGTTGCTGCCGAGCTTCTTCACTTGGGTGAACAGCCTCATTCACAAGTAATTGAAGATCTCACACTAATGCCTTCTGCAGGTGTGTTCTGATTCTATTTATGACTTCAACAACAGATTCTTCTTCCATTAATAAAAATGATAAAGAACCTATGAAAGGTTTTGATGATTGGTCATTAGTATCAGATCGCATTCGAGCGAGACTCAAAGAAAGGGATATCTCTTTCTTTGCTAATGACAACTTGGCTGAATGTATTTAGCCTGGAGAACTTGAAGAGTTGGAAAAAGAAGTCTCCGTCCGAATAAAAGACCTACTTAAGAGCTTGGTTATAGATATAGATAATGATCATAATACTAGAGAAACACCCGAAAGAGTTGCACGAATATATATCAATGAAGTTTTCAAAGGAAGATATCATAAACAACCAAAAGTCACTAGTTTCCCTAATGTCAAACATCTAGATGAAATCTATACAGTTGGACCTATTTGTGTTAGATCAGCTTGTTCTCATCACTTTGTCCCCATTATGGGAAATTGCTGGATAGGAATTAAGCCTGGAGCACGTGTGATTGGATTATCTAAATTCTCCAGAGTTGCTGATTGGGTTTTTTCTAGGCCTCATATTCAGGAAGAAGCTGTCATGATTCTTGCTGATGAAATAGAGAAGTTGTGTGAACCTCAGGGTCTTGGGATAATTATCAAAGCTGATCATTACTGTATGAAACTTAGAGGAGTTAAGGAGAGTCAATGCAGCATGGTTAATTCAGTTGTAAGAGGTGATTTTAGGCATGATTCAAGTCTTAAGCAAGAATTCTTTGAGCTTGTTAGACAGCAAGAAACAGCTCTTTCTAGATAAGACTTAAGTAGCTCTTATTTTCTTTATTAGCTCTTCTACTTTCTTTATATTTTTTATTCCTGGCTCTAATTCTAATTTGCTAGATGCATCAATTCCAAAGGGTTTTAATTTAGATAATATTTCTTGAATACAATCGGAAGAGATCCCACCTGCCAGCCACCAAGGGAGCTGGAAATCTATATCTTCAAGCCATTCTATGGGTATTCTTTGCCCTGTTCCTCCTAAGCTACTTTTGTGCCAACTATCAAATAATATTGCATCAACTGAGGCTTGATATCCTTTTGCTGTAACTAAGTCATTTTTTTGTCGAATTTGAAAAGATTTCCAAAATTGAATATTTGGATGTGATCTTTTTAAGTCTTCACAGTATTGTTTTGACTCATTTCCATGCAGTTGAACAATCGAAGGAGACCCTTTGCTGTTTAGACCTTTGATGATTTCATCTTTATTTAAGTTTGCTACAACCCAAACTCTTTCTTTTGATGGAACAGCTCTAATCATTTCCTCAAATAATGTGCGTCTTTCTGGCTCTGAAATATAACGCGGTGAGTTTTTAACCCCTATTACACCAATAGCATCTGCTCCCATTAATGCTATTTCAATGGCCTGTTGCGGCTTTGTGATGCCACAGACTTTGATGGCTATAGATGCTTGAGCCCTCATAGTCAAACTTAATGGCCTATTCCCTTTATAGGATTGAAGTAGTTCATCACCATCTTCTAGCTTACAAGGAGGAGAAAATTTGCAAGGTGTTGAGTTAATCAAGTTAAAAGGAATTTCCTTAAAAGTGCATCCAAGTTGGGTGTTTATTCTGATTGTCTTTACTCGTATATCTCAAGCTCAATTTTCTAGAATATTTACTGATCAATTCCCGGCTTGGCAGGCTTGGGGTGTTGGGTTTTTGACATCGGCATGTTTTTTCTTGTCCGTCCTTTTGCGCGAGCTTGGCAACTCTTTTATTGCGTTGAATGAGGGAGTCAAAGTGCATGACATTACACTGTTTTCCTTAGGTGGTATTAAGAGAGTGGATAAGCAATGCTCCACTCCTATGGGCAGTCTGAGAATCGCTATAGCTGGGCCTTTGATAAATATTGCTATTGGGATTTTATGTTTGTCTTGCGCTCAAATTGTTGATAGTTCAAATCTCATTTTCTTAAATCTTTTGAGTCAAGTTGGAGTTATTAATTTTCTTTTAGCCCTTTTCAATTTATTGCCAGGCCTTCCTCTCGATGGTGGCGTGATACTTAAGTCAATTGTCTGGCACTTTACAGGGAGTCAAAGGAAAGGACATAGAGCTGCAAATGCTTCTGGCCGGTTTTTTTCTTTGATAGTGATTTTTTTAGGAGGCTTGATTGCTTTTGCTGTTAAAGGCGGATTTGTTTTGGGATTTTGTTTGATAGTTATTGGTTGGTTTGGTCTAAGTTCCTCAAGATCACAAGATCAAATAATAGTTTTACAACAAGCTCTATATGATTTGTCTGTAAAAGATGCTTCTCGTAAGCGTTTTCGAGTTCTTGAACACAATCAATCACTAAAAGCTCTTAGTGAATTGCGCTTATCATCTCAAAGTGAAAATGGAGATCCTCAATTGGTTCTTTTATGCAATTTAGGAAGATGGACAGGTTATATTACTGACAAGTTATTGATGGATGTACCTGCTGAAGATTGGGATCAATATTTATTATCTGAATACAGTCAGCCTCTGACTGATTTGCCTTCTATTAGTGAGAAAAGACCTCTTTGGTATGCAGTTTTAGAATTAGAAAGAGTAAAAGGTGAAAGCCTTTTGGTTCTCAATCCTGCAGGTTTACCTTCTGGAACTATTGATAGAGTTGATCTTTCTGAGGTGGTTTTAAAAAAGCTAGGATTTAATCTTCCAAGAGCTTTCCTAGATCTTGCTAGAAAGAATAATATTTATCCTTTAGGAATTTCTTTGTTCAAAATTGTAGAAGGAATGATTGATTCTGGATTAATCCCAAAATCTGAATTGGATAAAGTTACTAAGTAACTATTTGAATTTTCAGAAATTTCTTTTAGATCATTTGGTTCTAATCCTTTGTGAGACCATTTAAGTGTTGACCAATGTGAAATCAAGGCTTCTGTGAGCAATCTTTCTAGATCAACTCTAGGAACTGTCTTTGGAGCTGGCTTGGGAGGATCAGTATTGAAGATTTCTTCCCAAAGTTCTTTTGGAGGGTCTAAAAGTATTTCACCATGCTGAAGCAGATTTCCTCGTTTCCAGAATTGAGCACTCCCTATACGTTTGATCCCATTTTGGTCAACCAAATCAGCAGAACTTGAGGTTGAAAAACAATTGTCAGAAATGAAACTATGAGGATGATTGCCAAATTGCAAATGGAGTCCAAGTTTAGAGAAACAGTTGATTAACCATTGGCTCGCAGCTATATAAGCTTGGTGCTTTTTGATTGGCGGTGATAGCCAAGCGAGTGAATAGGTTAATCCAGTGTGAAGAACAGCAGTTCCACCGCTAGGCCTACGAACTATGTTCAACTTTCTTTCTTTTATTAAATTGATCCAATGCCTTGGTAATTCTCTTTGGTTTTTTCCAATGGATAGCCAAGTGCCTTCCCATTGATAAAAACGTATCAAGAGTGATATTTCAGGAATTTGGAGTAATTTTTCAAGCATCATTACATCGGCTGCCATCTGACAGGGTCCAGACAAGGCAGAAGAATGGATTATTTGCCCATGGCACTTTCTTTTCTTAGAGCTATAAGAGTATTTCTCGTTAAACATCTTTTTAAGTTTTGCCTGATAATTTGGAAAATTTTGTATAGAAATTTAAATCGAAGTGCATTAATCCATGACAGGGTTTTGCAAAAGCCCCCATTTTTGACCGTTTAAGTTGAGAATACTAAAAGTTATAGTGATTTTCATGGAGACTTCAACCACTATTGATCTTGCGGGCCTTTGTTTAGTGGTGGTTATGCATGCTGGGATATTAGCTTTGAGATTAGGAATTAGCCTTAAAAGAGCTTAATAAGCTTTATTATTGGCATTTCCACTGTCTTTGCGTTAAAAGCAAGTAAATAGTCTTTATTCTTTTTGGCACTCCCACAGGTTAAGCCTAGAGAATCATTCCCAAGGCGCAGCAGAGATGCTAGAAGACATTCAAAAAGGGAGCTTGTATCTTCTTCTAAACGAATTGACTCATCTACGTTGGCGGCAACCTTTCAGTTGCAAGAAGATCAGCGCGAGCTGACTTATAGCCTAATAGGTTTATTTATAAAAACAGGACTTTTGGTAATAGCAATTGCTAGCTCCTTGAAACTAGGAATTGCTTCTCATCAACGAATAAGTCGTAACAATGAAATCTCTGCGGTACTTAGGTCAGAAACTCAAAAGCTGGAGAGATTGCATCTAAGATTTGACAGTTTATTTTCCATAGGAGGAAAAGATACATTAATGGACGAGCAAGATCAATGGATCCCCCCTAAAAGCAGGCGAATTATTTGGCGTTGAAAATTATCTTTAAAGTTTCTTTGATTTTGTATGCCTTCGTAGTTGACTAAAGAAGTTGTTAATGAATTGGATATGTCTTCATTTCAGTCAGCTCCAGGTACAGTCTTAATCACTGGGACGACTTCTGGAGTTGGATTATATGCAACCAAGGCTTTGATAGACCTTGGTTGGAAGGTGATTACAGCAAATAGGTCACCTGAAAGAGCTGAAAAAGCAGCTGTAAAATTGGGATTGCCTTTTAGGTGCCCTAAACAGCTCCAACACATATCTATAGATCTTTCGGATTTAGATAGTGTTAGTAAGGGAGTTAAGGATCTTTTAGATAAATTGGATGAACCTTTGGATGCTTTGGTCTGTAATGCGGCCGTTTATATGCCTCGATTATCAAAACCCCGCAGATCACCGCAGGGATATGAGCTTTCAATGGCTACTAATCATTTTGGACATTTCCTTATGATCCAACTTCTCTTAGAAAATCTAAGTAAATCAAAACGTCCAGTGTGGAAGGGACGTTCATGGGGAATTGAATCTTCCAGATTAGTTATGCTAGGAACAGTGACTGCTAATTACAAGGAACTTGGAGGTAAAATACCTATACCGGCGCCAGCTGATTTAGGGGATTTATCTGGTTTTAAAGAAGGGTTCTTGGATCCAATTTGTATGGCTAGTGGGAAACGTTTCAAGCCAGGTAAGGCTTATAAAGATAGCAAGCTCTGCAACATGATCACTATTCAAGAACTGCATAGGAGATTTAAAGATTCTTCGGTTGTCTTTAGCTCTCTTTATCCAGGTTGTGTAGCTAATACAAAACTTTTTAGAAATACTCCAAAGATTTTTCAATGGCTTTTCCCTCTATTCCAGAGGTTTGTAACAGGTGGCTTTGTTAGTCAGCCTTTAGCCGGTAAAAGAGTCGCTCAAGTGGTTTCTAGCCCAGAGTTTGGAATTTCTGGCGTTCATTGGAGTTGGGGGAATCGCCAGAAAAAAAATGGCGAGCAGTTCTCTCAGAAATTATCTGAAAGAATAACCGACCCTGAAACAGCTAGTGATGTTTGGGACCTTTCTATGAAACTTGCAGAAGTAAACGTAAAATAAACAAAAGGGATTAAGCCTTAAACCCTAGTCAAAACCTAAAAGATCAAAAATCTCTCTATCTTTTAGGGGCTCAGCTTCTAATGGCTCTACATTGTCAATCATTTTTTTTGCGAGTGAAAGGTATTCATTTTGAACTTCTAATACACCTTCTTCTTCAGGGTCCATTTCAAAAATGGTGCATTTCTTAAGCCTAGAGCGTCTAATTGCATCAACATTACGAAAATGAGCCATGGTTTTTAAGCCTGTCTTTTCATTAAATTTTTCTATTTGATCTAATTCTGCTGAACGGTTTGCTATTACCCCACCAAGACGAACTTTGTAGTTTTTAGCTTTCGCATTTATTGCTGCAACTATGCGATTCATTGCAAAAATAGAATCAAAATCATTTGCTGTAACTATTAAGCAATAGTTTGCATGTTGCAAGGGAGCGGCAAATCCACCACATACAACATCACCTAAGACATCAAAAATAACTACATCAGTATCTTCAAGAAGATGATGCTCCTTTAAGAGCTTCACGGTTTGCCCAGTTACATATCCCCCGCAGCCTGTTCCTGCTGGTGGGCCACCACTCTCAACACATTGCACTCCATTAAAACCTTCAAACATAAAGTCTTGCGGGCGAAGCTCTTCACTGTGAAAATCAACTTCCTCAAGGATATCTATAACAGTAGGCACCATTTTATGAGTAAGGGTAAAGGTGCTGTCATGCTTTGGATCGCATCCGATTTGCAGAACTTTTTTGCCTAGCTTGGAAAAGGCCGCAGATAGATTGGAAGATGTTGTTGATTTCCCAATTCCCCCTTTGCCATAAACGGCAATGACTAGTGCACCCTCTTCTATATTGACTTTGGGATCTAGCTTGACTTGAACACTGCCCTCACCGTCTGGGCGATTAGCTAAGGTTGTAGTCATTAATTCCTCTTACAAATTCGGTTAGTTATTTATACATTCAAGCAGGAATATCATTAGTTAGTAAATATTTAGTTAATTAGATACAAGTAGTTTTTTATTAGAGTTTTGATATCTACACATTTCAAGAGTTTGGGAGGAGAATGAGCCTAAATACTCATAACAAATTATTTTTTTTTGTACATAATTCAAGCTCCGAAATGAGCTTTTGCGTCTAATAAGGTCTCTCCGTCTATTTCTCTACAGCCTGCCTGTCGCGCATACTTTTCAGTATTTCTTCGAACTTTACCTCTTACAAAGAAAGGAATTTTGGCTAATTCTGATTCACCTTCTGAAGTCCAATGAATACTTTCACCAGCAGGTGAATGATTATTTGGAGATTGATTGATTCCCTTGGAAGATGTTTTTGTTTCTGATGCATGACCTCCTAGATGCCCTAAATGACTTTGATGCCCATCAGTGAATTCAAAGTCATGACGAAACATTCCTATTAAATGCTCTTCGAGTCCCATCATTAGCGGGTGAACCCAATCATCGAAAATTACATTGGCACCTTCCCAACCCATTTGTGGGCTATAGCGAGCAGGAACATCTTGAACATGCATAGGTGTGCTTATTACTGCGCATGGAATCCCTAGCCTCTTTGCGCTATGTCTTTCCATTTGAGTCCCTAGAACTAGCTCTGGGGCACATTCTTTTATTGATTCTTCGACTTCCAAATAGTCGTTCGTAATTAAGGCTTCTAATCCAAGTTCTGTTGCTGCAGCTCTAACTTTTCGAGCCATCTCCCGACTGTAAGTTCCTATGCCTACAACTTCGAAACCTAGTTCTTCATTTGCAATTCTTGCAGCAGCCAATACATGGGTGCCATCTCCAAATATAAAAACCCTTTTCCCTGTCAAGTAATTGGAATCGACTGATTTTGAATACCAAGGTAGTTTCGATTGGTCTGAATTACTAATTGAGTTGGATACTTCCATTCCCAATAGCTCATAAAGCTCTTCAAGAAAATCCTGTGTTGCTTTTACTCCTATAGGCACCACTTTTGTAAAGGGTGTCTTGAAATTTCGTTCAAGCCAAAGACATGTAGATTCTGCAATTTCCGGATATAGACAAACATTTGCATCAGCCTTTGGAAGTCTCATTAAATCACTAGGGGATGCTCCTAAAGGCGCAATTACATTGATGTCAATACCATTTTCACCAAGAATCTTTTGTATTTCTAAAACGTCGTCTCTACATCTAAATCCTAATAGGGATGGGCCTAATAAGTTTACTCTCGGTCTTCTTCCTTCTTCTTGCCATGATTGCTTCGCATTGTTTGAAGAATCCTCTGAAATTTCTTTTAATAGGCCTCTAATTAGTTGATAGAAGGTTTCAGAAGCTCCCCAGTTTTCTTTTTTACTATATGCGGGGAGTTCTAAGCTAACAATAGGAATGTTGAGACCCATTCCTTTAGCTAAAGAACCTGGTTGATCTTGAATTAATTCAGCAGTACAGCTTTCTCCAACAAGAAGAGCTTCAGGTTTGAACCTTTCAACTGCCTCAAAAATATGCCCTTTAACTAATTCTGCAGTGTCTCCACCTAGATCTCTGGCTTGAAAAGTTGTATAGGTAACTGGTGGTCTACTGCCTCTACGCTCAATCATTGTGAAAAGGAGATCTGCATAAGTATCTCCCTGAGGAGCATGCAAAACGTAATGAAGCCCTTTCATAGAAGTGGCTATTCTCATAGCCCCTATATGGGGGGGGCCTTCATATGTCCAAAGTGTTAGTTCCATGGGTTTAAACAGCTTCTAGAGTTTTTTTGTTAAGGAGGTTTTGACGATGCAATGGTCTAGCGAAGAGCTCAGCAAGATCAGATGCTTGATCAATTCCATGAATAGGGCTAAATACCATTTCAATAGACCATTTTGTTGAAATACCTTCTGCTTCTAAAGGGTTGGCAAGACCCATTCCACATACAACTAGATCGGGGTGATGTTCTCTTACTCGATCTAATTGCTTCTCTACATGTTGACCTTCAACAATTCGAGTGTTCTGAGGGAGAAGATCTAGCTCTGGACCCATCATCTCTCTATTTAAATAAGGTACCCCAACTTCTATTAGTTTCATTCCGCATTCATTACTTAGAAAACGTGCAAGAGGTATTTCAAGTTGCGACTCTGGTAAAAGAAATAGTTTTTTCCCTGAAAGTTGTTCGACATATGGCTTTAAAGCTTTGTGAGCTCTTGTTATTAGTGGCTCCAAAGTTGCATCAACTAGAGTTTTCTTAATTTTGAAAGCATTAGCAGCTGCTTCTATCCATAGCTGGCTCCCTTCTACCCCAAGTGGGAAGGGCGCTTGAAGTATTTCCGCACCTCTGTCTTTTAACTCTCTAGCAGTATCTGTTAGATATGGTTGAGCTAATAAAACCTTTGTTCCTGGACCAATTGCAGGAAGTTTAGTTGATTCTCTTGGAGGGAAACTTTCAACTTTTTGTATGCCTAATCTATTGAATATGGTTTTCAATCGATCTTCCACAGGGTTTGCCAATGTTCCTGCTAGGAGCAATTGTTCTTCTTGACTACTTGGCATCAAAGGAACTAACGCTTTAAGTGCTCCATCTTCTCCTTGGGTAAATGTTGTTTCAATTCCACTTCCTGAGTAGTTGAGAATCCTCACTTGACCATTGAATTGACTGGAAAGTCTTTCTGCAGCTCTAGATAAATCAATTTTTATTACTTCGCTCGGGCAAGACCCCACAAGAAAAAGAGTTCGAATTTCAGGGCGTCTCTTTAAAAGGCTTTTAACTACTCTGTCTAGTTCTTCATGAGCATCGGCTAAACCAGCCAAGTCTCTTTCTTCAAGAATTGCTGTACCGAATCTTGGTTCAGCAAAGATCATTACTCCTGCAGCACTCTGAATAAGATGAGCGCAGGTTCTGGATCCAACTACTAAGAAAAAAGCATCTGGCATACGTCTATGAAGCCAAACAATAGAAGTAAGGCCGCAAAAGACTTCTCTAGGTCCAGTCTCTTTTAGCAGCGTTGAGCCGCTCATATGTAAATTTAAGGTCTATCTTTAAAGTGCATCTATTAATCGAAAGATGCAATTACTAACAGGAAAAATTCGGAATTCAATATATATTTTGTTGCTTTTTATTTAGCGTTTTGGACTGATTTCTCAAAATAGCTGATAAATATGAGTAATTCTAGTTTCTCCAGTAAGAACTGTCTTCACCTTGAGTCCCAGACAGTTTCCAGACATTTCTACTTATTCTTCGTGCAAGTAGACCCCCTCGCGTTGTTTTTGAAGATCCAGGACGCGCTCCTATTAGATGAGTTACCTCAGCAGTGCTTAATGGTGCACCTGTTTCTATTGCTAAGGCAATCAATTCGAGGCGTTCTCTAAGCGCATGAAGATCGAATTTCTCTTGATTGTCTTCAACTAATCTTAATCTTGAAGTGCTATTACTAGATATTCTTTGCATCATTCCAAGACCTACTAACCCAAGTGCTTGTTCAGGCTTCAAGTCGCTTGGTATAGCTTGAGAGTCGGGGTTACTTTTTTGAGGAGCAGACATCTTTTTATGCTGTATTTCTTTGAAGATATCGGTAGAAATTTAAGGTTGCAAGACTTTTAATTAGCTAAATAGACGATCTTTCGGGTAGTATCCCCGCCATGACCGGACTCGCTAGTTATGAAAATGGTGAGCGCCGACTCTCAGGGAGTGCGCTAGTTACAGGATCTGAGGTAGGGCCTCAGGCTTCTGGAGCAAGCTGTGTTATTACTACTGATTCTGAGAAGTCACTTGTTTCTCGCCAAGCGAGCCATGTTCAGCAAATTGAGTTAAGAAGTTACGTATTCCTAGATTCATTGCAGCCCCAGCTTGCAGCATATATGGGGACAGTTAGTCAGGGATTTCTTCCTATACCAGGAGATGCTTGCCTTTGGATGGAAGTTTCGCCAGGGATGGCTGTTCATAGGGTTACCGATATTGCGCTTAAGGCTAGTAATGTCAGACTTGGCCAGATGGTTGTTGAGAGGGCTTTTGGCTCTTTAGCTCTTTACCACCGAGATCAAAGTACCGTTCTTCACTCTGGTGATGTTGTCTTAGATGCTATTGGCAGTAGTGTTAGTAGACGTACTAAACCGGCAGTTAGTTGGACTGAAGTAATTAGAGCAATAACTCCTGATCATGCAGTTTTAATTAACCGTCAAAATCGTAGAGGCTCAATGATTCAATCTGGTATGAGTATGTTTATTCTTGAGACAGAGCCTGCTGGTTATGTGTTAATGGCAGCAAATGAAGCCGAGAAGGCTTCTAATATCACAGTTGTTGACGTAAAAGGTGTGGGAGCATTTGGAAGATTAACTCTTGCTGGCAAAGAAGGTGATGTTGAGGAGGCAGCAGCAGCAGCAATGAGATCTATCGATCAAATTAATCGCCAATAGAGAAAAATTTTTATATTTTAATTTAGATTTAAAGCTTTAAGAAGATATGGGGACATTGCACGAGCAGCTTTCCCGCGACTTCCAAGTCTTGTCAATTGTTCTTGACTAAGTTGTCCATAAGTACAATTTGCTTCTCTTACCCAAAAGATGGATTCAAATTCGCCTTCAGGATATGCAGGCTTTTTTAAAATTTCACCCCAGCAAATTCCTTCTGAATCATGAATATGATTCCCTTGAGGATCACATAAAACCATTACACTGCAGAATCTGGCGCTGCGATAGGGGTTGTTTTTAAGCTCGCCGAGTAATTTCTTAAGCTTCTCTTCGTTATTGATAGCAAAACGAGCAGAGTAGATCCCAGGAGCACCATTAAGTGCGTCAACCTCAAGACCTGAATCATCTGCAATTGCCCAAGTGTTAGTCAATTTTGCAGTTGTTTGAGCTTTAAGCAAAGCATTTTCAAGATAACTGGAGCCCGTTTCTTCTATGGAAAGACCTTCAGGCTGCCTTTTAACTCCAATTGGAAGAGGTCCTAGCATTGATTCAATCTCTGAGACCTTTTTAGGATTTCCACTAGCAATGGTAAGTAGTGGTGCTGTCAAAATATAAATGAGCCTTTTTTTAAGGCCTTATAAAATTGATTTATAGAGTAACTTATCGATAATCAATAAATTTTTATAGAGACAGGATTAGGTTGAACATTCCATCCCTTGGCAATGCCATGGGTACCTGTCCCGGGAGGAAGCTAACCAATAAGCAGCTCACAAACAATTGATTGTTCTCAGCTGCTGACGTAAATCAGGACAGCCTCTTATATCAGTAGTGCCAAGGGTGATAAGCACAGCTTATCAGCGAGAGTAAATAAGGTGATAGTGTTTTTGATGAATTCCCCTTGACTTAATAGTATCTCAGCCGTCATTGTCCTTGATGAACATTCCATCCTTTATTTTTCGCAAGGCATATGGCTAACGAAACTATGGGCATAGCACTCGGCATGATCGAGACACGCGGCCTTGTTCCAGCTATTGAAGCTGCTGACGCAATGACCAAGGCTGCTGAAGTGCGCCTTATAGGTCGTGAATTTGTTGGTGGCGGTTATGTAACAGTTCTAGTTCGTGGAGAAACTGGTGCAGTTAATGCTGCAGTTCGTGCAGGCGCTGACGCCTGTGAGCGTGTAGGAGACGGACTTGTTGCTGCTCACATCATTGCTCGTCCTCATAGAGAAGTTGAGCCTGCATTGGGTAACGGCAACTTCCTTGGTCAAAAGGACTGAAATCTAAAGCGCTTGATTTAATTCAAGCCTGATTTCATATCCCTATATCGACTTACAGGAGTTATCCCATGAGTAAAAAGTATGACGCTGGGGTTAAGGAGTACAGAGACACCTACTGGACTCCCGATTATGTACCCCTAGACACAGACCTTTTGGCTTGTTTTAAATGCACAGGTCAAGAAGGAGTTCCAAGAGAGGAAGTTGCTGCTGCTGTAGCTGCTGAATCATCAACAGGTACTTGGTCTACGGTTTGGTCTGAATTGCTAACTGACCTTGAATTTTACAAGGGCCGTTGTTATCGCATTGAGGACGTACCCGGAGATAAAGAATCTTTTTATGCATTCATTGCATATCCTCTAGATCTTTTTGAAGAAGGCTCAATAACAAACGTTCTGACTTCATTGGTCGGTAATGTCTTTGGATTTAAAGCTTTACGCCATTTGCGTTTAGAAGATATCCGCTTCCCAATGGCCTTCATCAAGACATGTGGAGGACCCCCTCAAGGAATCGTTGTTGAGCGTGACCGCTTGAATAAGTATGGTCGCCCTCTTCTTGGTTGCACCATTAAGCCTAAGCTTGGCCTTTCTGGTAAAAACTATGGACGTGTGGTTTATGAATGCCTTCGAGGTGGCTTAGATCTTACAAAAGATGATGAGAACATAAACTCACAGCCCTTCCAGCGGTGGAGAGATCGTTTTGAGTTTGTTGCTGAAGCTGTAAAGCTTGCCCAGCAAGAGACAGGCGAGGTTAAAGGTCATTATCTTAATTGCACAGCTACTACTCCTGAAGAGATGTATGAGCGTGCAGAGTTCGCTAAAGAGCTTGATATGCCTATTATCATGCATGACTACATAACTGGAGGCTTTACTGCTAACACAGGCTTGGCCAACTGGTGCCGTAAGAATGGCATGTTGCTTCATATCCATAGAGCAATGCATGCGGTGATTGATCGTCATCCAAAGCATGGTATCCATTTCCGTGTTCTAGCAAAGTGCTTACGCCTATCTGGTGGAGATCAACTTCATACCGGAACGGTCGTAGGTAAGTTAGAAGGTGATCGTCAAACCACTCTTGGTTATATCGACAATTTACGTGAATCCTTTGTCCCAGAAGACCGCACACGCGGTAACTTCTTTGATCAGGATTGGGGCTCTATGCCAGGCGTATTTGCCGTCGCTTCAGGTGGTATTCATGTATGGCATATGCCTGCTTTGCTTGCAATCTTTGGTGACGATTCATGCCTTCAGTTTGGAGGTGGTACTCATGGTCATCCATGGGGATCAGCTGCAGGTGCAGCCGCTAACCGTGTAGCTTTAGAGGCTTGTGTTAAGGCACGTAATGCAGGTAGAGAGATCGAGAAGGAAAGTCGCGACATCCTTATGGAAGCTGCGAAGCATAGTCCAGAGTTGGCTATTGCACTTGAAACCTGGAAGGAAATTAAATTCGAGTTTGACACCGTTGATAAACTCGACGTTCAGTAATTAACAAAAGCATGAGGAGGCTTATTACTCCTCATGACTTCCTTTCCAATCAGTATCCGGTCAAACTATCGGCATACTTTAATTCCCTAAACAAAAGTTCACCATGCCTTTTCAGAGCACAGTTGGTGACTATCAAACAGTCGCCACCCTGGAGACATTTGGCTTTTTGCCTCCTATGTCACAGGACGAAATTTACGACCAAATCGCTTACATCATCGCGCAGGGTTGGAGCCCTGTTATTGAACATGTTCATCCAAGTGGCTCCATGCAGACCTATTGGTCTTATTGGAAATTGCCTTTCTTTGGTGAGAAAGATTTGAATGTCGTTGTTAATGAGCTTGAAGCTTGCCACCGCGCATATCCAGATCACCATGTTCGAATGGTTGGTTACGATGCTTATACCCAAAGTCAGGGTACAGCTTTCGTAGTCTTTGAAGGTCGCTAAGTAAGCGATGACATTTATAGCCTCGTAGCTTTTCGAGGCTATTTAGTTCCCTTAGAGAAGAATTGGCTCTTCTCGAAACAGCAAAGTTCCTATCCGGTAGAAATGGCAAAACAAACCAGTCGAGAACTAGTCCTTGAACGCCGAAAAGCGTTAAGTCAAGGTGGAAAAAATGCACTAGCAGTTAATGACTCTACGAATAATAGGGTCCGCTCAGCTGTCGATTCTCGTGCTACTAGGACAGGCGCATCAACTTCTCAAAATGGAAACGAGATATCAACATCTACTTCTTCAAGCGCTTATACTAAATTGAATGTCGCGACTGTAAGTTCAGTTGCTGGTAGACATATACAACGTGTAAGTCGGCCAAGCAGAGACCTTGTATTAGCACGTCGTGAGGCACTCTCTCGCAAAGGTAAAACTGCCGATACAAGTAAAGATAGAACAAGAGCAGATAGTAGTGGAACATCATCTTCCTCAACAGTTGTAACTCCTTCTGTAGTAACCAAGTATTGTTGCGATGAATGTAAAGAAAATGATCTTAAACCCTCCACTGAATCTATAAATTCTTTATCACTTTCCTCTAGAAGAAAAGAATTGACATCTAATTCTAATAATAGCCGTCGCGCTACAACAAAACGTCGGCCTATTCAAAACTCTAGCCGTGCACTTGTATTAGCGCGACGTGAGGCTCAGTCTAAGCACGGTAAAACAGCTGGCAAACAACCAACGTCTGCAGCGTCTGTTGCAAGACAAGGAGATCCTGATCTCACAAGTAGAGAGCTTTCTCAGAGGGTTCGTGAACTTAGAAGTAAAAGTGGTGCTAGCGGTTCTAAACGTTCTGGTGGGAGCAGACCTTGTGGCCCTAACAAAAATGGATCTAAGCAATTGGCTGCTGCAGATGCTCATTGGAAGGTTGGTGTAAGTGAAACAAGTTCTGGACAAGTTGTCACAGGAACACAAGCAAATAGATCTACTAAAACAACTGGAAATGAAGCCAGTACATGTCGTTCAGTTACTGGAACGCAATATATGGGAGAGGAGGCCTTCAGTACTTTTTGCCAGTCAACTCCTATACCTAGCCAACCATTAAAAGTTGCTGTTACCAATACTAGCCATGGCAACCTAGTTACAGGTAATGAAGTTGGTAGGTCTGAAAAGGTTACAGGTAATGAGCCTGGGACTTGTAAAAACCTTACAGGAACTGAATATATTTCATCCAATCAATCTAATGAATATTGTGGAGGTATAAATCCTTCTCCTAGAAAGGTTGGACACAGTCTTACTCAAGACGGTAGAACTGTAAGTGGTGTCATGGTCGGCCGTTCTTCTAGGGTTACTGGAGATGAGGCAGGATCACATAAAGGACTTACAGGGGATCAATATCTTGGCTCAGACCCATTGCCAGAAGGTAGACCAGCAGAGAAAGTAAGTTCTTTTAATACACTCGCTGGAGCAGGTGTAACCGGAACAAATGTGTCTCGAACAGAATCGGTAACTGGCAATGAGCCTGGAACTTGTAAACTTGTAACAGGAGATGAGTATATTGGTCAGCAACAATACCAGTCATTTTGTGGTGGAAAACCTAAGGGAGAAGCTCCTAAGGTTGGTTTAAGTCTTACCAATAAGTCACAAATTGTCAGTGGAACACAGACAGGTCGTTCTCAGATTGTTACCGGAGATGAGCCGGGTACATGTAAGGCAGTTACAGGAACTCCATATGCAGGATTAGAACAAGCCAGTCAATTATGTGATGTTAATTCAGTGAATGAAATTCAACAGCGTACCCCAAGAAATATAGGAACCCCAGCTCCTGCGCTTACAGGCCAGCAGCCAGGGATAGGAGGTGTAATGACAGGTGCTGATAGAGGAGCTTGTGAGCTTTTGACAGGCACCCCTTACGTTGGCGGAGACCAGATAAATCAAGCTTGCGCTAACTCGTCTAAAAATGTTAGCGATTCTAATGATCAAGTCTCTTTAGGTGGACCAGGAACTCAGTTCACTGTTCAATCCCCGGCAAGATCAGCGCAGAAAAGTCGGGAGCAATTAACTGGAGTTACTGGTACTAGTTATGAGAACGGTTCAAGGATTACTGGCCCTTTTGATATGGCATTAGAAAAAATTACTGGTACTGAACAATTTCGGTTTGGTTCGAAATTGGATCAAACTCTACCTTCTTCAATAGATGAAGCTCCAGTCTCAGAAAAAGGCTCGAGACCTATTTCAAGGATTACAGGAGAAGGTCAATCTTCTGGTCTAAATATCACAGGAGATGATTGGGCTAGAGGGGAAAGTGTTACTGGTACTGAAGGTAGATCCTCCACACGTCGCAATCCTTCTCGCGCTGGTGGAATGAGTGCTATGCCAGCTTTTGAACCTAAAAGAAATGAAGAGCTTGCAAAACCCGATCTCTTGATTACAGGATCTAGTGGTAATACAGGTCAGGGACAGTTGGTTACTTTTTCAGGTGGAGCAAGAGGTTAATTGATCAATGGCCTATAGACATTTGGCCAGAAAGAAAGATCGTTTTCTAGGGCCTACTGCCCCTAGAAAACGACATCCTTCTGCTATAGATTCCATAGCGGAATTAAAAAGTTTTCCACTAACAACTGATAAGAGAGCTCATCCTCTTACTGATTTAGCTGAGAACAATAAACTCCAACACTATGAATCTGAAGTAAAAGGAAGTTTTGAGAAAATTGTTCCGTTACTTCAGAAAATTTCAGCTCTCCAGCATGATCAAGCCTTTGTCGAAAGGGCACAAAAATTGGCAAAAGCCGAATTAGGGTTTGAGCTCCCTAAGCATATTTTAGATAAAGCATGGGTCCGCCCTCTTGATATGAGAGCATTATTTGCTTGGTGTGTTTTTGAGGCACATAAAAAGTCAAGTAATCGTTTCTTTAATTCAGACCCATTGAATGGAGGAGTTGATAGCTCTAGGGCTAAAGATTTTGAAACTTTTCTTTCTGAATGTGGATTCCATTTATTAGATGTCACGCCATGTTCAGATGGGCGCTTAGCTCATTCAATAGCCTATGTGTTAAGAATTCCTTTTAGTTCTGTTCGTCGAAGATCTCATGCTGGAGCAATGTTTGATGTAGAGAACACTGTTAATCGTTGGATAAAAACTGAACATAAACGCTATAGAGAAAACTCTCCTAATTCAGCACATGACCCTACTTGCTATCTCAAAGTAGTCCTTTATCATTTCAGCTCATTAGATCCATCCCATCAAGGTTGCGCAGCTCATGGTAGTGATGATTCTGTTGCTGCTGCTTCTGGACTTCAACGTCTACTTGATTTTCGTGAATCTGTTGAGAATAGTTTTTGTTGTGGTGCCTCTGTAGATCTTTTGCTTATTGGCATAGATACCGATACTGATGCGATTCGAGTTCATGTTCCAGATTCTAAAAGCCACATAAGTTTAGAAAAGTGGGTTTCTACTGCTGATATCTATCAGGAGACAAAACAACTCTCAAGTGATCAGGCTATTTTAAGAATCTCTGAAAAAGTTAACTCCATTGTCCAAGGGAATATAAGCCCTGGGATGATTAAGTTTATTATTAAATTAATTACCAACAATATTTCTCAGATTGATTATGTTCGAGATTTACATGATGGACCTTATCCTGATGCTGGACATGCAGAACGTTTTATTGGAGTTGGTATAGGGTTTAAAGAAGTGCACCTACGTAATCTTACCTATTTCGCTCATCTTGATACTGTTGAAGAAGGAGCCCCCGATTTGGATGTAGGTATAAAGATTTTTAGTGGTTTAAATGTTTCAAGAGACCTTCCTATACCAGTAGTTGTGAGATTTGATTATTCAGGAAGAGTGCCTGGAGCAAGAGAGAGAGCGTTGTCAGATTGCAAAAGAGTTGATAATGCTATTTCTTCTCGTTATCGAAAGTTGGTAGACGATGGTCTATTGCATACATGTCTTACTATTCGAGATCGAGATGCAAAAGACCCTGCAGAAGTTGTGGGGTCTTCTCTCGATCCTGCCCCTCAGGAGGAACATTGAAATGTTGATCTGTAAAGTTGTTAAGCCACTTGTCTCAACAAACCGCATACCTGGTTTTGAACATAGACATCTTCAGGTTGTGCTGGATGGTAGCTCTAAAAAAGTTGCTGTAGATGCAGTTGGTTGTAAGCCAGATGATTGGGTTATTTGCGTAGGAAGTTCTGCTGCAAGAGAAGCTGCAGGCAGCAAGTCTTATCCAAGCGACCTCACAATAGTTGGAATCATTGATCATTGGGATCCTGACTCTCCAGTCCCTATGCCTGAGGAAAGAAAATAATGGAAATTATGCAAGTTATGGGACGCCTCGTTTGCACTCAAAGAGTTGAAGGGTTAGGTCATATGCATTTACGTATCCTTCGCAATAATAAAGGGAAGCAACTTGTTGCAGTTGATCCCGTAGGTGCTCGTGAAGGTAATTGGGTTTTTACTGCAAGTGGCTCGGCTGCAAGATTTGCATGTCCCGAGCCTTCTACTCAAACTGATTTGACTATTGGAGGAATTATTGATTTTTGGACTCCTGATGGCTAGTACAGGAAGTTTGAAAAAACATTATTCAAAATTTAATTTTTCCAAATGACTTCTTCAAATTCTCGTCGCAACCCTAAGACAAAACAAGACTTAAAAACTGTGGATCCTTCAAATCAAATAGTTGATGTGACTCCAGAAACTACAGCTTCTAAAAAAGTTTCTTCATCATCAAAAACTATTAAAGGTTCTACTCCTAAAGGAGGAGGCCCGAAAGCACCTCCCTCAACTCCCTTTGCTACTTCCTCTGCTTCAGCTCAAAACAAAGGGATTGCTTTAGGGATGATAGAGACACGTGGGATGGTACCAGCTATAGAAGCAGCTGATGCTATGACAAAAGCTGCGGAAGTCAATTTAATTGCAAGAGAATATGTTGGGGGCGGTTATGTAAGTGTTTTGGTGCGTGGTGAAACAGGAGCTGTAAATGCTTCTGTTAGGGCAGGGGCTGACGCTTGTGAACGAGTTGGGGATGGATTGGTAGCTGCTCATATTATTGCTAGACCACATGTCGAAGTTGAGCCTATACTTAAAGTAAGCGGAGCGAAGAGAAGACTTTAATGCGTTCTTGTTTGAAATTAACTTGAGTTGACTTACTTCTCTTGAATTAAACGATGATTTGCTTTTCAGATTATGCATAAATGGCAAGAAAGGTCGCGACCTTTAAGACTTGAAAGAAGGTTTGAATTTGCTACTTATGAGTTAACTAGAGATTTCTTGGATTGTTTAGGTAAACTTTGTGAAAAGCGTCAACGCTTTCCTGACATCAGTTTTGGCAAAACTTATGTGAATTTGACACTGCAGATAGATTCTGAAGATGAAGATTCTCAAGCATCTGATCTTGATAAGGAATTTGCTATGGAGATAGATGCTTTGATCGACGAAGATTCAGATTAAAAAATTTTTACTCTTTTGCTTCAGTAATATCTCTTTTTATTAGTGCCATTAAATAACCAGGAGATTTGTAGCGTCCAGGTAAGCAGCGGTTAAGGGTCTCTAAATGTCCCCAACAGACTGTTCTCTCAATTTCTTGGGAGGTACGGCCCTGTAGGAGAAGGCGCCTAAGAGCCTTGCAGTAGAGGGGATAGCCAGCCTCTAACTCGCCAATTGTTAGCTTGGCTGCGGACATAGTTTGTCGCAGGTCAAGACTTAATCTAGACAATAGTGTGACCGGCATGCAAATCGGAAATCGGAAATCTTGTGATTTCTTTGATTTTTCAGCCAAGCCATGCTACACAATCAATTTCAACAAGCCCCCCTTTAGGCAGTGCAGCTACTTGAACGCATGCTCTCGCAGGGAAAATGCTGCCTTCAAAAAAATCAGAATAAATTTTGTTTACTTTGTTGAAGTCATTTAAATTGACAAGGTAAATAGTAGTTCTTATTACGTTTGTAGCATTTGCTCCTGCTTCATTAAGAACCGCCAATAGATTGTTTAGTACTTGATGAGTTTCTTCTTCAATATTGCCTCCACCAACAATCTCTCCAGTCGATGGGTCTAATGCAATTTGTCCTGAGCAATAAAGCCAGTCGCCAGCAACTATTGCTTGGTTATAAGGACCTACTGGAGATGGGGCCAACTCTGTCTCGATTGAGTTTTGTACTGTTGGGGACATAAAAAATACGAATTTTAAGGAATCTATCCTACGAATTAATCTCTTTTTGTGCCTTAGCTTTTCCAGTTGTCTTTATGTAAGCGCAATTGAGCAAATTCCCTTTGATTTGAAGCTCGAATAAATAAATTAGTTTTTCTTTCTTCAGAAAGCTTGCTAGGGATACTAAGGAAACCTTTCGATTTTCTCAGTATTACTTCTTTTAGCCTTTCTTCTATATAAATATCTTCTGGGAATATTGATTTAGCCCACCTTAGATTGGCTTCGGTGTATTCATGAGCACAATAGATTTTTGTGTTTTTAGGGAGATTGTTTATTCGACTCAAAGAATTGAACATTTGTTCAGGAGTGCCTTCGAATAACCTTCCACAGCCAGCTCCAAACAATGTGTCCCCACAAAAAAGTACAGGGTCAATTTTTGATTCTTTAGAGCCTTGTAAGAAGAAACAAATATGATTGCTTGTATGGCCTGGCACCTCTATTACTTTAATTTTTTGCCCTAAAATATCTAACTCTTCATTGTCTACGACTGACTTAGTTTGGAATTGGATTCTATCTAAATCACTTTTTGCAGCAATCACAGAAGCTGATGGCCAAACATTTATCAGTTCCTGTGTTCCACCTATATGGTCTTCATGGTGATGGGTTTGCAATACTGAATGAAGGGAAAGTCCATTCCCTTTTAGCAAGTTGATAACTGGTTCAGAGATAGCTGGATCAACAACTATTGCTTGCTTTTCTTTAACCCAAATCCATATGATGTTGTCCATAAGTACAGGGATGGGATGAATTATGAAACCTTCTTCTTTTTTTTTCATGGCTTTAAAAGTAGCTCTGGTAGTTCAATTCAAGTTGACTAGTTAACTCATGATTACTGTTGCTTTAGCTAAAGGGGCCTTACTAAAAGACTCTGTTACAAGATTGGCCCAAGCGGGCTTGGATTTTTCAGCAGTCCTTGACCCTACCAATAGGCTTTTAATGGTTCCTTCTGCATGTGGTCGTGCAAAGGCACTTCTTGTTAGGAATGGAGATGTCCCTGTTTATGTAGCTTATGGCCAAGCTCAGTTAGGAATAGTTGGTTTTGATGTTCTTAGCGAAAAGCAAATGCCAGTAGCTAATTTAGTAGATCTCGGTTTTTGTGGGTGCCGTATGTCAGTGGCAGTAAAGGCAACAAGTGGTTATAGAAGCGCAGTTGAATTGCCACCTCATTGTCGGGTAGCAAGTAAATTTACTAGTTGCGCAAGACAATTTTTTGAGGACATTGATCTCCCAGTGGAATTAGTCCATTTAACCGGATCTGTAGAATTAGGACCTTTGACTGGCATTGCTGAAGCTATTGTGGATTTGGTAGCAACGGGACGAACACTTCGTGAGAATGGTTTGATTGAGATTGATCAGCTTTTTTATTCCACGGCTCGATTAATTGCGCATCCCCTTTCTTTAAGATTAGACAATGGAAGACTTCAGGAAATCATAGAAATTATGCAATCTTCAAAAGATTCGTCTGCACAATAAATAAATGGCCACTAACGATTTTCATAGAGTTCAGCGCCTTGGCCGTTACCTTCGCCAAGACAAAAAGCGTTTATTGATAATTCTTTTCTTGCTCCTACCTCTTTCTTTTGCAGGAGCTGTTCAACCTTTATTGGTAGGACAAGCAATAAGTGTTTTGAAAGATGATGAGCAAACAACTTCTCTTTTTCTAAGTGGCTTTTCAGTTAATTCTTTAATATTATTCCTTCTTTTTTCTGTACTTGTGCGTCTGGCTCTTCAAGGCTATCAGTCTTATAATATTCAGTCGGTGGGACAAAGCTTGACAGCAAGGATTAGAAAAGATTTGTTTTCTCATGCAATTAACCTTTCATTGAAATATCACGATTCAATGCCTGTAGGTAAATTACTAACAAGATTAACTAGTGATGTAGATGCATTGTCTGAAGTGTTTGGTAGTGGTGCGGTTGGTGTCCTTGCAGATGCTGTAACCCTTGTTGTAATTTCCATTACAATGCTTCTTATAGATATAAAGCTAGGGCTTTTACTTTTAACTACACAAATACCAGTAACTTATTTAGTCCTTTGGTTGCAAAAGAGATATAGAAAAGCAAATTATCGTGTTAGAGAAGAATTATCTCAACTGAATGCAGACTTTCAGGAAAATCTTCAAGGTATTGAGGTTGTTCAAATGTTTAGGCGACAAAATATAAATGCAAAGCAATTTAATCGAACTGGAATGATATATCGTAATGCAGTAAATAGTATTATTTTTTACGATAGTAGTATATCTGCTTTTATAGAATGGGTCTCATTAGCTGTAGTTGCTTTTGTGATAATTATTGGAGGTTGGTTTGTTACAGAAGGCTCTATGGGGCTTGGTACTCTTACTGCATTTATTCTTTATTCTCAAAGACTTTTTGAACCTTTAAGGCAACTTGCAGAAAGATTTACACAGATCCAAGGTGGATTAACTGCAGTAGAAAGGATTGGGGAATTATTAGAAGAGGAAATCGAGATATCAGATATAAAAATTGATCAAAACTATAAAGATAAAACTTTAAATAATTCTAGAATCTCTTCCCTTGGAGAAGTTGTCTTTGATAATGTAAGCTTTTCTTATAGATCTGATGATCAAATAATAAATAATCTGAGTTTTAGAATATCGCCAGGAGAACATGTGGCACTTGTTGGCCCTACTGGTTCAGGTAAAACAACTTTAATAAGATTATTATGTAGATTGTATGAACCTCAGGAAGGTAGGATATTTATAGATGGAACAGATATAAGAGATATTCCATTACATAGATTAAGAAAACAGATTGGAGTTGTTCTGCAAGATACTTTTTTGTTTAGTGGAAATGTTGCAGATAACCTTAGACTAGATGCACCCATAAATGATGAGGACTTATTAGCAATATGTAAGGAATTAGGATTAAATTCATTATTAAATAGATTCCCAGATGGATTAAATACTTTGTTAAGGGAGAGAGGTGGAAACATTTCTTCAGGCGAAAGGCAGTTGCTTTCAGTGGCTCGTGTGGCGATCCGTAACCCTAATATTTTGATAATGGATGAAGCTACAGCATTTATGGATCCTTCTACGGAGGCAACTTTGCAAAGAGATTTAAATAGAGTTCTTGAGAAAAGGACAGCATTAGTTATCGCTCATCGCCTGGCAACAATTGAATCATCTGATCGAATTTTAGTGATGAAAAAAGGTGAGCTAATAGAACAAGGAAGTCACCAAGAGCTTCGCTCCCTAGGAGGGTTGTACTCTCAATTAGCAAAATTGCAGGAACAAGGGCTAGCCAAATTTTAATGGGGGTAGTTTTTTAATATGATCAAGAAGATTGGAGAAAGAAAGATAAGTTTCTCTGGGTGGTCAAATGGCCGTTCGGGTAGTAATGATTTTCGAGAAATGTATGGCTCAGATGCATGTGAATGTATCTCTTCTAATGATCAATATACGTTTGTTTTTAGCCAGGTTAGAACTTTAGATTTAATAGAACTGGAACAGTTACTTCAATCAGTTGGATGGAGCAGAAGACCAATTAGAAGAGTTAAAAAAGCATTAGATAATAGTTTGTTAAAAGTTGGGGTGTGGCAGCATGATCCAAAGTTTCCCCGTTTAATAGGCTTTGCAAGATGTACAGGTGATGAGGTTATTCAAGCAACTATTTGGGACGTTGCCATACACCCTGTTTACCAAGGCTTTGGCTTAGGAAAAGAACTTATGTCATATGTTCTTCGCAGTCTTAAGGACAAGGGAATAGAAAGAGTTGTTTTGTTTGCAGACCCAGGAGTAATAAGTTTTTATCAGAGTCAAGGCTGGACTCTTGAGCCAAAAGGCAATCGTTGTGCTTTTTGGTATGCGAACTAGTTTGAAAATGCTTTTGATTTAATTTTCTGCATAATACCTTTTGGCCAATTCATTAATATTTGCACCTTTTCTCCATTGATACCTGAGTAGAGCATTTTTAATTGCATTTTTAATAATATTACTACCAAGATATTTTCTTGAATTTGTTTCAATACCACTTCCCAAAGATCGAAGGGTTGTTATTTGTTTAAGACGTGTAATTAGATCCAGGTCTTCCATTATAGGAATTTCTTTATAGCCTCCAATTCGTGAATAAAGCTCTTTACTTAATAATAGCCCTTGATCTCCATAAGGGCTATTAAATAAATTACTTCTGATATAAACTGCCAATTCCAATATAAACCATATAAAGCCTTTCTTCTCTGTCTTAAAATTAAAATACCAGGCGTATTGCTTGCTTAAAGGATTACTTATTAAATTAATAATTTTGGATTTCCAGTTATATTTTAATCGGCTATCTGCATGTAAAAAAAACAGCCAATTACCATTGGCTGACATAGCACCTGTATGCAGTTGTTCGCCTCTATTCTTATTGGTCATTGCAATAACCTTTGCTCCGCCAATTTTTGCTACCAGTGTGGTTGAGTCAGTACTTCCACAATCGATAACAATCACCTCTAAACATTGAGTATATGATCTTATATCTGCTAGTAGAATAGGTAAATTTCTCGCCTCGTTAATTGTTGGTATGATTATGCTAAGTTTGTTATCTTTTTTTATATGTTCCATAGGCTTAAGTCTGTTATAAAGTCTAAGTCATCTTTTCTATTTAGCAATTTATAGTTAACTCCTTCTTCTTTTGCTTTCCGAAGAGTTTCTTTAAAAACAGAAGTAGTGCCCCATTTAATTCCAGAGAAAGGCCAAGAAATGACTGGGGAAAGGATGTTCTTTGAAAACCCTATTAACCAATACCCGCCATCATTTGCAGGTCCAATTACTAGGTCATTATTTTTCAAGGAATTTAAAGCAGAATCTATATCTGATGTGCAAAGGCTTGGGACATCTGTTCCAATTAAAATCGTATCCCTTGATGATTGTGATTTGGATGTACTTTTTCTTTGAGCTAAAACTAATTGTCTTTTCATTTTAAGTCCTAGGTTCCCAGATCCTTGAGAGCAAGCCAATGAAAACCCTTCATTTCTCGCCCAAGCAGAAACTCTTTGATTGCCAATGCCATCGATAGCTAATTTGGTTTCTATTAGCCCTTTTAATTTGATTGCTTTTGCTACGGCAATTGTGTGATGAATAAGCCTTTGTTGTATTAAAGCTGCTCTGTAAGGTCCAATGTCTTTGGCAAGTCTTGTTTTGCATCGACTTGGTGCTGGCCATCGGGTCATTAAGACAAGGATGGGCTTAAGCATGGATTGTTTTTTAGTGGGTTATTTTTGTTGTTACGGGGATTGCTGAAAGATTTTCATTGCATCCTGTATAGCTTTAATAAGCTTCATTACACAACTATCTTAGTCGCTTTGCTCTAATCCCTCTGAATGACTTGGTGGTTGGAAAGAAGTTGAGTAATAATAATTAAAAACCTGATTTTCTGATTTAACACTGCTTTATCCTTTAACCATGCTTAGATTCAACCTCTAGCTCTTCAACGTGAAAAGGTGGACTAATGCTTGAAGCGTCTTGGGAAAAAGTTCAGAGTTCTCTAAAACAAAATCTAAGTAAGCCATCATATGAAACTTGGATACGTCCTACTGAGTTCAGTGGTTTTAAAAATGGAGAGCTGACTTTAATTGCTCCAAATAGCTTTTCCAGTGCATGGTTGAAAAATAATTATTCTCAGACAATTCAAGAGACTGCTGAAGAAATTTTTGGAGAACCTGTAACTGTTCATGTAAAGGTGAAAGCCAATGCAGAGAGTTCAGATGAACATTATTCTTCTGCTCCCATCACCCCTCCCTTAGAGGCTTCGCCTGGGTCAGTTGACTCTTCAGGCTCTTCTTTGCGATTATCTAAAAAGACCCTCCCGTTACTTAATTTAAGATATGTTTTCAATCGATTTGTTGTAGGACCTAATAGTCGCATGGCTCATGCAGCAGCTATGGCTGTAGCAGAGTCTCCAGGACGCGAATTTAATCCATTGTTCATATGTGGCGGTGTTGGTTTAGGTAAGACACATTTGATGCAAGCAATTGGCCATTATCGCTTAGAAATTGATCCAGGTGCAAAAGTCTCTTATGTGTCTACTGAAACTTTTACCAATGATTTGATCTTGGCGATTAGGCAAGATCGAATGCAGGCTTTTAGAGATAGATATAGAGCTGCAGATTTGATACTTGTTGATGATATTCAATTTATTGAAGGAAAAGAATATACCCAAGAAGAGTTTTTTCATACTTTTAATGCCTTGCATGATGCAGGAAGTCAAATTGTTCTTGCTAGTGACAGACCTCCTAGCCAGATACCACGACTTCAAGAACGTTTAATGTCAAGATTTTCAATGGGGTTGATTGCTGATGTTCAAGCACCTGATTTAGAGACAAGGATGGCGATATTGCAGAAGAAAGCTGAACAAGAACGCGTAGGACTTCCAAGAGATTTGATTCAATTTATTGCAGGCCGATTTACTTCAAATATTCGTGAATTAGAAGGAGCACTTACCAGGGCTATTGCATTTGCATCTATTACAGGCCTTCCAATGACAGTAGATTCAATTGCACCAATGTTAGATCCAAACGGTCAAGGTGTAGAAGTAACTCCAAAGCAGGTACTAGATAAAGTTGCAGAAGTCTTTAAGGTTACTCCTGATGAAATGAGAAGTGCAAGTAGACGTAGACCTGTAAGCCAGGCTAGGCAAGTAGGTATGTATTTAATGCGTCAAGGTACTAATTTAAGTTTGCCAAGAATTGGTGATACGTTTGGAGGAAAAGATCACACAACTGTGATGTATGCAATTGAGCAAGTAGAAAAGAAATTGTCTAGTGACCCTCAGATTGCAAGCCAAGTTCAAAAAATCAGAGATTTGTTGCAGATAGACTCTCGCCGTAAACGTTAGCTAATTTGAGCTATTTCAATTATCAATAGCTTTAGAAAAATAAATGGGATTTTGATCAAAGCGATGTCTCGTTGGGAGAGGAGCTCCTTTTTCGGATCCATCTATTTGAGCAGTCTTTTCAAGTGCTTTGCGGAATTCTCTGGCTGCAAGTAGAGGCATGTCTCTAGGGACTGATACCCTGTCCCTTAAATATCTTAATCCCACAGCACTGCCTTGAGTGGGGATGAAATCTTGCTTGGAGATCATATAGCTAAGAGCTGCTCTTAATGGCTGATCAAAAGATTCTGGCCCAAGAGGATTAACGGCTTTGATGCCTTCTCGATGTTTTAATACACGTGTTAAAGCAATTGCAGAAGGAAGAGTTTTCGTTGAAGGTTCGAAGGTTGTTTCATTTTCTCCAAGCCCGTTACCAATATCGATTTGATTTGAGAAAGTTTCTTGAAGGACATTTTTGTCTAACCAACACCCTCCCATTTGAGGAGGCAGATCATGGGAATGGGTGTGGAAGTCACCTTGAGTGCCCCTATACTCTGGAAGTATTTCTAGCGATTTGAACCATCTGTCAATATTGGGAAATTCTTTCCTTATCTTTATTCCTTTGTAGTAGGCTAAAGAGGCATTCATTCGTTCTAAATAGGGTACAAAAGCAACGTCTATACTTCCTGGCAAAGATTCTAGAGAATTACTAATTGATGGGTCTATCCAAGGGGAATTTGTTTGAGATAATCGATTATCTACTTCTTTTGCAATAAATTTGAATTGCTTTTCTCTTTCTATTGATTGGACTTTGCTAAATGATGGATTACACAACCATATGCACCAAGATCTAAAAAGATTTCTTTCAAGATTCCGCAAATCAATTATTTTAGGATGCTCCATTTGCATCCCTAACGGGCCAAAAGTTTTTTCTAAGTGCAAAAGAATTTTATCGCTTTCAGTTATGAGCTCTTGATCTATTTCTATCGCTGGGAAAAGGCCAGAGGGAACTTTTTTTAGATACCATTTTTCTTTTTCTCCATAACACCGCATGGTTACTTTCTTGACTGCATAAGGTATTTTCTTCAATTCCAACCACAACCATACTTTTTGACAATATGGACACCATGCATGCTTATCTCTAAAAAACACTACTCTTATCGAAGACTTGTTCTGGCCAAATAGTCTGAGCAAAGAGTATGAATTGTTAGGGCCATTTATTAGATCTGATTGATTGTGAGCGAATTTTGTAAGCTCTTCCCAACTGAGTGCGGCTATAGCTTCTTTCATGAATGAGTAGGAGAATGAAGTGAGAGATCCCTAGGATTATTTTGAATTATTCTTTTGACTTAATTGTATTAGGTGCTGGTTCAGGTGGATTAGCTGCTGCTAAAAGAGCAGCAAGTTATGGAGCCAGAGTTGCAATCGTAGAAGGAGATCGTGTTGGAGGTACATGTGTTATAAGAGGTTGCGTCCCTAAAAAGTTGCTGGTATATGGGTCTCAATATGGTGAATATCTAAAGAATGCCCCAAGCTTTGGCGTGAAATTGACTGCGTCAAAAATAGAGCCTTCTATTTTATTGAAAAATGTCCGTAATGAAGTTGATCGCTTAAATAAATTGCATATAGATTTGCTTGAGAAGTCAAATGTTGTTCTTATAAAAGGATGGGGGTCTATTGCTGGTCCTAATTCAGTTGTAGTTAAGAGTAAAGATGTTCAAGATCAGGCAATTGAACTGTTTGCTGAAAAAATCTTAATAGCAGTTGGAGGTCGTCCTTCTTTCCCAGAAATACCAGGTGCTTCTTTAGGATGGACAAGTGATGACGTGTTTTTGCAAGAAGGCTTTCCAGATAAAGTTGTAGTAGTTGGAGCAGGCTTTATAGCGTGTGAATTTGCTTGTATTTTGAATGGTCTAGGAGTCAAAGTTAAGCAGTTGGTTAGAGGCCGTAATTTATTAAAAAACTTTGATAATGAGGTGGCTTTTAACCTTCAACAAAGTATGGAATCTAGCGGAATTGAATTTCAATTTGCTTCCGAAGTAAATTCTATAGAAGGTGAAATTGGGGATCTGAATTTAGTTGTTAATCATGACTCGAATATTAAGTCCGGGGCTGTTATCTTCGCGACCGGAAGAAAGCCATTCATAGAAGGCTTGAATTTAGAAAAAGTAGATATTAGAACTTCTAATAATAGAATTAATGTAGACAATAAAAATTCAACCAATATATCTAATATTTTTGCTATTGGCGATGTTACTGATAAAGTTAATCTTACTCCTGTTGCTATAGAAGAAGGAAGAGTTTTCGCAGATAATAACTATAGTGATAAAAATAGATATGTAAATTACGAATTTATTCCCAAAGCAGTTTTCTCTCAGCCTGAGTTGGCATATGTGGGAAAGACGGAGGAAGAATCAAAAAGAATTTATGGAGAAAGTAACATCAAAATCTATAGAGCAAATTTTAAACCTATGTCAAAAATGCTTGTTAAATCAAAGGAGAAATGTTTTTTGAAGTTAATTATTGAGAAAAATAGTAATAAAGTTGTTGGTTGTCATATGCTTGGAGAACATGCTTCTGAAATTATTCAGATGGCCGCAATCTCTATGAATATGGGAGCAACTAAATTAGATTTTGATCAAACAATGGCTTTACACCCTACTATTTCTGAAGAGTTTGTGACTATGAAATAATAAAAAGATAAGAACGTTATAAGTAAAAAGTTAAACAACAATATTTTCTTATATCTATATTGTTTTTTTGAGTTTCCAGTAATTTATAGCTTTAAAAATTATTAAAATAAGTATTAATGGAAGAATATAGAAGATGATTATTAAACGAATGAATGGTAAGGAATTGAGAAAGATCTGATCTGTCAAATAGACTATATATAAAATCAAAAGCAATGCCCCTTCTGACCTGCTTATTGTTCCTTTTGTCCAAAAAATAGGCATGCATGCTAATACTGTAAGAATCATAATTGGAAAGTCTTTTTGAATTAAGATCTCTTCAACTTCTAATCCTTTATTGCCTGCAAATAACGCACAGCTGCCAAGTACTAACAGTTGATTGAGTAAGCTACTGCCAACTACATTTCCAATAGCAAGATCTGTTTTTCCTCGAAAAGATGCAACTATAGAAGTTATCAATTCAGGCATAGAAGTACCTGCTGAAACAATTGTTAGACCGATAACTGTTTCGCTCCATCCATAAGAACTTGCAAGTGATTTTGCTCCACTAATCAATAGATTTGAGCCCAACGCAAGAATTAATATTCCAGCAATTATTTTACTTGTCGCTTTGATCAAGTTATTAGTACCTAGTTCTATCTGAACTTCTGGCTCAGCATCTTTAATCCCTTGAGGTTCTTCTCTAGCAGTACGGATTTCCCAAATAGTATTGATGATAAGAGCTATTAGAAGTGCAAATCCAGATTGCCAACTAAACCTTCCAGAAGAAGCCATACCCCATACAGCGGCAGACACTGCTAGCAGAAGAGGCACATCTCTTTTAACTAGACGACTGCGTACTTTTAAAGGCATTACAAGAGCACTGCTTCCTAAAACAACTAAAACATTGAAAATATTGCTACCAACTACATTCCCTACAGCAATTGCATCAGAGTCTCTAAAGAACGAACCAACACTTACGAACAGTTCTGGAGCACTGGTGCCAAGAGACACGACAGTTAGACCTATTACAAGTTGAGGGATGCCTAGGATTCCAGCAAGTGCACCAGCTCCTTGAACAAAAAACTCGCCGCCTGCAAAAAGTATTATTATCCCAAGAATAATTTCAAGAGATGATTGTATGAGCGGGATTGACATATTGGAATGATTCTAAAAGGCTCTAATGTTTTTGCTAAATATTTAATCCAATTTGATTAAGAGTTGCTCGTAAATAAATATTCGAGTTATTTTAAAAATAATGGTATTTAATCCATCGAATAATTTAGATCGGGTTTTTTTCATTTGTCTAAAGAACGAATTACTTTGCGCCAACCTGATGATTGGCATTTACATCTTAGAGATGGAGATATTTTAAATGCTGTGGTTCCCCCTACAGCAAAAGTGTTTCGTCGTGCAGTAGTAATGCCCAACTTGCAACCACCAATAACAAGTCTTCAAGCTGCAATTGATTACAAGCAGAGAATCATGAATGCAATTCCCACTGAGGTTGCATTCACTCCTCTTATGACTGTATATCTCACTGATGATATTTCTTCTGAGGTTTTAAGAGAAGGTCACAAAGAAGGTGTTTTGATGGCAGCAAAATTATATCCAGCAAATTCAACGACTAATTCATCTGGCGGTGTTACTGATATAAAGAATATTTACTCTATTTTCGAGACAATGGAGGAGATTGGGTTGCCATTGCTTATACATGGAGAGGTTACAGATCAAGATGTAGATATTTTTGATAGAGAATCAGTGTTTATTGAGAGATATCTTGATCCTTTGCTTACTAAATTTCCTGATATACGAACTGTTTTAGAACATATTACAACGGATGATGCTGTTCAATATGTTCAAGCAAGTAATGCAAAACTAGCGGCCACAATAACTCCCCATCATTTGCATATAAATAGGAATGCAATTTTTCAGGATGGATTAAGAAGTGACTTTTTTTGTTTGCCAGTAGCTAAAAGAGAACGTCATCGTATTGCATTGAGACGTGCAGCCATAAGTGGAGAACCTTGCTTTTTCCTTGGGACTGACTCCGCACCTCACCTTAGAGAATCCAAGGAAAGTGCTTGTGGTTGTGCCGGTATTTTTAATGCGATTAATGCAATTGAAAGTTATGCTCAAGTTTTTGATGAAGAAGGTGCCATTGAACGCTTAGAAGCTTTTGCAAGCGAATTCGGCCCAGCATTTTATAAATTACCGTTAAATGAAAACTCTATAACCTTAGTTAAAAAAGCAATTAAAATTCCTTCCAGGTTTGAACTGAATAATGCAGATGATTTGTCTAATTATATAGTCCCTTTTCATGCTGGAGAGACTTTGAATTGGTCTTTCGAATCAATACAACCTTTCTCTCAAAAAGTATGATGAGCTTGGTTTATTTCTTTAAAAATCTTGTCATTATATTGTCTTTTTAGATCAACTGGATGTCAGAAAAAGTTGTTAATAATGAGCCGAGGGGTTTCGATGGACCTATGATGTGTATGCATCAAGTCTCTAGTTTAAAAGTTTGCGAGTGTGGTGGAATTGGTAGACACACAGGACTTAAAATCCTGAGACCAGCAATGGTCGTGAGGGTTCAAGTCCCTCCACTCGCATTGTTCTTCTATTGAAACTTCAATTGAAGTTATCTCATCTATAGAGATGGAGCTGAAAGAGTTACGGTATTCCTACTGGTTTATGATTTGAATTTTTCTTGTAAGCAGTGAACTCAATAGAAAGTTCTGCTTTGCTTCTGTTTTATTGCCGTTGCTAATTTCACAACCTTTTATTGAAAAACTTTAGCCAATAGTATTAATGTGATAATAGAATTCAAAGACCAACTTCTAGGGGTAGTTCCTTTTGATGGCTAACGAAGTATTTAATAGTTCTCTGTTTGTAATAGGTACCTATTTGTTCCTTGGGACTCTATATTTAGTGTTTATTCCATTGGGGTTGTATTTTTGGATGAATACCAGATGGAATTACATGGGCAAGATTGAACGTTTATTGATATACAGCTTAGTTTTCCTGTTCTTCCCTGGACTAATTTTGTTCGCTCCTTTTTTAAACCTACGGATGAATGGACAAGGAGATGTTTAAAGTTTGACTAAGGCAAATGTTATTCAACTAGGATTGATTCTTTTCTTATTGGGTGGAATTGGTTATGGATCTTTTGTGCTTGTAGGGTTTGATGCACAAACTGCTGGAATTGCATCGCAGTCTCTTTTGGTATTGCTTATATGTGTTTGGGTGATCTCATACTTTGTTCGAGTGATCACAGGTAAAATGACTTTTATGGAACAACGTAAACGTTATCGCACCGAATATGAGCAAGTTACTAATAGAGAATTACAAAAAAAATTTGACTCGATGACTAATGATCAAAAGATTAGTCTGATTAAAGAACTTGAAGATGAAGATAATGATGCTAAATAAACTTTATAGGTTTTTCTCTTATTCTTTTATTAGATTAAGCTTTAGTAAATTTGCAGCACAAAAACTTTAATAGTAATTTTATGGAAAGCTCAATTTTAGAGAGATGCTTCTCTCAATCAAAGAAGGAGGGCAGGATTGCATTAATGCCATTTATCATGGCAGGTGACCCTGATGTTAATACCTCAGCAGAGATATTAATAATGCTTGAGAAAAAAGGAGCAGATATAATTGAATTAGGAATTCCTTATAGTGATCCACTCGCTGATGGACCAATAATACAGAAAGCAGCTTCTCGTGCACTTAATTCGGGCACATCTCCAAAATCTGTTTTAGAAATGTTGTCTACTTTGAAGACTAAGTTGTCAGTCCCGATAATACTTTTTACTTATAGCAACCCTTTGCTTAATTATGGAATGGAAGAATTTTGTATAGATGCTTCTAAAGCAGGAGCTGCTGGATTGGTTGTACCTGATCTGCCTCTAGAGGAAACTGAGAAATTATCTTCAATTGCTTTAAGTAAAAATCTAGATTTAGTTCTGTTAGTTGCACCTACCACTCCAAAAGAACGTATGAGAAAGATTTCACAAAGAAGTAACGGTTTCACCTATCTTGTAAGCGTAACTGGTGTCACAGGAGAACGTTCGGCTTTAGAAAACCGTGTTCAGCTGCTTATTAATGAATTAAGAGGATTTAGCTCAACACCAGTTGCAGTTGGTTTTGGTATTTCTGATACTAAACATGTCATACAAGTTAAAAGATGGGGTGCAGATGGAGCGATAATTGGTAGTGCACTAGTTAAAAGGATTTCAAACGCTACTACTGGACAAGAAGCAGAAGAAGCTGGTAAATTTTGTAGCGAACTTTATAAAGCTACTAGCCTTTGACTATAATGCATATCTGATTATTTATCCTTTTTAGGTTAGTAAAAAAGCCTCAGATTATTACTGAAGCTTATGGTTTTTAATTTATGTTTTATTTAAGTTAAGGTTGATTTAATTAATTTAGTAGATTTAATCTTCAGATCCAGCAGGAAAAAGTTTAATTTGCTTACGACCTAATTTGATTTCAAATTCATCACCAACTTGGAGATCTAGCAAAGCTGTATATGCTTTACCAATTAAAAGATTTCCATTCCCTTGTACAGTTGCAATATAACTAAGCTTTCTGCCACCTTTACCAATACCTGCAACACCGGTTGCTCCTAGGTTTACACCTTTAGCTTCTAGGACAGCTTCATAAAATGCAGTGAAATTTAGTCTTTCTCCACCACTTTTCTTGTTTGATACATATCCACATGCACGAACAAGGTCTGATTTACTCACATCACCAAGTTCTTTGACTTTAGTGAGCAGGTCGCTACCTGTAAGCATAGTTAAGTAATAAATTGATCTACTAAAATAACATAGCAATTAGCTTGCTAATTGTGCAATGATTTAATTGTAAGTTTCATTGGATTATTTAATCTCTAATAGTAATGGATAAATTTGTTCTTTTTGGCAGTTATTGTGAAAATGCTATTCAAAAACGAGTACCTTTTCGAGACGAGCATCTGTCTAGGCTTAATAAACTCAAACAAGAAGGCATACTAATAACTTTAGGACCTACAAAGTGTAATAGATATGTATTTGGTGTTTTTGAAGCAACAAGTATTGACATTGTAAAAAAACTTTTAGATGAAGATGTTTATTGGAAAGAGGGCATTTGGACCTCTTTAGATATTTATCCTTGGACCCAAGCTTTTTGAGATTGTTCCCATATCCAATTTGCAACAAGATTGTCTCCATTTTCACCAAGAACATCTTTATAACCACTCATAATCCCTATGCCTTCTTTTGCAATCTTTGCAATTGCATCTGCATTATCTAATCCATTACGATGTAAGTCTTTTAATCTCAATGTTTTTGATCTCCTAATGATATTCCCACCATTTATATGACAACCTGCGCAATTTTCTATAAAGAGCCGTTCTCCATTCGTTTGATTATTAGCAAGGACTCTATTAGGCGTGCCAAATACTGATGAAATAACCAATGCAATTAAAATAAAACATCTAAAGGCTTTAAGAAAATTATCAACAGGTGCTTTAGATTCCCAATGGAGTTTCATTTTAAAGGCTCTAATAGACTTGATTTAATTAATTATTGCAGTCTTCTTTGAGTTCTTCTAAAAGGAGGTCCAATTGACTAAAAGGATCTGAAGAAGTCTCTTGCTTAAGAATAGGTGGATTCCCCTTGGCCCAACTTTGCTCTATGGAACAAAGAACACTTACAAGGTTAGGTATTCCTCCAGAGGAATATTCTGCTTTAAGTGTCTCTATTAGAGCAGGCATTCGATCTGAGCTCGCATTGAGAATATCGCGAAGATCTTTTTGAGTTTTACCTTTGTGCTTAAGCCAGTCTTTGATTAAAAGAATGATTTCTTCTTCTACTTGTTTGTTCCATTTTTCCATTTGCTTAAAGAGGGAACCATCTATCTAGCTTTCTTCGAGCCCTGTTACGTATTTCAGGGTTCATGTGCTGACTCCAGAGACTTATTACTGCTGTTAGCGCTACAAGATCATCGCTAAACCCAGCGACAGGAATGAAATCTGGCATTAAATCAATAGGCATAATTAAATACGTAAGTGCCGCGATCAAAGACACTCTTGCTTGAGGAGGTGTTCTCGTATCAAGAATCATTTCAAAGGCTTCCAAAGCAGGTTTAGCAAGACTCCTGCCAGCTCTAAGTAAAACTTTTCTGAAAACACTTTCATCAATAACTGAACTGTCAATTACCTCTGCATCAAAAACTTCTTGATCATTGTGATTGGCTTGTTCCATGATTCGAGACTTGTTTGAATTTGTTGAGACTTTTCAAGTTGATTTGGTTACTCATCTTGCGAGCTAGCTTCGACTAAACCACTTTGAATTCCTGTCTTGCGAAGCTTGCGTAGTGCTCTTTGGACGACTTGCCTACAGTATTCTCGACTGCAATTCATATGTTTTGCAACTTCTGCGAGAGTTCTCCATTCATTAGTTCCATCAAGACCGAATCTTAGGCTTACAATCGTTCTCTCCTTTGGCGTTAAATTAGCTTTGTTTAATAATGACCATGCTGAATCATTTCGTTCTGCAAGTTCTGCAAGTTCCATTGGAGGAATCTCATCACTAGGCAATACATCTCCAAGTTCTGAAGGATCAGTTTTTGATTGAATTACACCTTGAAGGCTTACAGTGATACTCCTCATCTCACATTCGAGTAGATCTCCTATTATCTGCTTGGATACGCTTAATTTTTTTGCTAATTGTTCTGCAGAAGGAGGAGTCCCATACTCTTGCATTAACTCAGACTTCGCTGCTCTAAGCTTAGTTAGTTTCTCATTAATGTTTACTGGTATCCTGATTGTTCTGCTTTGTGTAGATAAAGCTCTGTTTAAACCTTGTCTAATCCACCAATATGCATAAGTAGAAAAACGATGCCCTCTTTTTGGGTCGTACTTTTCAACTGCACGAGTTAATCCAATTGTTCCTTCTTGAATTAGGTCTAGAAGATCTAGCCCTTTCCCTTGATATTTTTTGGCTAAATTGACCACTAGCCTTAAATTAGCAGTAATCATATGGTTCTTAGCCTTCTCGCCTATTTTGATTGTTCTCCTTTCAGCTTCAGTGTAAACACAGTCGGCCCCTTGGTCTCCAGCTCTATGACAACGTTCTATTAATCCAACCATTGCTTGAACCTTTCTCCCCATGGTGAGCTCTTCTTCTGGTGTTAGCAGAGGATGACGTCCTATCTCTCCAAGAAAATCACTTAAAGAACTCACGAGTTGAAACTCCTTTAATAAATAAATCGTAGTTCGAAAGTATTAACTTTCTATTGTTGTAATGAAGAGTTCCAAATTCATTTTATTTTTAATTAGTTTTTTTATTCTGAATATCTCTCAATAACTAGCCACTATTTTTTGCCAGTTATTACGGAAATGACATCTTTTGGGTAGGCTCAACTCAGTTATAGATGACACATGATCTTCGCAACGTTGCTTGAACCAGGGATTTTTAAAAGTGCTTTAGTTGCATATGCACACTACTTATGTATTTTTCTGTGTTTTTCAGCATTGATGTATGAAAGATTGCGTTTAAAAGTAGATCTAAATCGAGGAGAGGCTATATCGATAATTTTAGCGGATATTGTTTATGGCTTGGCAGGGCTCATGATAATTCTAACTGGCATTCTCAGGGTAAGATATTTTGGTCAAGGAGCAGAGTTTTATACTCAAAATCCTTTGTTTTGGTTAAAAGTAGGAGCTTATATTGCTGTTGGTCTTCTTTCTCTTTATCCCACTATTTCCTATATCCTTTGGGCTATTCCTTTAAGTAAAAATAATCTTCCTAATCTTAGTCCTGATTTAGTCTCAAGGTTTAGGTTGATAATTAATATAGAACTTCTAGGTTTCTCTTTAATACCCCTTCTGGCGACTTTCATGGCTAGAGGTATCGGTTTGTAGTTGCATTGAAATTTGAGAAACAATCTTAAATGTCAATGGTTCGGCTATTAAGTCTTTTTACTTAGGATTTGATTTGGATTGCCTCCTTTTTGCAAGCACTTCTAATACGTCCCTCCATTCAACTTTGTGGTACTTAAGAGCAACTTGTATATGGAAAATCAAATCTGCTGCTTCATTAGAAATTGATTCATGGTCATTGTCTTTGCATGCCATAACAAATTCTGAACCTTCTTCTCCTATTTTTTTGAGAATTTTGTTGTCCCCGTCTTTTAAAAGACTATTAGTGTAACTATTTTTTTGTGGGTTTGAAGATCTATCTTTGATGACCTCAAAAAGTTCACTGCATGTATTAGATAGGGGACGATTAAAAGTTGAGTTTTGTTCTAAATCAGGAATATTCTCTTCTACTTCTTGGAAGAAGCAACTTCTTGCTCCTGTATGACAGGCAATGGATCCAACCTGTTCAATCGATAGCAACATTACATCTGAATCACAGTCAAATCTTATGCCTTTTAGGATCTGAAAATGCCCACTGGTTTCACCTTTGTGCCATAACTTTTCTCTTGAGCGACTCCAGTAATGAACTTCTCCAGTGATTAATGTTTTTTCTAATGACTCTTTGTTCATCCATGCCATCATGAGGATGGCACCATCAAGCCAGTCTTGAGCAATTGCCGGGATAAGTCCTTTTTCGTTAAAACGAAGTTTTTGTATGAATTCTTGGTTCATTGGCATCATATTCTTAGAACATAATAGAAAAAATTGAGGCAGGTCATTTTGTTCAGAGATTTACTTCAATATGATCTAAATGTCTAATCAAATTACTGGTTTTAGCTGCAGTAAGCATTTTGAAGGATACCCTTGTTGTCATAGGCAATGGAAACATCCAGGCCATTGTAGTTTTGTTCATGGATATAGCCGAAGTTTTACTTTTTATTTTAGAGCGAAGGAATTAGATGCATATGGTTTTGTAGTTGATTTTTCTAGCATGGAGGCATTAGAAAAAAAATTAAGAGGATACTTTGACCATACATTTCTTGTAAATATGGATGATCCGCTTATTCCTCAATGGAAAAAATTACATTCTGAGAAGGCATTAGATCTTCGCATAATGGCCAATGTAGGAATGGAATCCACTGCGAAACTTGTTTGGGAATGGGCAAATTCTATTTTACTTGAAAGGGATTTAGGGAGAACTTGTTGCTCTAGAGCCAAAGCAAGTGAGAATAATTTTAACTCTGCTTACTTTGAGTCAATTCCTGATTGGTTTACAACTCTTGAAGTTGATTCGTGATAAGAGCAATATCCTTTGAATATCTTTTTTATTATTCTGGAAGTGACCAAGGATTGATTCCTAGTTCTGCTCCTATCTTATGAGCGCATGCAAACCCGCTAAATGCTACTGCGTTTAACCCTTGTCCTGGGAAGCATGAATCCCCTACCAGGAAGAGCCCCTTAATAGCAGTGCTGTTGAAAGGCATAGGCAATAAACCTGGCAGACGCATTGCAGGGATTGGACCATAACTTCCTTTGTGACGCCCAAGGAATCTACGATGACTTTTAGGTGTTCCAATTTCTTTATGAGTAATACTAGGTTTTAAATTTGGGAAAACCTTTTCGATTTTTGATAAAAGTCGCTCACAATCAAGTTCTTTTTTTGCGACATATTCTGATGGAGTAAGTGACTTCCATTCGATTATTGAAGAAGGGGTAAAGGCATGAATGATGTGATGGTCTTTTGGTGCTAATGATTGATCTAAGAGAGTAGGAATAGAAATGAAGGCGACCCCTTGCTCTTTTTCCATCTGATCCCATTCTTCAAGGATTAAATGATGGCAATGTGAATCGTTTGGAATACAGTCTTTTTTTACACCTAGATGAATAGATAAGAATGATGGAGAGGTCTGGTATCGATTTCTCCATTTTAATTCCGCAGATGGAGTCTTTGATTGTTCTATCAGAGGCTCTTTTACGTCTTCCCCTCCAAAAGTATCCCAACGAGTAGCATTGGAGATTATTGTACGAGCATATATTTGCTCGCCATTTGCTAATTTAACTCCAATAGCTTTGTTCCCCTCCAAAATAATTTTGACAACCCTTGATTTGTATAAAACCTTGCCTCCGTTTTTCTCTAATCCCTTAACGAGCTTTTCTGAAATAACTCCTACACCACCTTTTGGATAGTTAATACCGCCAGCATGTCGATCAGAAAACACCATGCCTGCATTTATCATTGGAGTTTTGTCTGCTGGCATAACAGACCAGCAAAAACACTCAATATCTATAAAACGGAGTAGTTGTTGATCTTTTATATGCCTACGGGCGACTTCCCCAACATTGAATGGTAGCCATCGTGCAAGCCCCAAGCACGACAAAGGGGCCTTGAAAAATACCTTTGCTAAATAAGCCGGATCTTCTATTGATAGTAATGGCATCGAATCAAGACAGTTGAAGACTTCCCAGCAAACTTTGTAAAATGCTTTTATCCCTTTCTCTTCGTGAGGGAAAAGGGAAGTCAGAGATGAAATGAACTGGTCATAATTTCGGCTGACAGAAACTTCAGCTCCACCAGGGAGGTGATAGGCGAGTTGAACAGGGTCCGGAATGGTTTCGCATTTCTCTCCTATAGCTGATAAAGCTCTAGTTAAAAGATTTGTATAGCCTTTTTCGCCAAAACCAAAGATCATTGATGCTCCAACATCAAAGGTATAACCATTTCTGTGAAAAGCGCCACTGCTTCCACCTGGAATCATATATCGCTCAAGAACTAATACTTGCGCACCTTTTGAAGCTAATTGAGTGGCAGTTACTAATCCTCCTATCCCAGAACCAATCACAATTGCATCCCATGAGATTTCTTTATTGTTTTGACGCATCTTGTCCAAATTCATTGATTTTTAAAACCTAAAGGAGTACCAATTTCAAGGAACTCTTGGGTTTTTTTAATGTCTTCTAATGCTCTATCACGATATGCACCATAACGACAACGTTTGTCACGTATCCTTCTATTTAATTCTGGTAACAAACCAAAGTTAGGAGGCATTGGTTGAAAATCACGTTTATGATTTGATTTAACCTTAGGACTAACTTCACTTATAAAGTTAAGGAGTGCACCTATCATAGTGGTCTCAGGTAATGTTATGGGTTTGCGATTCATCGCTATTAAAGCTGCATTTGTTCCTGCTAACCATCCACCTGCTACGGCTGCGGCATATCCTTCAGTCCCAGTAATTTGACCTGCTGCAAGAAGGTTTAATCTTTTCCGGAATTGAAGAGTTGGATTTAAAAGTTTTGGTGATTCTATAAATGTATTGCGATGCATGACGCCTAAGCGAACAAATTCTGCTTTTTGTAGCCCTGGTATTAATCGAATAATCCTTTTTTGTTCACCCCATTTTAGATTTGTTTGAAATCCAACTAAATTCCAAAGATGACCATTTTTGTCTTCTTGACGTAGTTGCACTACTGCATAAGCTCTTTTCGTTTTTCTTAGTTCCTTGTCATGAAGGTCTCCCCATCTATTGTCCCATAGACCAACAGGCTTCAATGGACCATATCGCATAGTATCTTCCCCTCTACGGGCAAGCTCTTCTATAGGGAGACAACCTTCGAATAGATTAGAAACTCCTTTCTCGAAATCCTTTATTTCTGCCTGATCAGCTGATAATAATTCTGATCTGAATTTAAGATATTGATCCTTATTTAAGGGACAGTTGACATAGTCAGCGTCCCCTTTATCATATCTACTTGCTCGAAATGCTAGTGAAAAATCTATACTTTCACCTTCAATGATTGGACTTGCAGCATCAAAAAAATGGCATTCTTCTAACCCAGTAAAGTTCTTCAAATCACCTGCTAAGTGTTCACTGGTAAGAGGACCAGTTGCTAAAACACTAATTTGATTTTCAAAAGGGAGTGAATGAATTTCATCCCTTTGAACTGTGATTAGCGGATGAGATGAAATTTTTTTAGTTATGTAGCTACTAAATTTATTTCTATCAACTGCTAGAGCTCCTCCTGCTGGCACTGAGTGTTCATCAGCAGTTTTGATCACAAAAGATTTTAAGATCCTTAGCTCTTCTTGTAGTAACCCTGATGCACGATCACTACTTAGTGCTCCAAAGCTATTACTGCAAACAAGCTCTGCAAAATCATTGGAATGATGAGCTGGTGACCTTTTACAAGGTCTCATTTCAATCAATTTCACAGGAATACCTGCACTAGCAATTTGCCAGGCAGCTTCTGAACCTGCTAAGCCTGCACCAATAACTAATAAAGGGGTTGACTGGCCCAAGAAAATTAAGGGTTAACGGAAATAAAGCCCCTAAAATTAATCTTAAAAAGGTTTGTTGTCACCAAATTGGCGATCCCATTGTTCTCTAGCTGGTTTTTGAATGTTTAATGTTACCCAGCCAATTGCAGCAAGGATTGGGAGAGTGATAACTAGAAGGTTTAGCATGGATGAATTCGATATCGTCGTGATTTTACAGAAAATAGGGTTGTTTGGGGGTTGTAAGCGAATTCATTTAATCAAGCGTTTGTTTATGCTTGTTCACTAAACCAAATTTTATCTATTTACTAAGGGTTTTATGAGGGCGATCATTTTTCATATCAAGATTCTGACGTGACAACTTTCATCTAGAGCTTTAATGTTCAACAGTGTGGGTCGCTAGCTCAGCGGTAGAGCATCCGGCTTTTAACCGGCTGGTCCTGAGTTCGAATCTCAGGCGACCCATTTATTTTTGTGAAATAGCCTTGTAATCATGAAAATACGCCTGTCCAGGCTTGTCTTTTGCATATGTTTTTTCTCTATCTATCAGATTTCTTTTGTTAATGCAGGATTGAATCGTTTTACACAAATTGATTCTTTTGGTAAATGGATAATTGAGCAAAAATTCGACTCTGACAGAAAAGAAGTCTTTTGTAGGGCCTCAATGACTGGATATGGAACTTGGTTTGGTGAGAAAATTAGGCTAGGAATGAATGATGAAATTATTTTCCCTACAGACGATTCAAAGAAAATAGTGCCAAACCTGACTCAAATAGAAATAGTAAGAAAGCTTCTTGATAAATGCCGTGCAGGTTTGCTTTATCTCCCCAACTAAAGAAGTTCCATATAAGAATAATTTGTCTCGGAATGAAAATAAACTCTCGCTTATAAGTCGTTTTCTTGGCTGGATTAGAAAAGTTCCATTCTAATTTGGCAATGAAGCTTATAGCTGTTGCTCTTGCTTTTACCGCAAATATTTCTCTCTATCTTTGGATAGCCCTTAATAATCCTTTCGCTTAAAGGTTTTTAGTGCTTTCTTTTTGCAATGAACATGGCAAAAAATCTAAGATTGATTCTATTTCTATTCAGTTTTTCTTTAAGTATTAATAAATGAAATTTCAGAGAGCAACTTTTTGAGGTGATATGTCGCTTTTAGACGCATCCTTATAGAGATGGATATAGGAATACATCAAATGTCTAAGAAATCTTCCACTCTGTCTGAAACCTCTCGTCCTTGGTTATTGCGTTGGACAGAGCCTGAAAGCGTTCTCACAGTAATACCGAAGTCAAAGACCAAACGTTTAGCAAAGCAAGCTCAATTAGCGAATGTTGATGCTGAAAGAGCTATTAACCGTGCTTTTCAGCAAGAGCTAATAAGAGCAAAAGCTATTAGCGAAGCAATGTTTAAATCAGGAAAAGCTGTCAGGTATAGCTTTATGAGTTCAGGGAGGCAAGCTTTTTTATGCATTTCATTAGCTCAAAGAAAGATAAAGTCATGGTTAAGATCTTCTTAATTCACTCAAGAATATGTCAGATGTTAATACTCAGAGCCAAATTATTCTTGTAAATTATTCACTATTTTTATAAGGTAAATAAATATATTTTATTTCATAAAATGCAGCTTTATCTAGTTACATGGGAGTTTGAATCATCTGAAGATCAAACTTTTGCAGGTGATGCATTAATTGATTATGTAGAAAGTGGTAAACCAATTGATGAGATTGAGGGTTATGAAAGACTTGCTTGGATACACACACCTCAAGATGGGACAGGAACGGTTATTTGCAAAGCTGAAAATGCATCAGTCTTATACAAGGTATTTGGCCCTTGGCGAGAAAAATTTGGTATGAAATGGAACTATAAGCCTGGACTAACAACTGAGGAACTTGTGGAATTATTAAGACAAAAAGATGTTTGAAGAGTCTTTTCCAAAAAAGACCGATGGTTTAATCTTTATAGAGTTTGAAAGATAAAAGAATCAAAAGAAAACTCTGAAATCCCTATGAGGAGATTTTGATTTTATCTACGACGCTTTGTTCTGTTCTTTAGTCGTTGCTTACGCTTATATTTCTCTACTGGTGTTTCATGATGGCGAATTCGTTTTAAGTCATTAAATATTCCAGCTTTTGAAACTTCTCGTTTAAATCTACGAAGAGCAGATTCAACTCCTTCGTTTTCCCCAACTATGACTTGTGTCAAAACAAAATTAATTAATTGTCCATCTTAACAGGGTGACAGCAAAATTCAGAGGGATATTGGAATTGTTGGGATATGTCTAAACTTGGATTTTTGATTAAAAATTGAAGTCACAAAGGGTTTTAAAGAGGTTTTAAGGAGTTCATTCTTCTTTAACAAGAAGGCCTCTCAAGTTTAATGGTCGTAAAAACTGACTGCTTGTTTGCAGTATGTAGATCAGTAGGATTTTTGATTTGTAAAGCATTGAATAAAAAAAAACCGCCTTATTAGGCGGTTTTTTTTAGCTTCCTAAAAAGTGTTTCCTAGTTTCCACTTTTAGAGAAGCTTTCTCCTCACATCTCAAATGATAATGACTAATTTTAATTTTGCAAGTTCCTCGTCAATGATTTTTTGGATTTGCTCTGTATAAGCCTTTTTTACTTATCTATATCGATTTGAAGAACCACCATTACAAAAATGAACAGATTCAACAGAACCTCTCCCCTTAGCTGAAACCCCCTCAACACATTCATTGAATAACTTAGCTTCTTTTTTAATTGAGCAAAGGCTTAGGGCTATTGCCACAAGTGCCAGTGCAGAGATAGTACTTGAGCCTAATTGAATGATTCCATAGGCAACCATTGCCTTCTTTTTGTTTCCACAATGCTTTTGAGCAGGTTGGTCTTCTTCGGTCATTTGAAGAGTAAATAATATTTCTTCAGAGTATGGAATTATTTGCTAAAAAGCTTCTCATACTTCGTATTGAAAACTTTCACCTAGGCATTGAGTTGTGATTGGATTTTTCTTTTAATGCGTTTGGCTGGAATTTTAAGGAAAACCGTAGTTGTAAGCTTATTATTGTTATTAGCTATGAAAAATTATGGATATACAAGATCAAATAATGATTGGAGCGCTAATTTTCCTTGGACTGTCAGGGCTATATTATATCTGGCTTTGGTTCAGTGGATTTATTCGAGAAGGCAGGTCAGATAAGGAAATTAAACAACCCTGGGAATAATTTTCAGCAAATAAATCAAGTCTAAATATTTAATAAAAATGAATATATTTTCATTGCTTCTATCTTTTCTTATAAGTATCACCCCTTCCGAGAGTTTTTATTGTGATGGTGACCCACTTACAGTGGTTATTAGGAACAACTTGAATGGTGACTTTGAATTAGTTACTGATCTTGAGAAATTAGACCAGGGTTCTTTTATAGTCCTTGATTGGAAAGATGTCAGCTTAATGCTTCCTATCTCTTTTCAGAAGAATGAGATTAGCTTTACTGATAAGAAATGGTTGTGGAGTTATCAAGATAATGAAAGAGGCTTACATCAAGACTCTCCAAGATTTGCTCAGCGTCTTCCATCAGGCGAAGTTGTTGAACATGAATGTAAGTTGCCTTGATTTATTAATCATTGAGCCTTTTCTAGAGTTAGCTCATTTAAGTCACTTTTCGCTAATTCGAAGTAATAACAAGTATTTGGGATATCAGCTAAAATTTGATCTTTTATATTTTCAATATCAACTTTATCTATAAGAGGGTTTTTTGAGAATTCCCCTTTTGTTTCGCCAAGTGAGAATTTTAAAGCTCCTTCATAAGAAATCCCAAATCCAGTACTGTTGCAGAATGTTTTCGAGAATTTTTTGGAGACTTTATTTTCTAGTTTAGTTATTTTCTTTTCAATGCCTTGATCAGCTATAGCTGTACCTGAAGATAGGAAAGTAATAGCTGTAAAGATTAAAGCAAGTAGGAAGTGTCTCATTGTTCAATCATGAGTACTATTGATATTTTCCTATAGAGACCTAGTAAATGTGAAGGAAGGGTATTAAAAGTATTTTCTGTTTTTAACAAACAACTGAAAAATTTACCAAAACAACCTCCTATCTAAGGATCCTTTTCTTGCTAATGTTTCAGAAGTTAAGGATCATGTGCTAAAAGCAATGAGAAAAATTTTATCTTTGGGCTTTGTTTTTTTTCTCTCCTCAGCGCCTGTGATCGCTTGGGGTTGGGGAGAGAATAGCCCTTGTCCTTATTCAAAAAAGGATGCAATTCAAGAAGAAGTCTCTAACGAAGAATCAGATAAGAGCAAGTCATCTGATAAAAAATAACCCTAGTATTAAATATTGCTTTCACTTTAAGCTGCTATTGCTTTCAGACTTGCTTGAAGAGCTTTCTGGCTCAAATGAACGGAGATATCTCTTGCATTGCCGGCTTGCTTCTATTGCAATCTCAAAATTGTAAACAAAGCTTGGATATTTGCTTTTCCAATTTAACTCTGCTTCTTTCTCTGAAAGGATTTCCTCTTTGATTTCAATGGTGATATTCAACCATTTTCAAGATGTTTTACAATGTATCTATGCATACATATTAGAAGTTTAAAAATATATGGTTGATTATTATAGATTAATCAATCTAAAATATTAGAAAGAAATAAATGATAAAAAATAGTTTACTGAGATAAAGTGCACTTATAATTCGTCTGTCATAGGTTTATATATGATCTCTTGTTAATTAAGGCTTACTATAATAAATTAACCAAACTTACCAGAAATATAATCCTGTGTTGCTTTCTCTTTTGGAGAGTTGAATATTTTCTTTGTTTTGTCAAACTCTACTAAGTACCCTACTTTACCATCATCTGTTCCCCCTTTCTCTGCTGCATTAAAGAAAGCTGTTTTATCACTAACTCTCAAGGCTTGTTGCATATTATGAGTCACAATTACAATAGTAAAATTCTTTTTAAGTTCATGAATTGTTTCTTCGATTTTAATTGTAGAAATAGGATCAAGAGCAGAACAAGGTTCATCCATTAAAATTACATCAGGTTTTATAGCAATTGTTCTTGCAATACATAACCTTTGTTGTTGACCACCTGATAATGAATAACCACTTTCATTCAATTTGTCTTTACATTCATCCCATACAGCTGCTTTTCTTAAAGAATCCTCTACTAATTCATCAAGGTTTCCACTGAAACCATTGATTCTTGCTCCAAAAGCAATATTTTCATAAATACTTTTAGGGAAAGGATTAGGCTGCTGGAAAACCATTCCTATTTTCCTCCTTACTTCGACTGGGTCAATTTGGTCGGAGTACAAATCTAATCCTTCAAATAAAATAAGCCCTTTTAGTGTGCAGCTACTAATTAAATCGTTCATACGATTTAATGATCGAAGTACTGTTGATTTACCACACCCGGAAGGACCTATTAGAGAAGTCACTTTATATTTAGGAATGTCAAAATATACATTTCGAACAGCATCAGAATCGCCATAGCTTATAGTTACATTTTGAAGAGATATAGACGTCTCATTTGAATTCTTGATATCTTCCATTTGGTATGAATCTGTCATTTGCCTACAATAATTATAATTTATTTATTTGAATCACCTGATGCTATATCGCTAACAAGTTTAGATAATATATTCATGGAAAGTAGTAACACAACTAGTATGAAGGATGCTGCCCAGGCTAGTTCATTTTGTGCTTCGTATGGTTCGAGTGCAAAGTTATAAATCAATACAGATAATGAACCCATTTCATAGAACAAATCACCAAAGCCTGTTAAGTAATAACGAGAGAAGAGTGCAGTGAAAATTAGAGGAGCTGTCTCCCCAGCCGCTCTTGCTAGGCCTAATACAATTCCCGTTGCAATTGATCTAAATGCTGCAGGAAGAGTTATCCGAATAACTGTTGTAAACATAGAAGCGCCTATCCCTAAAGATCCTCTCCTAAGGTCATCTGAGACAAGTTTCAAGCTTTCATCTGTGGTTTTGATTACTGTTGGAAGCATTAAAATTGATAGGGCCATACCTCCAGCAATGCCGCTAAACATGCTCCCAAATAGTACTTTAGTGGCAACTATTACAGCATAAATAAAAACACCGGCAATTATGGAAGGGACTCCCGCAAGTACATTAGTTCCAAACCTTATAAATCTGGAAAAGGGACCTCCTTTAGCATATTCAGCAAGGTAAATTCCTCCTCCTACTCCAATTGGTATTGATATTATTGATGCAATGCTAGATATAATAAATGTACCAATAATTGCAGGCCCTATTCCACCTGCTGACAACAAATCGTCGCCAGGAGGCTCAGGCTCTAATATTAATGTCTCCCAACTAATTTGAGAACCACCTTTAATGAGAATATATGCAAGAACAAGTACAAGAGGTAAGATTGCAATAATTGAAAAAATAGCAGATATTGATGTAAATAACTTCTCAGTTAAATTTCTTTTAGATTTTGGATCGTATATAAGATTAGCTTTAAGTTTTGAAATTGTCATTGCTCTATTTAGATTAATACTTAAGACTCAATCGTTTCACTACCCACTGAGCAAATATATTGACTACTAAAGTTAATAACATAAGAATAAATGCAGCATACATTAATGAAGAAACTTGACTGCCATCTGCTTCACCAAACTGATTAGCAAGCATCGCAGAAATTGTATATCCAGGTGAAAGGATTGACCAGCTAAAAGTATTAGTGTTTCCAATAATCATTGTCACAGCCATTGTCTCCCCCATTGCTCTGCCAAGCCCAAGTAAAACACCACCTGTAATACCAGATATTGCAGCGGGAAGAATCACATTGAACATTGCAGTCCATCTTGTGGCTCCAATCCCATAGGCAGCTTCTCTTAATTTCGCAGGAACTTGTTTTAGTGAGTCTCTTGAAATTGAAGTGATAATAGGGAGAATCATTACAACAAGAATTAATATTGCTGGTGCTATTCCAGGCCCTATTGGCTGAGTGCTTAGAAAAGGTATCCATCCAAACATTTTGTAGAGAAGATTGAGGAAAGGTCTTATAAAAGGTTCCATCACAAATATGGCCCAAAGGCCTAGCACTACCGAAGGTATGGCTGCTAACAGCTCTACCATTAATCCTATGAGACCCCTAATTTTTTTTGGGATTATATCTTCTGTGATGAAAATGGCTGTACCAACCCCTAAGGGGACTGCAATTATCAAAGAAGCAAATGATGTAACTAATGTTCCATAGATAGCGGTAAATGCTCCATATTCGTCAGTTACAGGATTCCAATTTGAAGTAGTTAGAAACTTCATTCCATAACTATCTATAGAATCTAGTGACTGATAAAAAATAACAACAAAAATTGCGAAAACTATAATTGCAACTATAGATGCCATTGAAAGGAAAAATAATTTAAACCCTTCATCTATAAATTTTTCTGAGACTGTTCTTTGCTTTAGCAAGAACTTGTCTTTGTCATCATCCGCCACTCTTTAAACTATTAGTAAATTCAATCTATATGCTTTTATCAAGTGCATGTTTAAGAGAGAGTTAAGAGGTTGCTTTGATCAGCATTAGCAGATAAATCATGAATTTGGTTGCCAATAGAAATATATAAGCCTCGGCAATAAATCTAGATTAGTTATTCATGAGTTCTGGCTTGATTTCTGTAGAGCTTCAAAAATATTAAATCTATGAAGAAAGCTTTGAAGTGGCTTTGTCTGCTTTGCGAATTATTTTTTGAGCTTCCTCTCTAGATAAGCAAGTCTCAGCTTTTGCTTGTAGCTTTAAAAGCTTTGCATGTTGTTTTGTTGGGTTCATTGAATCAAAAAAGATGTATTGAGTAATCTTGTTAGAGCAACTTCTTAGACTTGCAGCTAGGCCTTAAATTAAAGAGGTGTTGTCAATACATTTTAGCAAGAAACATTTAATTCTGCCTTGCATGGTGACAATTTATTTTTAGCACGCATTAGTTTGTATAGATAGAATTGGCTTTAATTACAAACTAATCAGGTTATTGATTATGTGATTAAGAATTACAGAGAAAGAAGAAGATCCTTCTTCCCAAAGGATATGGTAAAGCTAGAGGTATTTAAATCATATTAAAAGCTTAATCTAATCAAGAATGGGTAGATATGTTTGAGTGTGATCTCTCTAGAGATGATGTGAGCAGCCTTTAAGCTTTTATCGATTGCATCTGGGCTTGAGTCTTGCGCGAGAAAGAAAATCTTTGCTGCTTATTTGTTCATGCGGCTTTATTATGAATTAAATAACGGGGCGTGGCGCAGTTTGGTAGCGCGGGTGCTTTGGGAGCACTAGGTCGCAGGTTCGAATCCTGTCGCCCCGACTAGGATCTCAGCTATTGAGAAAATGGCAATCCCAAAGAAATCCCCCCAAACAAAGTTTTAAAGGGGTTAAATTTGCTTATGGATACCCTTTTCCCAATGTTGTTGCTAGTTGGTTCAACCATTTACTTGGTTTGGATGTTCCAAAAGTTTTTCAAGAAGAAAGATTCATAGCTTTTAAAACTGCCTGAAGAGTTGAACTAGATCAGCTAGAAAGGGAATAAGTGAGAATTTTTTATGTCTAGGAGGTTTGTTAATGACTTTAATGAAGCAATCAAAGGAACTGCTCCTGGCTCAACTGGAATTGCGATACTGAATGTTCTAACTGCCGTTGGTTGTGTAGTTGCTGCCCCTTTTACTTTTGGAACAAGTCTTTTTGGACTATTAGCCATCCCTGTCTACACATCTCTGAGTTCAATAGCGAATGAAACTTACAGGACAAGACGTCTTCTACAAATGGATTTAGAAATCAAGGCAGACAAAGAAGGTCTGTTCGAAATAAGACCAACTAGACCTGTTAGACGAAAGCTTTCAGGTGAAGCTTATGAGCAAGAATCTTTTGAAGATGATGACTGGGATACTGAACCAGAAGAAGAAATATTTCATGATATAGAAAATCAGGTTTCTAATGAAATTGATTCTGCAGATCAAATTTTGACAGAAGACAAAGAGAAGAAGGAAGGTAAACCTGAAGGCGATTGAAACGCTTACTACTACCTCAACAAAATTAAATCATGCCTATCAACAAACCTATTCCTGATTCTGTTATTAGCTTTTGGAAAAAGTTCTTTAAAGACCTTAAGGCGAGATTTAAAAAATCAAGTTAAAGCTGCATGAAGACTTGAGCTAGATCAGCTAGGAATAAAGCATTAGAAAAAGGCTAAATTGTTTAGAATGAAGTTATTAATCTTGAAATCAAGATCTTTTTATTACTAGGCAAGACAATTAAAAGCGATTGATATTGATTATTTGCCATTTAAGTGTGAAGTTTTCAATAACCATATTATTTTCTTAAATTAAGATGACTCAATTCTGGAGACTTTTTACATCTGATTACGTTCAAGATTTTGTCGACTCCAAGCCAATACCTACAAAAGATGAAATAGCAGAAACCTATACAAGTCAGTTTAACAAGGTCTTAAATCCTCATAAGCAGAAGGTAGCCAACTTCTTTCAAAAGCTCCCTTCATTCAAGCAATTTATAGCAATAGTAAAAGACCCTACACTTCTCCAAGTCAAAAAGACTCCAGTGAGTAGCCCTGTTAATGACAAAACGCCATTAACTCAGCCTGTATATTCTGATCAAGGTATTGACTTGGCTTTTGCTTAATTCCCTTATCTTTATTCGTCTTACTAAAATTCTTTGAGACTGATTAAAGCTTAACAGCCTTAAATAAAAGTCCTTTTAATTAAGGCTCCAATTCTCCATCAGCTATATCCGCCTTGGCGTACCGGTGGCGGAAAGTATACGGCACTAAAACCTCGCTAACTGCTTCTGCATCGGCTTTAAGTTGTTGCCATTTCTTATTCCTTTTAAGATAGGTTCCTAAGGCCCTACCAGCACAACCTTCTGCTCCTAATGGTGGTAAGGCTTCTTTCTTGGTTAATCTCTCTTTCAGATTCCAGTTGTAGTGCTTTGCTTCTTTTAATTCACCAAAGAGTGGAAATAAAAACCTTGTGCCTGTGCGCTCTCCTTTCGTGCCTCCCTGACTCTCTTTTTTATTGTTTTCATTCTCAGATGAGAAAGGGGCGCTAGGTGGGGCGCTAAAAAGTATGTACTTGTACTAGAAGGTGCTTATTTTCTCCTTATATATAGAGAGAGATTCCTCGCTCCAATGAGTTGCCATTGCCTGAATTGCTGACCGTCAAAAAAGTGTTTCTGTATCCCAATCCACACCTTCAAAAACATATATGTAATCATTAGAATCATCAAATTCGTGTTCAAGTCTATGAAAACTAGAAGTATTGGTTAGTAAATTATTATATTTAACCACTTTAGGCTCATAAGCACTTTCACACTCTTTACATACATATTGATCCCCTTTAAATTTAACTCCTTTAATATTTTTCCAGATTTCTTTTAAGGAAAAAAGGCAAGGTTCTATTACACCTTCTTCTTCTTCTTCAAGATTTGGTTCAATATAAGATATTCCATCTTTTAGGTATTCACCTTCCTTTAGTGATAGCTTACCTTGTATTGTGGATGAAATTAGCCGGGCAATTGATTCACAATTAAGTGGTTCTAAATCTTTAATTATAAACTCATTATTTTTAAGAGTGGATTCAATTTCCTCCGTTGATGGCAAATGTGAATTAAAAGTTAGTGGTATTGGTACAGAGCGATTAACGGGACGGCATGTCGAATATTCAAGAATGCAGTATTCATTGCCATATTGTGATTCTGCAAGAGAAATAACTAGAGCTTTAAAACTAAAATGTTTATATTCATTTTCATCATCTGGATCAAAATTTTTGTCAGAGTTAATTTTTCCAATCTCTACTTTATAAATAGTGTGAATATCTAATTCCATAGAATAATTACATTTTTCATATTATAGACATAGGGACAATCGGGACATTGATATTCCATTGATTTATTCCTCGTAGGTTTTGCAAGTAGAAGCGGTTGGATGGTCGGCACACTCCTTTCCCAAAAACCTTTCCAGTATCTAGTTTGACTAGATATTCGATTGATTTAGATAGGTTCTTGGATAGTTCATCTTTCGTGAACCATTAGTTACATGGTCTTAATTGCTTGATTTGAAAAGGAATGTTTTACGTTTTAAGTGTTTAGTATTTTGAATATAAGCACTTGGAGATCTTAGCTTTTAATACTATGACTCAATACAACGTCAAAGGTCGTTATACAGACAAACAAGGCAGAACGCACAATTTTCGACTGGTTTCTGATGTTTCTGACCGTAGATTTATTGAGGATCTTGTACGTGCTCAATACCCTGCAGAGAAGGTGTACATCAATATCGTTAATCAAGATTTGAGCTAGTTGCTATGAAACAATCTAATGCTTACCCCAATAAGAAGCTTGTTGATAAAGCTGATGTAATAGCTCGCACTGTTGTGAGTCAACAATCTTTTTATCGATCTAAAGATTGTAATGAGAACCATCGCCAACTTCTAGAAACGATGATAGGCGCTGCTATTTGGTACTTGCCTCATGGTAAGGAGTTTTGGACCGGTGGTATCTCAGTTGAAGCATTAAAAAAACTTAGTGAAACTAAAAAAATCACTTCTCTTACTAAAGATCATAAATACCCTCGAAAAGTTGCAGCCGCTGAACTTTTTAAAGTCGACTGGTCAGAGATTCCAAATCATTGTGATGAAATCGTAAACCGCTATCAAAGAAAATATGGTCTCTTTAACTATGTCACACCTACTGAGAATAAGAGGCTTGTTAAATATCAAAAAGGGCATGTTTTTATCAGTCCAGAAGATTCTTATAGACAGGCTGGAATTTTACTTCAAAAAATATCTGTTGATCAATTAAATTTGATAAGGAAGGGTGATCTTCAACTTACTGAGTTGGCGATAACAAATCAGATCAATGTTTGAAGTAATGAAACGTCAAATCACACCCACTCAACTTGCATTATTTAGTAGAAGTCCAGTTATTGGTGCTTGGTGGGAAGAGTTAAATAAAATTGATCCAGAGAGTGCACCAAAACCACAGCCTGACTCATTGGATAAATTATTGATTGACTTTGGTCATGAACACGAAAAAATATTGATTAACGATTTAATAGCACAAGGATACAGAGTGAATGTGAAGTGGGTTAAAGGAAAGATGACATCACTCAATTTCCAAGAGACACTAGATGCCATGCACAACGGAGATGATTATATATATCAAGCTTGTTTGCAAAATGATGAACTTCGAGGCTCGGTTGATCTCCTTCAGCGAATTGATAAGTCTTCGAAACTAGGGCCATGGAGTTATATACCAATTGAATGCAAACTCTCTAGTCATCCTAAGCCTATTTATTTAGTCCAAGGATGCGCATATTGCGAGTTGCTTGAGCCTATCCTTGGGACACGACCTCAACATTTTAAGCTTTATTTAGGGGGAAAGAAATTTGAGAAAGGAGCAGATGGATTTTTAGTTAATGACTATTGGATGTGGTATAGACGTCTTCGTGATCGATATCGGAAGTTTCTAGACACTTTCGATTCTAATAAACAACCAGAACATGCTCCTGGTGATCATGGTCATTGGTCTTCTTTTATTGAAGAAGAATTAGTGAAGAAACGAGATTTGATCCTTGTTGCTGGTATGAGACAAAGTCAGAGGGAAAAGTTGATTAAAGCAGGTATATCCACTATTGAGCAACTTGCTAATAAAGTTGCTAATAAATCAAATACGACAACCATACCTGATTTAGATGAGAATATGTTTATTAGATTAAAGGAACAAGCTGAGATTCAGACATCTCCAATGGGAGAAGGAGGGAGACCACCTTATAAAGTTCGCCCCTTAGATGAGCAGACGAAAGGTTTAGAAATGTTGCCTGAGGGTGATACTGGAGATATTTGGTTTGATATGGAGGGATACCCAAACCCCCTTACAGGGAAGAAACTTGAATATCTTTTTGGTGCTTGTTATAAAAATAACGAAGACAAGGTCGAGTTTTTTCCTTTATGGGCCCATGATGAGATACAAGAAGAGAAAGCTTTTAATGATTTTATTGAATGGGTAAAAAATCGCCGTATAGCTTACCCCAAGCTTCATGTTTACCATTATGCAAATTATGAAAAAGCAGCTTTAGGGAATCTTGCTTTAAAGTATAAGGATCATCAACCTTTGTGGGAAGAATGGTTAAGAGAAGAACTATTTGTCGATCTCTATCCTATCGTTCGAAATGGGATACTTCTTGGGGCTCCAAGTTATTCGATTAAAAAGGTTGAAAAGCTCTATTTAGGTGATCGTAACGAAGAAATTAGTACTGCTGTTGATTCTGTTGTGCAATATGCAGAATGGTTAAAGTCCGGAGAAGCAAAATTAACGGGTGATTCAATTTCGTCAAGTGAGCGACTTCAAAACCTTCAAGATTACAACGAAAAGGATTGTGAGTCTACTAAGCAACTTCAAGATTTTCTCATTGATAGGCAGAGGGAGATGCTCATTTCTCCTCGTCTTAATAAGTTCAGTAATTTAGAGGAGGAGGTTTTAAATAAAAAGCTTAGAGATTTAGAACTAATAGCAAAGAAAATGAGAAAAGAAGTTTCAGATCCAAATAATGATCAACACCTAAAAGGATCAGATGGGTTGAGTTTTAAACATCAAAAGCTTGTCTCATATTTGATTGAGTTTCATGAAACAGAGGGGAAGGTTGAATGGTGGGAGTTCTTTAACCGGAGAGATCAAACGACTTCTGATGAGCGATATTACGATACAGAAATAATTGCTAATGCTAGAAAAATAGGCAAAAAAACAATTAAAAAAAGTGAAGGATATATTTATGAATTTAAAGCTGAACAGCCTTTAAAGCTTTCGAATAAACCTGGTCTGAATATGTCCTTTTCTTTAGCTGAATTTAGAAAGAAAAAAGAGAGACTTATTTCTAAAGATAAATTAGGTACAAATAATAATGAAGATAAAAAGAAAATATTTTCTCTTGTAGGCAACTTTTGTGAAAATGATCCAACAAAAATTGTTCTCAAAGTTGGAGCCAAGAAGAAAGAATATTTAGATGAAATGGGTTTTAAAGAACTTCCCTCGCATTGTGATTTGATTCTTTTTCCTAGGCAGATTTATCAATATATGCTTCCTGATTTAGTTAGACAAGCCAAAGCCTGGGTCGAGGTAAAGAAACCATTTTCAAAGGCAATGGTTCATTTATTAGAAAAAAGGAAAATACCTGAACTTATAAAGCTCAATCAGCAAATTTGTAATACACCAGATAAGGTAGCTACCTTATTAACTGACTTTTTATCAACAGCAAAGGGGATTGCACTTTCACTGCAAGGTCCTCCTGGAACTGGAAAAACTACTGTTACAGGAGAACTCATTGCTAGATTGGTGAAAGAAGGTAAACGAATAGCTGTTAGTTCCCAGACTCATGAGGCGATTAATAATCTACTTAAGTGTGTAGATGAAAAGGCAGAGTCATTAGCAGTAAATCCTTTTATTGTTAAAATAAGTAGTGGTACGAGTAAGAAAAGTGATAAGCGATCTCTTAAGGGGACAAAAATACAGTCAATTAGTCAGAAAGCTTTCAACTCCGAACATACTGTGCTTGGTGCCACAGTTTTTAGCTTAGTGAAGGAATGTTTTAGTGAGGAACCTTTTGATCTTTTAGTTGTTGATGAGGCTGGGCAGGTCTCTTTAAGTAATCTTTTGTTTATGAGTCAGTGTGCTCGCAATATTTTGCTTGTTGGCGATCAAAATCAATTGTCTCAACCAAATCGTGCGGCACATCCAGAAAATAGTGATTTAAGTTGCTTGGATTATATGATGGGGGATGAAAAAATAGTGCCTACTGACCGAGGTGTGTTTTTGGCTACCAGTTGGAGAATGCCTCCATCATTAACTTCAGTTGTTTCTGAGCTTTTTTATCAAGGTGAACTGCAGTCATGTATATCTAAATCAGAGAACAAGATCCTTTGGGAAGGATTACAACAAGGCTTGTCTTTTGAACCAGTGGAGCATTCTTCTAATTCAAGTGAAAGCAAGGAAGAAATTGATCGAATTGAGCAATTGGTGAATCAATTGCTTGGTTGCTCATATCAATTGGTTCAACAAAATAGCGAAGGGACATCATTACTTCAAGGCATTATTGGCCGTGATGAGATACTGATTACGGCTCCTTATAACCTTCAAGTAAATCGACTTGAGAGGCGTTTATCTAGTAAAGCTCGAATAGGAACTGTTGACCGTTTTCAAGGCCAACAAGCTCCTATATCGATTCATTCCCTTACTGCAAGTGATGCTGAAAATGCTCCTAGAGGAATTGGATTTGTTTTGGACCCAGATCGTTTAAATGTTGCAATTAGCCGAGCTCAATGTTTATCTATTGTCGTTGGCTCTCCTTCTCTGGCCACAGGGATTGCGGGTACTGTTGAAGGCGTTATGCAGTTAAACCGACTTTGCCGAATCATGGACACAGCGACCAAATAATTACAAAATCCCTAGGGCACTTTTTTTGCCTTTCCTTTTGATTTTTTATCTTACATATGCAGAGCATGTGCACAATCCTTGTGATGATAAAAGGACAGTATTCACCTACAGCAATGTGCTATTCAAAAACCTAAATAATCAAATCAGGAATTAAGAAAAGATCTTACGCCTAAAACCTTTAATCAATGTATTTCAATTGCTGATAAGGTTTGCCAAGAAACCTATGCTCTTTATAGGAAAGGATCTATCTACCCATTTGTAGTCATTAATTGTCAAAAGGATCTAAAACAATGGGTCTCATGTCGTTTTAATAAAGGGCTCAAAGGTGGATGTAGTGATTAGATTTGTTCGATAGTCTTTTCCTCTTTTTTAAATTGGGGTACCATTAATTCATCATCAAGATCAAGGTCATTAAAAATCCATTCACCTATTTCTAGAAGTAGTTCTAAACGCTCTGCTGGCTTTAGCTTTTTCATTCTTTCAAGTGAATGATTGACAACATGATTGATTGTCTTTTTTAGTTGCTTTTTTTTCTTGCTCATGGTCTTACCTCCGCTGTTGGTTGAACTTTTACTGTTGAGGTCAATTCCTCTTTAAAAATAAATTTCTCAGCACTTCCTGAAACCTGCATCCATGCAGATGCAGGAGGTTCTTCAAAGGTTGCCTTACATCGCGATGAATTTGTTCCACCTTTTTCAAAGAAGGTTTGTTCTCGTCTTGTCCAATTCAAATAACCCTTTGCTCTAAAGTTTTTTAATTCATTTGAGCACCACCATTCAGCATCTTCTCTTAGGGAAGTAAATGCTTTTGGAATTGATTTGGTTCCATACACAGCTGGTATGTAGCGAATGGTTAGATACGGATCAATATCTGTATCAGCCCATTGATTCCATTTGACTTTTTGTTCTTCAATTTCTTTGCGATGAGCCTCTTGATCTTGTGTGATGCATTTTTGCAATGCATCTTTTTGAGGATTTAATTCATTGATTAGTTTTTTAAACCAATAAGAACTTATGTCTCCATTGAGCTCAAATTGTCTTATTAGGCTTCCAATCTTTGAGATGTTTCTTGCTTGCAGGATGGAAGCAAGTTGACCGGGCTTTAGTTCCCGTTCTATGCGTAAATTCGCTAAATATCGGGACACATGCGTGCCTCGATTATGATGGATTGTCATTAAAACTGTCGGTAGCGTTCCTGCTCATCAACCCTCTTGGGTTCCAGGTTTGACCACCTTGCCTAGCAGGAACAACGGCAGGTTGGTGATTGACAATCCCCTGAAGGATTAGCGTCAATACTCGGGATGAACGGAGATAACTCCTTACAGTTAAGTTACCATAGATAATAATAAAAAGCGTTTAATTATGAGAACTTGGGATATTAGATACAAATTGACAAAAGTAGGAGGAAAATATTTTTTGAAAAGAGTTAATGCTACTTATCAGCATGAGGCGAATAAAATTCTTGACGCTGAAATGCCTGGTGCTTATCGTTGTGGATCTGCCAGCCTTGTCTGAGCTTAAAAAATAGAAGTGAATTATGAATACATTGCAAACTAAAATTTTTAATGTCATCAATGCAATTATACGCATTGATGATTTTGGTGAATATTATAAGGATCACACAATTCGATATGGGGTTTTGAATTATGTCGCCAAGTTTAGCCTTTCTAAAGACAAATACTTGATTACGGCGAAAGCCTATAGGCATTTAGAGTTAAATGGCTTTTTGAATGAGAAGGGATTGAGGCGAGGATTAAAATCTAGAAAAAATGGTTTTACATATGAACACCCAGTTCCATCAAATAGAATTTCAGCGGAGATAATAAAATATCGCTATGACGAAGATATGGTCGCAAAAATCCTTAATTGGACTGACTATATAGTTGTCCTGACAACTGATGAAAATAATTCTATTAAGGATTCGGGTTTCCAAAATAATATGCCTGAGGACTGGATCTTTTTTAAAGATAATATTTTTGAAAGATATAAGTTTTCTCCTCTCGTTGAAGATATACCTTCACAGGAAATTAACGTATATGGTCAAATTTGTAGATGACTTTAATTTTGTATTCAATTTAGTTATTTTTAGAGATGCATCTCCCCACCGCAATAATGGTTAAAGAGGAATTATTCACCACCTTTTCCCTCTGTCCGAGTGGAGGAAGTTTTTCACCTATCGAGAATTTTTTCTGTAAGTTCCAATCAATTGGATTAGCGTCTAAATCTTTAACGAAAAGAGTATGCAACTTTCTTAGCACTGTGCTTTTACCCTGTTTACCACTCTTAGAGTTTTAGAGAGGTAATCAAAATATATTATTTTGAAATCCATAAGTGTTTTGAAGACAATGTTGTAGCTAATTCTGGTGAAACCATATTGATGTAAGATAAATATCCACGAGCTACAGCAATTGCATTTTTCCCGATGTCTTTAGATACAAATTCTAGACCTTTAGTTTCACAATGATGTAGAAAGGCTCGGAACTTACGCAAATCATTTCTACTAATTCGAACATCTTTATTGACAACTAATCCTGTTACTGTTTGGCGATGAGGATGTCTCATTATATTAGTTTTATGCTTATTGATTCTAAACCCCTCGCTTGCAACGATCTTTGAAGCAGCTTTGACAAGGCGGTATGCTGGCATTTCTTCGGCATTGCTTGAGAATACAAGATCATCAGCATATCTTGAGTAAATCCATCCTATCTTTTCTGTATATTTCTGTAGGCGACGATCTAGTTTATGGGCGATTAAATTTGCCAATGCTGGAGATGTACATGCTCCTTGAGGAAGGTTGCGGGGACCTACTTTTACAAAGTGAGTTTCTCCATGATATTTTAAAATTATTCTAGGACTATCGGTACATAAAAGACTAAATACCGTAGATATTCCAGGATTATATCCTAGGGACTCAAATAGGCCTCTTATACGTATGAAGGTGATTGAAGGGAAGAAATCTTTAAGATCTAATCGTAAAACTACTTTTGAATTGGCATGTAATTTTGCATTGTCTAATATTGATTTACCAGGCCTAAAAGCTGTCGCTGCTGAGTGAATATCAAGCTTGTTTAATATAGATTCTAGAATCCATTTTTGAGCATTTCTTAAAGCTGGTTTCGGACTGGATATTAGGCGAGATCCACCTGATTTCTTTGGGATTTCGAATCTCGTATAGTGGTCAATTTTTTGAGAGTCTCTTTCATAAGTTAACCACTGTAGGCTATTTGGGGTTGTTTCTAACGTTGATGATAATTCTGCAAAGGTTGTGATCACGGGTAATCCGTTTAGCTCAAGTTTCTCTGTATTACCCCCTGTAAAATTCAGTCGATTAGATACGTCTCTACCTAGAAAAGTTGGAGACTTAATTCGCTGTTCATAAGCTAATTTTGAACGCTCTTTGCGTTGAGATTCTTTTTTTTGTTTGCGATCTTCATTTTTTTGCTTTACACGTTTAATCCTTTCGGAACGTATTTTTTCAAGAGCTACTTCAACTGAGTCAATAGATTCTATCTCTTCATTAGTTGCTCTTATGAAATTTGAAATATCAGATAACTTTGATTTTGCTTGTTCGTATTCCTCTAAAGAGATTCCACTAGCTTCTATCATTTTTGCTATTTTCTTGTTGCTCAGAAAACCCAGTCGAGACATTTCCTCAAATTCATATGCGGCTTGTCCAATTTCATCAAGTCTTTTCCGCCAATTTTGATTAATACTCCTCTCTTCCTTGCTCATTTTATGTACCCCCCATCAAGCTAAGTGCGACAATATGTCTACAAGGTCCAAATTTAAGCTTGTTGTATCGAAAATAAGAACAATCGCATTGGGCAAGTTTAACTCTATTATCTGAGTCAGTTTTGAGGGATGGGTGATTGATTTTGCCATTATAGTTTACTTTGCCATTAATACTTCTACTGTCTGTCGCGATTTCATCAGACATGATTTCAATAGCATTCTCTTTAAATATTTGAATGCCTTTTCTTTCTTCGGTTCCAGTTTCATTAGTTGATTTGAGGTTGAGATTAGGAAATAGTTGCCTCCAGCGATAAATCCCTGGATCAGGGTCGAACATCGCAGAGCCAGCTAAGCATAAGCGCTGTAAAATACGTCTTGACTCAATTGGACTGGAATTCAATGAATTAGATAGATCATCTACCGATAAAGATCCCTGAGCCTTTAAAAGATCTGCCGCTTTTGAAATCGTTTCAATTGGAGCATCAGATGCAGGGACGATAGCGGAAAAACGTGCTCGCCCAGCCCAGTCTTGTGATGTCCATCCAGAAAGACCAATTGTTAATGTTATTTCATCTATTTCTAAACTCCAAAATGAAGGCATCCCTGAGTCAATTAGTCTGACATTTACTTTAGGTTTCAATGGCAATAAATCTTTTATAACTCTAAGTCTTCTTCTCCCCCAAACTTTTATTTTTTTGTTTTCTGTACCCTCATATGGGATATCTGAAACCGTAAAAACATCATTCCATGGTTCTACTATGATTTGAGGTGGTTCGCCAGCAACGAGATCAAAGATCAAGGATCTTGGCCCATGCTTTTCTCGTTCTGAATCCAATCTTGCTATAACATCTGCGAGAGCTGAAGATGAGAGATTAATTTGGATTGGTGCTAGAGATAGAGATGCTTGTACTTCAACTAAACCTTTGACCCAAGATTCCGGTAAGTCTATTTTCTTTTCGACTGTTGAGGAAATGCCAGTATCAATACCAACAGAATCGGAACCAACAGTTAGATGTAGTGGTCTATATGCTCTTGTACGTGCGAGTTCTTTTTCTAAAGGAATACTAAAGTCAATATTCGTAGTTCCAAGCAATGGTTTGCTTTTAGTTCGTGTGACGTGATGGGGTAAAAGTACTCTTGCATATGTTGACTCGTCTTTAGAAAATGCTTCAAAAAAAGTCGCATCAGATTGAACGCTGACTATGGGATCAAGAATTATCCATGCCTCTCGATTGTGATTGTAAAGCCACTTCCAAAAAGCTTTAGTTTCCTTGGAAACACTTTTAGCACTATGAAATTTGTTGATTATCTTTTTTATTTCAATTTTTTCTTTCTCTAAGTTTTCTTTTTTGGTCAATAAACTCGGAAGTTTTTTTGCTGCGTCTAGTTGATATTGTGGAAGTTCTTTTATGTATTCTCCTTTGACCCATTTTTGATAAGCTGAATGATCGCGTTCAATTAGATTATCTTGCATTTTTACTACTTGTCCTAATGCCAGCATTAAACGAGCAAATGAATGGCTAGGCATAATATCTGCGCTTAGAAAAACAGGTGATTGTGCAACATCTGTCCCAAACGTGATATCACTATTTTGGGATGTAGATCTAGCTACTGATTTAGTGTAGAGACCTTGATAAGTAGGCATTAGTCTGTCCTTGGTGACACATTGCTGACTTGAATATCATTAAACTCAACTCCTTGACAAGTTAGCAATGCAATTGTCTTAAGTGCCCATTCTTGGTCACGTAAATTAGAACCTTTAGCTAAATCTAGAAGTGCTTCTTTTCTTTCTGGAGTTAGCAATTCGTTGCTCATAATCTTATTGTTTGAACTTAGCCGATTTTTTATCATTTCTTTAGCACGACGATTTTTTCTTCGAGTGATTAATATACGACGATCGAATGATGCTATAGAAGAATTTTCTTCCCATTTATGCGTAAGTATCTCCTTAACTGCTCTGGCTTGAACTTTTGGGTCATCTGAATTAACTAAAGCTTTAGCTATAAAATTCTGATCAATACGATGATTTTCTTGCTCAAGAAGTTCAAGTCCCAGATCTCTTAATGGAGAAACCATACTGTCAATACAAGTAACAACATATTCAGTGAATTGATTTCTATCCGAAATTGACTCTAAAAAGTCTCTTACCTCCTGTAATGGTATAGGTAAGCCTAATTCTCCAATAGTTAGCCAACAGTTTTCAAATTCGTTAGAGTTAATTATTTGACTTAATACTATCTTTTGTATAGATGGGTTTGGGATAGCAACCAAGCCAATCGCGAATGTTCGATCACTTCTTATTCTGGTTGGCTTTAAATTAATATAACGAATTAAAAGTTCTTGCTGTACGGGAGTAGTTGCTTTGATTTGTTCTGGGTCTAATGAATCTCCAACTGATTTGACAAAATCCGTATCGCTCAAGAGCACATCTTTAAGAGTATTCAAATGGTTTTGCTCAAGCTCATTCCAAGCAACAAATTTTAATTCTGAAATTTTTGAAATAAGCCAAGTTTTTTCATCATCATTAAATTTCCAAGCAGTATCAGTTAAAAGTTCTGAAATACTTTCTTGTAAATTAGTGATTCTATCTACGAAGCTTAATACAAGTTTTAATCGTACTTTAGACCATTGCTCTAGAAGTAATTCCGATTCGTCTTTGTGTTTGAGCCAATCTAATAATTGATTCTCAATATAGTTCTGGTTTGCTGCTAGTTTAAAGAATTCCCAACCTAATTGATTTATAGATTCATCACTATTCTCAAAACAAACCTTAGCCAATTTAATTAACTCTTCATTGTCATCAGAGACTGAGTCAAAAATGGTTTTGGAAATTAAACTCAAATTAGCTTCTTTGATAGAATCATTCTTAAATATACTTATATAAGAGTAGAGTAGAACAGATAAATCAATATCTTTGAAAATTCTTTTCCATTGACTTTCTGAATTATTAAAATTAAAGTATAAAGAACTTAATTCAATAGATTGACTTATTATATCTTTCGTTTCATTAGCTTTATCCCATTGATATTTATTGCAATAGTTTAATAAATATAGTTGGCTTATTTCACCCAATCGTTTATAATCTAACTGCGATAAAGTATTGTCATTATTTGCATTTGAATTGATAATTTCTCTTAATTCTGAGCCAAGAGTATAGAATTCATGCTTGCTATTATTAATTATCTGAGCAATGCCAGGAAAGAGATTGAGATCACTATTTAAAAGAAATTCATTCCATATATTTGAAGGTATTTTATTCCAAGTGCCTGGATATTTATGTATATAAGGAAGAACTATTTTTATAACTTTTTGATCTGAACTTAATAGAGCTAATTTTAGATGTGCTTCATTTAATTCTGGAATTTGTTGTCCATTTTCAAGAAGCACTTGAATGCAAAAGGTGAAAACTTCAGATGAAAATCTAATAGATTCTAGAATAGAGTAAATTTTATCAAGATTATTGTTCCATAATTCTGGATATGATTCTTTTCTAGACTCCTGTATAAATGGAATCTTTATGTATCTACTTTTTGCATCAAGGATTGAATCAGAACCAGCTAATATATATGCAGGAATATATGAATTTGATTGAATGCTTGAATCCCATTCAATTAGTATATTTTCAGCAATAGTTGTATATATATCTGGTTCTTTATTGCCAATGCTTGATAATAATCTACGCATGCGCCTAGACATATATTGACAAGTAAGTTTACTTGGTACTGGCATGAAATAATTCATCCAAGAGATATCTTCACAGTTACTAAACTCTTCAAGATATTGATTAGAATTAAAAATATCTGCGGAAGAGAAACCTTTCATTTTGGCAAGTCTCCCAAGGGCTTTCCCAAACTCAACTGGCATAAGTTTTGGATCAAGAAATTTCATTAAACATTTGAAAGGTCCCCAATAGCCAAAGATGAGTGGTGCTTCTGTTAATAGTATTTTCACTAATCGCAGCTCATTACTAGTTAAAGTTTCTGTGTTACGAACTTTTATTGATAGTTTTTGAGCAGATGCAAGTGATAGTTTTGAAATTGAGGATTCTTCTTCATTCCCATCAACAAAATTTATTATTTTTAATTCATTTAAATTGTGTTTGATTTTACTTTCTAATTCTCGTCTTTTGTCTTCTTCAATTGTATTTTCACTATAAGAGGTTAGCATCTTTTTCAGTATCCCTTTGATATCGTATGTTTCACTATTCTTGTCTTCATAAGTATTCTTCAATACATCTTTGATTTCATCAAATTCTTTTGATTCTCCCCAATATGTAAAAATTGGCTTGAAAATTTCCCCCCAATACCCTTTCTTTTCAATCAGTTGGAATAAAATACGAGATTTGTTTTTTAGGTTGCTTTGAAGAATAAAAAATTTTATATCATTTGATACTAACTGTGCTGCAAATTTTATTTCTGATGAAAACGCTTTTGCCATTTCGGGAATAAAAATGGAGGCTGTTCTACTGCCCTATCTATGATCGGTGTCGATCACTGTAGGCGTCTAGCGGCTTAGGCCGGCCTAAACTTTGAAGGACTCGTAGAGTCGTTTCAGAGAAAGGTTTAGGCCGGCCTAAGCAGCTAGATGCTGAGAGACATCGTCAGCCGATGATGGTTTTGTAGCTTAACTACTGCCTTGGCGAAACGCCAAGGTTTAATTGCTAGAACAGCCTGCCTAAAAAATCATAGGATAGAATTGTTGATTTGATAATCAAATAGCTTTAATAATGAGAAATTTTAATTTTTTAAAATTGATCTCATCTCAGATGTAGACCTTTATCTTTTAACAGATTCATTAAATTTAATTCTTTTTTCAGTTACCCCAATTGCGTAAAATGTATTTCCAGGCTCTCTGCTTGGAATCACCATCATCATTAAGTTGTGCCAGGATAGCTAATGATGCATTTTTGTTTGATCCAGCAGCTTTTCTAAGTAATGGTTTAGTTGAATTACTAAATATTACTAAAACCTCTTCAGAAACCTTTTCTCTCTTTAGCCTTTCAAGCTTTTGATTTTCATCAAGCTTTTGCCAATCGCTTGGTAATTGACGTTGTAAGATTGCTTCCGTTATTTCAGATTCACCCTCTTTCGCAAGTTGTTTAAGAACATCCTCAGGGGTATTTTCATTGGAAGCAACTGCTGCTCTTATTTGTGTATAATTCCAGCTTTTGAATTGTGCAAGTATTGTTAAAACCTCTTCAGAGACATTTTGATTATTGATTTTTTCCAATTTTTCATCTTCATCAAGTTGTCGCCAATCGACTGGTAATTGACGATTTAGAACAGCTTCTTGCACATCAGAAGCATCATCTTTCGCAAGTTGTTTAAGAACATCCTCAGGGGTATTTTCATTGGAAGCAACTGCTGCTCTTATTTGTGTATAATTCCAGCTTTTGAATTGTGCAAGTATTGTTAAAACCTCTTCAGAGACATTTTGATTATTGATTTTTTCCAATTTTTCATCTTCATCAAGTTGTCGCCAATCGACTGGTAATTGACGATTTAGAACAGCTTCTTGCACATCAGAATCATCATCTTTCGCAAGTTGCTGAATAACTTCTTCAGGTGTGTTTTCATGAAGTGCAATTGCTTTACGAATCTCCCAATTACTACTTTGTGCAAGTATTTCTAGAATATTCGTCGGAACATTGTCTTCTTTAAGCTTGTCGAGCTTTTCATCATCATCTAGCTCTCTCCATTCTTTTGGTAATTCTCTATAGGCAACTGCGTTTAGAGCAGCTTCTTGCACATCAGAATCATCATCTTTCGCAAGTTGTTTAAGAACATCCTCAGGAGTATTTTCATTGGAAGCAACTGCTGCTCTTATTCGCCAATTACTGCTTTTAGCAAATGCTTTTAAAATATCAGGACCAACATTTTCTTCTTGTAATTTTTCGATTTTTTCAGCTTCATCAAGTTGTCGCCAATCGACTGGTAATTGACGATTTAGAACAGCTTCTTGCACATCAGAATCATCATCATCACGAAGTTGTTCTATAACATCAGATGGCGTTTGTGGGTTTAATGCTATTGCTTGGCGAACTTCCCAATTCTCAGAGTCAACAAAACGACTAAATATCTCTTTTGGAAGATCTGTCTCTTTTAATTTTTCTATTGCTTCATCGTCCTCTAATGAGTCCCAATCATCTGTGGCAGCATTTATTTTTTCAACTTCCTTCTCTGGCGTAACGTTTTCACCTTTCTCCTCTGAAGAAAGGTTGACACCTTTAGCTTCTAATAGAGCTTCGTAAAACGCTGTGAAATTAAGTCTTTCTCCCCCATCTTTTTTTGTAGATACATAACCACAAGCTTTGACTAAATCACTTTTGCTTACATCCCCAAGCTCTTTGATTTTTTCTAAAAGTGTAGTCCCTTTTAAGGGCTCGATTGATTCAACTTCCTCAGAACTTTCAATTGTTTCTGGATGTTGTTCTAGTTGAGGTCCTTTAGGCATCAATAGCACCCATCCAATAGGCATTAGGGCTATTATCAATACCCAAGGACTTGCTACAATGCCAATCACCAGTAATGTCAGTGTTAGTAAGCAAGCATTGCGATATTCAGACCAGAGTCGCTTCAGCATCTAGATCACTAGTTTTCTTTAATTTAGCCTCTCACTCATTAATTCAAAAGAATCCTCTCTTCAATTTACTAGTTCTTAATCCAGCGTCTTCTCCACCACTCCAAAAGGCATCCCAAATACCATCGACCTTATTACGAAGATCGCCTGTAAGAACTGATTCTGCTGTTACCCCTGGGGCAAGTTGCTCACTCAAGGAAGTTAATTAAACCTTCTCTATAGCTTGCCTCAATTTTCACTTTTTGTGTTTTTTTATCTTTAGACCCTATACACCTCTATTTATTAATCTATGGATTTAAAGCCTTTTTAAAGCCGCATCTCTAACGTCATCATCATCGTCATTACATAAGATTCAATATCTCTGCAGAATTATTCCATTCTTCATCACCGTTGTAATTGCTATAGATAACTGTTGTCTTTCCCTCTTTGATAGAGAATATTGTAAATTGGTCATCATATCCACGATCAATGATTTCATAATCTTCTTCAATTTCTTCTCCATCATATTTAAAGCCAGTAATTATATTGAAATCAGGATGACCATATAAACCATGTTTAATTTCAGATGGAAGTCTTATCGGCACACATGTCTCCTCCAATTTGTCATTATCAAATTCTTCATCTAGTTCAAATTCGAATTCAATTGAGCATTTTGATAAACTCATGAGTACAGCATAAATTCCATCCTTAAACTTTTCAGTTTCTTTATCTTCATCAGGACCAATTCTTTGCAAATATTCGTTGAAAAAGATTCTCCCTTCATTACCATATTCACCTTCATCACCACTATTGACAACTCCCTCAGCATCAACACCACTATATCTAAGTTCATCTAATGCCTCGTCCAAATTCATTTTACTAATTGATTGAATTAATAAATTCACCTGATTTTGATCTAATTGGCTAAAAGCAATTCGTCCTCCAGGCTCTGTTTTCATATAAATACTCTTTCTTTCTTTCCCAAAGGCGTCTGAATTTGGGTTAAGGATTCGCAATGATTTATTTGCAGCTTCCTTGACGTCATCATCCTCATCTTCCCTAAGAGTGGTTAGAATTTTTTCGGGAGTTGAGGTGTTTTGGGCAACAGCCTGACGAACATGCCAATCTGAGGATTTAGAGAAAAATTCAAGAATTATCTCGTTAGCCAACCCTTCTTCAAATCGTTTTATTAATTCTTCTTGTTCTAGTTCTCTCCATTCTTCAGGAAGTTCACGTTGCCTAATTGCCTCCTTAACTTCACTATCGGAATCATTAGCTAAAATATCTAGTATAGGTTGAGAGGTCTTGTCAGATCTTGCTATAGCTAATCTGATTTGATAATTAGGAGAGAGTGCAAGTGTATTAAAAACTTCAAGAGGAACATCTGAGCTTTTCAATGCTGATATCCTCTCCTCATCTGACATAACAACCCAATCAGATGGCATAGTTGTCTCTCTAAATGCAGCCTTTATATATTCATCATCATCTTGACGTAGATGATTTAAAATATCATCTGGCGTATCAGGGTAATAAACCACACAAGCACTAAATTGTTTATTATCATATGAACTGGTGAATTCTTCTTCATCTCGTTTTAAAAGAGTATTTATAACCTTTAGACTCGGATGTTCATTAATCATTCTCTTGCGTATTTCGCCTATGTCTTCATCTTGAATGAGCTTGATCCAATCATTTGGCAAGCCATTCAAAAGAGCTGCACGTCTAACTAGAATTCCATGAGTATCATCATCATGTAGTAGTCGGTTTATTGTTTCTTTCGAGCAATTAGGATTAAGGGCAACAACTTCTTTTACCCATCCACTATTTACATCATTAGCTAACATCCCCAAAGTTTCCTGCGGAGTTTTTGGATTGCCAGCCACTGCACTTCGAATATACACAGGTCCATATTCTGCACAAGTCTTGAGCATTTCTTCTTCTGCATCTTCTTGCTTAAGAGCTTCAATAATCGCTTGCTCTTCCATTGCCCTGAATTCAATAGGTATCTTCCTTCGATATAGATTTTCTCTGGCTAAATCGTCTACACTATCAGAACAGGAATTCTCTCTCCAGTTAACTTCTGATTCTTTAATAAGCTTAATTAAAACCTCCTCAGAGGTGGAAGTGTTTTCTGCTATGGCACACTTTAATTCATGATTATCAGTACTTGAAAGCACTTCAAGTAACTCTTTGGACGCACCTCTCTCATTAATTCTTTTTGCGATATTTGATAAGGACATCGATCTTAATTCGGCTGGAAGTTGACTCTTTTTAATACAACCCACCTCGTCATCGTCTATGCTTTTATCGTTATCATCTTTATTGATTGAGTATTCATAGGAGATTTCTTTTGCCTTTAAAGCTTTTTTTGTAGCTTTTTTTACATCATCATCATCATCATGAATAAGTATTTTCAGTATATTTTCTGTCGTACTAGGACTTTGAGCAACAGCTTGCCTGATTCCCCAATTGTTTGAAGTAGATAAGATTTCAATAATATTGTCATCAACATTTTCATCATCTTTAAGTTTTTCAATTTTCTCGTCATCATCAAGCTTTCTCCATTCAACTGGTAGCTGCCTGTAGGCAACAGCATCTTTAACATCATCATCATCATCATTTCTAAGCTTTTCAATAATCTCTAATGGTAAATCTTCCCTCAATGCGATTGTTCTTCGAATCTCCCAATTTTCTGAATTTACAAATTTCCTAATTATATCAATTGGAACCTCTGTGCCCTTTAATCTTTCTATGAGCTCATCTTCATCTAATGCTTCCCATGAATTTTCTGAATTGACTTCATCAGCTACACCGTTATTTGACTTGTCAACTTTTATAGAGTTGATTTCTTCAAGATACTCATCCATTCCACAATTTTCTAGATACTCTGGAATCCCATAAATGTTTAATCCTTGTCTAATCCCTTCTTTGGCTACGACTAAAATACAATCCCAATGTAGTTCATCAATTTGTTCCTGTATTCCTTCATAATTTTCATCTTCCTCATCATTTGGTCCGTAAATTGTACCCTCTGGTACAGCTTCTGCTTGAGCTAATTGTTTGGCATTAAGAAATGAATTATATAAGCCAGTATTTTTTAAGTAGATATGTATCCATTCATATAAAGTTGATTCATAAGATCCTTCTAATCTTGAGAAATCATATGATCTTTGGGTGGAATCATCATAAATCTCTTGTAAATCACTAATTCCATATTCTTTTATATTTTCTGAAATTATTCTAATTAAGGCTTCTTCTATTGATTTCGATAAATTAGTTTGATGAGAATCTTCTCTTTGTTCTTCTGAATCACTAGAACTTGTAGTTATTTCAACACCTTTAGCTTCTAATAGAGCTTCGTAAAACGCTGTGAAATTAAGTCTTTCTCCCCCATCTTTTTTTGTAGATACATAACCACAAGCTTTGACTAAATCACTTTTGCTTACATCCCCAAGCTCTTTGATTTTTTCTAAAAGTGTAGTCCCTTTTAAGGGCTCGATTGATTCAACTTCCTCAGAACTTTCAATTGTTTCTGGATGTTGTTCTAGTTGAGGTCCTTTAGGCATCAATAGTACCCATCCAATAGGCATTAGGGCTATTATCAATACCCAAGGACTTGCTACAATGCCAATCACCAGTAATGTCAGTGTTAGTAAGCAAGCATTGCGATATTCAGACCAGAGTCGCTTCAGCATCTAGATCACTAGTTTTCTTTAATTTAGCCTCTCACTCATTAATTCAAAAGAATCCTCTCTTCAATTTACTAGTTCTTAATTCAGCGTCTTCTTCACCGCAACAATGGTTACAAAGGAGGGAGATGGGAGGTGGGGTTTATAAGCATTGCGGTGATCATCCCTGATATGTGCTTTTGCCCAAAACCTTTCTAGTACCAAGCTTGACTAGATGTTCTATTGATTTAGATAGGTTCTTGGATAGTTCATCTTCCTAAAGGGGGAGAGGTAAAGGCCTCCTAGGGGTATTACAGACTGAGTTATGGAGAGACTTCTCGCCTAGAACAGAGATAGCGATCCTGTTCGATATGGCTGATTGCAGTTTTTGTGGCAAAGGTTTAGCCAACAACAAGCAAATTCATTTCCGATGCAGCTTCTGTGGTGCGGTCTTTTGTAGTAATGGCAATTGCGATGGCAGTTATGGCAAAGGCCGAAACGTGGGATATTGTAAATCTTGCCGGAAATCGAACGTTGTTAAAAGGGCCTAAATATCTCAGCTTTGGGGTAGGTATTTAAAATCTCATCATTCTGTATTCTCCTTCTGATAGGAATCTTGCAGATCTAGGAACGATAAGTGATATTGAAAATCCCTAAGTTAATTAAATCGATGAGTGTTGAACTTCCTTCTTTCCCAGGAAATGGAACACTGAAGTCATTTCAGGAGGTAACTAAGGGTCCAAGGTTTATTGCAAAACCTCAAATACAAAAATCACAAGTACTCATTGATAGACATTCCTTCAAAAGCAATAAAGAAGTTTGTTGGTGATTATTTTCTTATAATTAACTACCTTGATTTCTTAGAAAATGAAAATAGAGGATCTGTCTTATAAGCAAAAAGATGAATTGGCAGCAACTTATGCTGGTATAGCAGCGCAAGAAAGATTACAGTCTTCTCTTGATGGAGGTTCTATGGCTACGGCAATGGGTCATTCTTACGAAACCCATTGCAGAGAGTATCCTTGGGCTACAAAGAGTGGAACTGACTCTGCATTTGCAAGGGTAAAGGCTGCCTAATGGATTCCTTGATTAGTAAAGAAGGGCATCCAACTCGTCTTTTTGTAATTACCTTATAAATATGATTTGATTAATTTCATGGCTGTAGCTACTCCTGTTGCTAAAAAGACCTCTCCTCAAAGATCTATCGAAACTTTGAACTTAGGTGGGAAATCCTTGTATGCAGCAAAGCAATCTCGTTTCACTACGTCAAAACTCATTCAGAATTTAGGATCAGGAAATAACGGAGTTCAGTTCAATTTTTCAGGTAATCTAAGAACTGCTCATGGGAGAGATTAAGCAAAATCTTTGACACTTCTAAATGAAACGTCTAAAGAAGAAACCCCTTTAAATCTTAGAGATAAGAGTTTTATATTTTCATGGATTCATTTGATCCTCTTAATTCAGTAACAGCAAGCGGAACAAGCTTCGATACCGTAAGACTAATCATGTTGATGATTGGGACTTTCTTCTTCGGTGCGTTGACCGCTGCAGTTCAAAGAGGAATAAAAGAACAAGGCTGGTTTGGTTTTAAAAAGCCAAGTCGAACAACACAAACCAAAGAACAAATGCAGCGTCTAGAAGATATCGCTAACAATGCCAACGATTCTGAGTAATGGGGAAATCACTAAGGGTTCTAGAACTGTCCGAGCGGATACAAAAAAACGCAGAAGACATCATTGCCATCTGCGTTTTATTAGATATTCCAGCTAACTCAAGGATTAGCTGTTTGACCGACGAGAATGCTCAGAAGATCATTGATTACTACAAAGAGAATCCTTAAGCAAGTGTTGTTGCCTTAGCAGGTGCTTTCTTTGCACGTCTAGCCTTTCTTGGCTTAGCTGTTGTTGCTGGTGCAGCTTTCTTAGCTACAGCTTTCTTTGCAACTGCTTTCTTTGCAACTGCTTTCTTAGCTGCTGGCTTTTTAGCCGCTGCTTTTTTAACAGTTGTTTTCTTTACAGCTTTCTTAGGTGCAGCCTTCTTAGCTGTAGTACCTTTACGAGCACGATGTGATATCAACATCGCCCACTCTTCAGCGGAGACATTGGCTGGCTTGTTGCCATGCACTTCAGAAGCCTTTGCTGCCTTCTCAATGTCCTTAATTAGATTCTTCCAAGAAGACGCATAACGCTTGTCAGACTGAGACTTTGCACCGCTTTCAACAAGAGACTCAACTACACCTTGTGCAGTGATTTTCTTGCGTCTACGGTTAAAGATCTCCTTCTGAAGTTGAGCAATCATTGCTTCTGCCTTAGCAGAGACATTAATTTTTAATTGAGACATGAGGTAGTTAATTCCGAACCTCCATCTCTACCACATAGAAGAGGTAAAGATCAAATTGGAGACCGTACCTCTGTCATGTCAGAGGTGAGAGCTAACCAAGATTGCTGATGGTAATGCCGTAATAAATAACAGTTCCGAGAATGAGTGCAATAGCGAGAACACGTGCCATTGTCTGAAAGATCACCTAATAACAGTTTAGACAGAAACCCCGTATCTATTACCAATTCCAGCAATATCTTCTAATGAAAGTTCTTGAAAATAATTACTTAAACACTTATAGGTATTGAAGTATGCACCGAAACTATCCATAGGTGCATGAGGTGGTTTGTGCATCGCTAAAGCGATCTTGAGGGCAAGTTGATCTTTAGTCATTGTGTTAAGCAGCTTCAGGACAAATACCAAACTTGTCTTCGTAGTTCTTATGCCATTGAGGACATCTACTTGTTAGATGAGAACCTTGAGGGATAAGACGCTGGTGAGCTCGACAAGTAAGAAGGGTGTGACAATGTTTATCGCAGGAATAACGAAAGTGAACACACGTCATGCAAACGCGAGCTGAACGTGACATTTTGAGTGTCCCTTCTTCGAGATAGTCCCAACCCTCTTCTTCTGCATATCGCTTTTTGGGTAGAACTTTTTGGGTTGAATGCGTAAACATTGCCTTAGGCCAATAGGTTGTGCTACTGCAGAACTCCAGTCAGACGCTCGGAATAAGGCGTAAGGTGAGGAAGCTGAAGCCATGTCTCTTGCAGTAGTACATTTATACTATTACGGTTATTCCGTAACTGTCAATACATCAACGGCAAACAATATCTTTTATCTTTGATCGACTATGACAAAAACCCAATTACACGAGGAATACTCGAAGACCATGAAAGAAGCTCAACATGCTTCTGGAAGAAGAGAAACGATGGATCTTTTCAAAAAGGCTAATTCCATTAAAAAACGTCTCTATAACGTGGATCATCCATACCCTCTAATCCATAACGGATAAATAAAAACGCTTATTATTTCTACCTGCAGGAAATCCGAACTAGAGTAACTAGAAAGGTAGCAAGAGTAAGAACAACTGAATGAGCAACAACATTTTCTATAAGGCTTTAGCTGCCGTAAGCACCGCTGGAATCTTGGTTATAGCTGGGATGCAAGTTTCAACAGCACTGAAGAAAGGCAATAACGCTGACGATCAATTAGCTAAGACAATGGTTGACATTAAAAAAGCTAGAAAAGATGCTCTAGCTGAGGTGAAATCATCTCAGATTGAAGCCTTAAATGAACTCAAAACGGCAAAGAAAGAAGCAATGAAAGCTATTGAAAAATCTAGTGGGAGAAATGATGATGGGAAAATATGGCTAATACTCGTTGGTATTGGACAATCAATTGGTGGAGGAGTTGGAATAGAAAAAATTGAAATGGAAAATATGGAGCAGTGCGAATTGCAAGGAGCCTTATGGTCATCAAGTGAAAGGCTTAGCAATAACAAAAACAAAAAGGTGAGAAATGTTCGCTATGAATGTATAACTGGCAAGTGAGATGAATAGAAGAGTTCTGCTTCCTCTTTTATTGTCAGCAATAGCAACTTGCTTTAATCATGCAAAAGCTGATTTTGGTGATGCTGACTTCCCAGTCGGGATATTCAATGATGGGGCAAAAAGTTATCACGATGCTTGGTGTAGGAGAATTAAAAAAAAATGTCGCGTTAGATTCCAGGGGAAGGCCATGTGGGTAGAGGGGCAGGGAGGTATTCAGCGATCACAATATCTTGGGTATAAATTTGATTTAGAAGGACAAGAGTATTACAACTATATTTCTTATAAATCTAATAATGGGAAAGAGAGAAAAGAAGCTCTTTTCCTTTTTGCACATGCAAAAGCTCATAGGGAGTTCCAGAGAGCTTTTATCAGATGGACCCAACAAGAAGCTAGTCCAATCCCTAATTACCGCTATCCAAATAGCCAAGGTCCACAAGACACCCAAGGCAGAGATGAAGGTTTAAACCCTTACGACAATCCACCAATTACTGATTGGTCAGAAAAGACAACCAAGGAATCACCGCCAGGAATCAACTGCAACTCACCTGTTTATAGAAACAAACCTATGTGCAGATGAAACGCTTACTACTACCACTACCATTACTAGCTGCTCTATCTTTACATTCTGGAATTAAGGCAGAAGAACCTTACTATTCAAATACTTGGATGGGGACAGATTATCAGCTTTTTATTAACGATAAGGAGCCTTTAGATAACGGATATATTTATAAATTCAGAACAAGATATGAGAGCGATTCAAGAACAACGATAGTCGATTGGAGAATAGCAGATTGTTTTAAGTCATCAATAGATGGGGAATTAGTTCCCGCTATTGCAAGATTCGGATATGAAAGAGGGATGCCAGAGTTAATTAGAGAAATCTGCGGTGGAAGATAGTAAAGTTTTAATCTTAATGATATTTATACACAAAACGAAGTTTTGCGTGAGTTTTGCGTGAAGCAATTATTTGCGTGAATTATGTATTAGCTGAGACTTACTGCTATAACTGATCTGGGCGACAGGATTCGAACCTGCGACGTAGAGTAAAAATTGAAAACGGAAAAAAAGGGAGGCCAACTTTTTTATATGGTCCTTTGTAAATATGCAGGGGGTGAATTTTATTTTTCCTACATACACCCCCCATATTTTTAAGCAAACCTTTTCAAGTAATTATTCAAATAAATCTCAGCATTCAACCAATTTTGCCTTTGAGGGATCATATTGAAAATTCAAGATAGTTCTGTCTTTAATTTTTTCAATAGCCGATTCGATTTCTATTAAAGGTACTAAAAACCATTCTTGTGGAGAGTATGGTCTGCCAAATCGATCTTTGATTTTTATATTTAATTTAGCTGGTGCAAAAATGCTCTGAATAAGATGCTCAAGTTTTGTCCGATTAATACTGTATAGCTTAAATTCACCAACAATATTTACTTCAGCCATTAAATAAGTGGGATCATTACGTGAGTTAGAGATTCGTTTTTGAATGCTCCCACCAGTTACTCCGATCTTGTGAATCAATTCACGATTTTCTTCGATAATTGGCAACTTTGATTTACTCCGTAAAACATAAATAGTGCCACTTGACTCATCTCCATCTTTAACAAGGTTGTCAAAAAGTGGGCCCAGAATAGGATTAGTAACAAGTCTTGCTGTTTCATCCATTGTCAATGCACGCTGCAATGAACGCAGAAGCATCCTGCTTTCAGTGCCATTATCAAAAACGATATATAGACGAGCATCTCTGATGCCATATTCTTGAATAAATGGTTCGCCAACGTCAGCTATATAAGCTGTTTGACCATTAAGAACAAAAAACTGTCCTTGATTAATTTCCGGCGTTTTCTTTAGAGATACAGATTCCCTAATGCCTTTTTTAATATCACGTTGAATATTATCAAAAAGGTTCCTATATTTTTCGAAATCCGAGCATGGCTCCCTTTTAGCAAACTCTTCAGCCACACGTCTATCTTCATTAGAGCGCACATGCCGAAGAAGAGTCAGGTTTGACACTTCAGGCGATATATTTAATTTTGCAAGCAACTCTGAATCATCAAGTTCCTGATTGTTTTCAACATAGTTTTTAACAGCTTTTACATCTAACAAACCCTGATAATCAAAAGTCCTCAACACACTCTTAAACTCCTCACTTTCTTTCAAGACACTTAATCTGATCGCATACAGCCTCTCAAAGATGTCTCTATCTTCTAGATTTTCAGGTGCTCTATTAAATTCTTCATGAAATTTTTGAATTTCTTTGAAACCATTAATAATTTGCTCCTCTCGAAGTGTCTGTGAAGAATTTGACTTCTTCACAACCTCTACACCTAATAAATCAAGAAGTTCTTTATTTGTGGGTTCAGTCATCTATTTTCTCTGATTCTTTTTTCTGTAAAAAAGCAATACCTTCAGCCATTCTTTTCTCCCAAGGATCAGCTGATGTAATAGATGGCAATCTATTTCTTTCTTTTTGAAATTTAATTGCTCGTAAAGTTAGATCTCGAGCCTCCTCATTTGTTAGAGAAATTCTCTTAGAAGAAATAATGGCATGAATTTGCCTCAAACTTTCCTCACTCATTGATTTAGATAGAATTGAGTAAGCCCCTCCAAAGGGATTTATTCGATCAATTAAATCAATATTTAACTCATTGACATCAGTAACAAATTTTCTAACCCCATTAATTAATGCCATATTAGTTCTTTCACTATTGCTATCTGCATCTAGGGTGCTTTGCCCATTCGCAATTTCTTTTGCTTTTTGAGTAATATTCATCATGGCAACAACTTGTTGGCGAACTGCCTCTTGATCATCATCATCAAGCTCAGGATATCTTTTTTGAATAATCTTTCCCATTCGTACTTGAGTTAATTCTTCCGGTACCAATTCTTCATCAAATAAACCTCTCTCTATTGATGTGGGGTCCTGAACGAAGGCAGCAACCAATTCATTTAAGTCATTCTCACAAATCCTTTTTGCGGCATTACTCTTTGGTTGTTTTAAACCATTAATTTCTATTTCAAACTGTCCAGTTTCATCATTGAAGCCAACATTTTCTTTGTTCTGGTCATAGCCACCTTCTCCATAATCGTAGCCTTCTTGAGGACTACTAGTTGAAGTTTTCGACTTAAAATTAAAACAAGGAGCAAGAACCTGTTCCATTAACAAACTAGCAGCAATAGCTTTTAAAGTATCGTTAACAGCCTCTGCCACTTTTTGTTCAGAGGCATCTGGTTCAGCTATTAAATTAGTAAATTTTGCTCTAGTTTTTCCCGGTGCATCCCTTGTTGCTCGTCCAATAATTTGTACAACCTCAGTAAGACTTGCACGATAACCAACCGTAAGTGCATGCTCACACCAGATCCAATCAAAACCTTCTTTGGCCATTCCTAGAGCAATAATTATATCTACATGATTTCGATTTTGTTTTTGAGTCGGATCTTTTAGTGAAGCTACTATTTGATCACGTTTACTTGCTTCATCGTCTACCAAATCAGCTATACGAAGAATGTACCCATTCTTTTGCTTCACAAGATGAAAACCTGTTTGATCATCAGTTCCTTGCCATTCTCCAAGTTCTTCAAGTATGTGATCAACTTCTCTGAGCTTATCCTTAGTGCTTTCCCTAGAGTTAACAGAAGGAATATGTAGAATCGTTTTTTCTTCTGGATTTAAAACCTTAAGAATATCATCTGCATATTTACCTGAATAGAAAAAATATCCGATATCTAGTTTTTTAAGATATTCATAGCCATTAAGCTGCTCATAATATGTATAAGTAACATTTTCGAACTTCTCTTCATCTTCAGGCATTAGAACTGGTTCTGCATCTCCCCGAAAATATGAACCTGTCATCGCAACAATATGTACCCGATCACGATCTATAAATTTTGCGAGATGATTACCTAATTTGTTCTCAGGATTTGCTGAAACATGATGAAATTCGTCGATAGCAATTAAACGTCTATCAAAAACTTCACAACCAAATTCATCTACTGCGAATCGGAAAGTCGAATGCGTCGTTACTAGAACAGGATCATCACTATTAAGAAATGCTTTGACTGCTTTAACTTTTCCACCTTCTGTCGCCGGAGAATCACATAAATTCCACTTGGGAACGACCTTCCAATCTGAAAAGAAACCATTGAGACTCAAAGGTTCATCATGAAAACTTGCACCTATTGAACGCTCAGGAACAACAATAATAGCTTGTTTTATTTCCTGATTATGTAGCTTATCAAGTGCAATAAACATCAAAGCTCGACTCTTCCCAGAAGCAGGTGGAGATTTAATAAGTAAATATTGTTCACCTCTTTTCTCATAAGCACGCTCCTGCATTGGACGCATACCGAGTTCGTTTACTTGAGTAGATTTACCCGTTCGAGAATAGTTAACAGAAACAGATGGGATATTTATTGTTGTCATAAATTTTTCAGATTTTATTATTCAATTTTCTAGAGTATAAATGAAATAATTTCTCTAGTCGCTCAGTATCATTTTTAAATTGGCGACCTATATAAATTCGTTCTAAAATCTCATCATTTTGTTTATGAGCATTTATCAAGTTATTGGGCATTCTCTCAGGATCATAAAGTTCTGCAATTGTCTTCGGAAAATGTATTTCACGAGCTAGAAGTATCTCCTCAGCACTACGAGTCAAATCCAGCATATTCTTTTCGGTTAATTTTGGGACATAAAAAGTATTCCAGCCAAGGGTATTAGAGTACGAAAAATCAGTTCTCATTCTGACGCATACCGTTGCTATCCAAAGCCAATGTAATCGAGAGGAAATAATTGCAATATTCCATAAAGGTGCATCATGTATTGCAAAATTTCTATCTCCAATAATTATTCCATTTTCTGCAATTCCAACTGGTAGGTAATCTCTATTCTCAGAACTTACTCTTGGAATTACTATTGATCTTTCTGATCCAGCCTGACGAACCTCCCCAAAAAGATAAGGAGTTTTTGCTAGTTTTTTTGTAGTAGGCCTATCTGAAGCAGTTCTTTTTTCCCTAACCTGTTCAAATCGATACATCAACCATTGATTTTTTTTGGCGTCTTCATAATCATCATCATTTACCCAAATGCAATAACGTAATTTACCTTTAATAAACTCGTCTGAGCCTAAAAAGCGTCTTATATATTTTGGATTAACTCCATACTTGGCTCTTGCCTCTTTAACTTCACTCTCATTTAAGAGTAAAAAGCCACCTTCATTAGGCATATTCCCAAATCTCATTTCACTAAGACCATTGATGGGTTTAGCCTCTGAGTGCACAATGACATCAGGTGCATTAATTAGATAAGCATTTATATTTTCACAATGTTTTTGAACAGTTACATCATTTTCATCATTGTAAAAAAGTATACGTAATGGAACGGGCTTTTTGGTTATCCCAACAATAACTACAGTTACACCAGCATTATGACTCGCTAAATTGCTCCACTTAAAACTCCTATGAGCGAAAAATATTTTGGAAGAAGTATTAGCAATTAAAGTCCAAAGATTTTCAACCTGTCTTCCTTGACAAATTGAATTTGTCGAGACGAAGGCTGCCGCTGCGTTCTTATGACAACAGAATATTGCAGCTTTCATAAACCAACCAGATACATAATCAAGAGACTTCCATTTTTTTGTTCTCCCCTCAAAAACTTGTTGTAAATCATACTTTTGATCTTTACTTTGCCATTGACTACCACGATATGGAGGGTTCCCACAGATATAAATTTCCCCACCCTTATTATCAAAATCAATTTCCGCCTGATCAAGTGGGGTACTAAATAAATCATCCGAATGCAACTTGACAGAGGAACCTGAAGGTGGACAAAGGCTCACCCAATCAAGTCTCAATGCATTACCACATGTGATCCAATTGTTCGCCTCAAGAGGAAGAAACTCAGCGAGAGCCTCTTTCTGACCAAGGTAGTTAACATTACATTGATATTCAGAAATGATTAGTGCTAGTCGAGCAATTTCAGAAGTGAAGCTTCTTATTTCAATCCCCCTGAAGTTTGTCAATGGGATTTCAGATTTTCGACCAACTTCTTTTCGCCGACAATTGATTATGTCTTCAATTCTCCTCAGCTCTTTATAGGCAATTACAAGAAAATTTCCAGAACCACAAGCTGGATCAAAAATTCTTATTTTAGAAATTCTATTCCGAATGTTTGCAAGCTTTCTCTCATTATCGCCCGCTAATTTAAGCTTATTGTGTAGATCATCCAAAAAAAGTGGGTTTAAGACCTTCAAGATATTTGGCACACTTGTGTAGTGCATACCTAAGAAACCTCTTTCCTCGTCTTCTGCAACGGCCTGAATCATGGAGCCAAAAATATCTGGGTTAATTTTCTTCCAGTCAAGGTTCCCTATATGTATCAAGTAAGAGCGTGCAATCTTGCTAAAAAGAGGGACCTCAACACTCTCAGAGAAAAGCCCCCCATTAACATATGGAAAAGCCTCTGCCCATCTAGGAAGATTGGCGTTAATCCGCATCTTCTTCGGAATGTTCATCGATCTAAAAATTTCCGAAATAATTTGATGAGTATTTGAAGAATCACTCTCACTCATCTGTTCAACAGTATTTGTAAATGAAAGCGTTTCTCCGAAAATATCAGTGTCTTCAGCAAAGAAACAAAATATAAGTCTTGCAAGGAAATGATTAATTTCTTTTCTTCTCTCAGATGTTGCCCAATCAGGATTATCTTTAATTAACTCAATATAAAGCTTGTTTAGTCTTCCTGTAGCCCTTATATCAAAAGAACTTTCGCAAATCTGTTTAACATTTGATATACCGGCTAATGGAAGAAAAAAACCAAAATAATTCGAAAAATCCTTATAGTTACAAACTATTGTCTCGCCAGATCTACAGTCCTCGGCCTCAAATGTCTCTCCATCAGTTGCTAAGACAAATTTCGACTTACTTTTAGAAGTGGAAGGACTTGTTTTGAGCTCTTCTAGAGTCTTAGGCACCTCTCCTAACTGACATATAGAAATATGAATATTATTCCTGAGCAAAACCCCACCCAAATCAGATTTATTGGAGGATCCACTTCGCAACTTCTTTAATGTAGTGCTTTTAAATCCAAATGCTTCCAGAAAAGAATAAGCAAAAGTATCCCTACAAAATGGTTGAGCTGAAAGATCTGTAATCGCTTCTTCTATCTCGACAGCATTCATTAAAGACTTATTTCTTATTTCTAAACTATAAACAGCTATTTTAAATCAAACATCCTAAAAAATTTTTTTTGATAAAAGTGAAACCAAAACAGACATAGTCAAAGCAAGTACATAAATCACTAATAGTACATTCGACCTCTTGCTAGCCCATTCAAGATATTGCATGATCAGGAACCAACTCACAAATCGGAACACCATCTAATGATGTCCCGATGGGAAGCGAAATACCAGTTCCTTGGTCAAACAGAGTAGACCAGAGATTCATCTATTCGAATTGAATTGATTTTTCGCTAAATACGACTCCTCACAATTGAATCCAATGAAAGTTCTATCTCGCATAGGTGCTTTACCTCTTCATGCGGTTGAAATTATTCGTCGCACACCTCCTCTTGTTTTTGCCACGACAGTTTTATCAGTTGGTGGACTTATAGGATTTATAAGCGCATCAAAAATCTTGGTCGATGGACTCAGGCCTCCTGTGAATTACATCACGGTAACTGGAGCAAGTACAGAGCCGATAGAAAGTGACATCGCAAAGTGGGACATCAAAGTGCAGGCAGAAGGGAAATCACAACTGAAATCATTTACAAAGCATCAGGAATCCATAAGAAAAACTATCGAGTTTCTTAATCGCAATGGAGTTCGAACAAATGACTCTCAATCGCTAGCTTTACTACCTGCTTCGACATCCGAGGTGAAAACGAAAAATTCAAAAACAGGTGAAATTATTTCCACAAAATGGGTCACTACTCAATGGATAGAAATTGAAAGTGATGATGTTTTTAATATTGATAAGACATATCGAAAAGTGAGTGAACTTCTTGGCCAAGGAGTCCTTGTAAAGCCTAATCGACCCAAATTCACATATACAAAGCTTGCAGCAAAACGAGTCGATATGCTTTCTAAAGCAACTAAAGATGCACGAACACGAGCAGAGGCAATTGTCCAGCAAGCAGGTTCAAGTCTTGGCACTGTGAAGAAAGTTGATACTGGTGTCTTTCAGATCACTGTCCCAAACTCAACAAAGGTCAGCAGCTGGGGCTCTTACGACACAACCACGATCAAAAAAGATATTACGGCCGTCATGGGAGTCACTTTCATCGTCGAATAAAACCTATTTTTTTAAACCCCTATCACTGAAAAGTCCATGTGCTTAGATCCCGACGTCTGGGAGGAGTGCTACCAAGACACATTAGCCCTCTCATACGAACAACTAATTGACCTAGATCAGCATTATCAACAACATGGTGAATCTTCTATTGATAACGAGTTTCATCACATCGTGAAGCTGGTCATGAAAGAAAAAGCAACTCAAATAAAAAGTCTAGAAAAGTCTCTATTTCTATCTGTTTCTAAGAAAAACCTATTCCTAAAACTTGGAAATATTGTGAAAAGTTTTGTTTGGATCTTTTCTCGAAAAGATCCCTATTGGAATGCAAAAAGGGATCCAGTGGAAGACGACGTTTCCTCTTACTGCATTTTGCCTGTAGATGACGTATGGAACTTATAAAGAACCAATTAGATCATTTATCAAAAAACAATTTTCTATTAATTAATCAAGGTCTGCTGCTATGCCCAGAAAAAAACTCATCAGGATCAATTCTTCACACTTTCAATCGCTATTCAAAGCTATCTATTCCTTTTTTAAATCCTTTGGTAAATACCATTCTTATCAATGGCAAAAAGAGCAGAAAGAACAGGTTATAGATTTACCCCCAATAAAAAAAGAAAGGATAGTCAGCACTGAGAGGCCTAATGACTGTTCAAAGTGTGGTCATGGACCTCTTGCGGAAATTCTTTACGGTCTACCAGATTTCAAAGATCCAGAATTTCAAAGGGCACAAGCAGCAGGAGAAATCACTTGCGGTGGATGCTGCATTACTGGGATGGAAGCAAAATGGCAATGCGTTGAATGTGGCCAAAAAGTTTGGCAGCCTCCTCTATGGCATGAGAAACAGGCATTAGCAAGATACAGCTCTTCTTATAGAAAACGATTATTCGAGGAAACCATGAAAGCAAATGGATTTCAAAAGAAAGAAATGTCTTAGCTAATTCTTTCGATTTCTTTGGTTATAAGAACTATCAGCAGCAAGACCGCAAAGATGAATCAAAGCTCGTGCATTACTAGCAACAGATCCTGTGCGTCCCAAAACAAGACTTTTCTGAATAGCGCTTTGCAAGTTTGCCACTAATTGGGCTGTGATTTGTGGCCTGCTTAAATCCACTTCTTCTAGGTCTTGAACAAGCAACTCATAGGCTGCAGCTGTGATTCTTCGAGCTTGTCTGCGACTCAAGCGATAAGTTTCGGCCACATGGGCCGTAACAACTGTGGCGCCATTACCTTCAGCGAGCATGGAAGCAGCCTCTCCAACGCGAAGTTCTAATTCAGCTTTTGTTGCTCTAGCCATACTCATAAAATCGTCCAAGACCTAGTGCTCCAGGCACTTCTGCTATAGCAAGGGATTCAAGCAGTTGTTAGCGCTTTGTTGGCTCAAAAGGGCAAACAAAAAATTGGCTTAGCTAGACTATAGCCAAACCTATTGCAAATAAAGAGTTTTACCAGTCGGGGCGACAGGATTCGAACCTGCGACCTAGTGCTCCCAAAGCATTGGGTTGTCAAGATGAGACAGGGGCATAAATCTAGTCACTCACTGAGAACTATCTAGTTATCAGAATGGGTTTGAGACTCACTATTGTGTGATAATCCTGCTTGGTTTTAAATATATTCAACCAGGAGCTACCCCTAGAGCTACCCCTCAAAGTCCACTCCCCAATGAAAGCTAGAAGTACATCTGAAGAGTGGGTAAGAAGCGTTAGGAGTTACTTAAGCAATCAGCTCAACTCGAATTGGCAGATAACTCAAAACAAAGGCAAAGTGATGCTTGGCATCAGATGGGCAGATGGGGATAGGACCTACAAATATCTTCCTTTCAGGTGGGAAAGAACTAACCATGGAAAGATCCAGAGTTTTATTGAAGAAGTCCATGACCTCGTCATCAATAAAAAGGTTGGACTAAATGAAGCATTAGAGCGAGTAAAAAAGACCCAATCTGAATCGCTTAAAGCAGCAAAAAGTGGAAATAAAAACCGTATAGATGTTCGTTCTCCTTTTGTGCCTCCCTTACTCTTTTGATAGGTCGTTTTAAGCTTTCCATCTTGGACAACAAGATAACGTAATTCTTCTGGCCGTAGATAAACACTCAAGATTTGGATTGCAAATCTCCATTTCTGATAACGCTTAAAGATTTGCTGGATTCTTGGCAAGGCTCTCGCTATTACTAGGTTTTGGATTTTTTCTATGCAGTTTTCTACGCATCAAATATTTAGTAACTTGAATAGCTAAATTTTTGACCACCTATGCTGGCTTCATACATAAGCCCCCCTTTTGAAAAAGTAAGAACTGCGACTCCATCGCTGTAGTCTGCAGAAGCATTAACTCCTTCAGATATTAATGCTGCACTTGCTGAGGCACCAAACTCAAAATTACCTTGAGTAAATCTATCTAGAGATTTTTTATCTTTAAAAAAGATAATTTGGCTAAATGCTTGTCCTCCTAATTGAAATCCTATAGAAACTTGAGTTAGGGTAGTCGAGCCAATAACATTTCCATTTTCAAAAACCTCCCCTTTCCCTCTAGCACCACCAATACCAATACCGCCTTTCCCTACATTTGGGAAAACTGCATAACCTCTAGCTTTCTTAAAATAAGGTTTCAAGAAAGGCATTTTTTTGAAATCATTTAATGCATCGATTGTTTTTTCATTTGCTTTATTTTTATTCTTGCTTTTATTACCAAGAGGTTTCCACCCTGATATTAATAAATTATTTGAATATTCATTTGAAATTATTGGATTAAATTGGGATGCTTTAACTTCAATGAAATTCTGTGGTACAAAAAATAATGATATTAAAAATAATTGTTTGAAATTTTTAAAATACATATTAGTTTTTAAATACTTTATTTATTATAAACATTTTTATTATATCCCTGAAATTTGTAGCTTTATTTTACCCATTTCTTTGGAAGAACTAAGTCGAAGGTTCGACCCCCTTCTCCTTACTATCTTTGAACAGTCTCAATATACGTCGGTTAGAACAACAGCTGAAGGGTTATAAACGCACCAAGAGAACTGAGGAAGAATTATTTATGAAGTCCATCTCCTAGCAGAATGAAAAGTTGAAATAGATCAGCTACTTAGAGTATCTTTTATGCAATTGCAAATACGTAGTAAATGCCAACAGTAGAAGCAGCAAATTCAGCGGTTGGTACATTTAGCTTGATTTTATTCATAGGCTCAAGTATTTACTTGATTTGGATGTTTCAGAAGTTTTTCAAGAACTAGCAGTATTACGATGTTTTCATTAAAAACCGAGGTTTAATTGTTGTCTTAGCTTCTCCCACTTTGAGGTTTGTTGTGTGGGAACTAATTATGGGAAGTCTGAAAAATTGACCATTTGGGATTCAGCAATAATAGTGGAAATAAAGAATTCATTTTTTTAAATGACTCGAAAAGAATTTATGGACCAGTTCTTTGATTTGTGCAAGGAAGCGCAGGAATCAATCCCACCGCAGGTAATTGCAGAAATTATCAGAGATTATGCAGAGAGATTAGATGACTGAAATTTTTTCACCTAAAGATCCTTATGAAGTCCAAGCGGCTTGGGAGACTGTAATGACTGCAGTTGAAGAAATTAGAGCAGAACAAAAATGGCCTGATGAATATATTGCAAAAACGCTTAAGGGAATTGCTGAAAGTCTTGAAGAAAAGCCTTGCTGCGAAAATCAATAAAAAAGCCGCCCATTTAGAGCGACGCTTTTTTTGCTCCTTAGACCGGCTGTCAACTAAAACTATTTTAGAAAATAAATGAACCCTGCTCAATTATCTTTTGTTAAAGAGATTGCAATGACCTTGAAAGTCATACCAAATTCTGCGGTTTCAGGATTTAATTCGACCCTTTCCATATATGCATAATGCCAAAAAAACTTACTTTGGAATTACTAAGTCGAGGTCGAAGATGCCATTCCTATACCCCTGATTGGAATCTTGCGTAATTGAATTCGCACTCCTTGATGGAGTGTCTTTATTGAGTTTTCAACTTAGGTTCATACACAGCCCCATTGCATACCCCAACAGCAAGTGACTCCTTAGCCTCTTGCCCCCATCCCTTTAGATCCGACTTTTCATTGATCCATCTAACGGTACTATCAAAACAGCGGTTCCAAGATGCAGCTTGCCTAGACACAGGAACTAATGCGATTGCGGTACAAGAAACTCCAAGTGCAATTACTCCGAAAAAAGCCTTCTGCAATGATTCACTCATTTTTTTGTAAATGTACTAAATGTATTTAAGCTTGATTAATACTTGAAAAGAAGATTTAGTACAATAGTCAGAAGCGCAAGTCATAAGATTTGGTGTCTATCTCAACACTTCACTGATTTCTGGTAGCTAATTCAAAGCTATAAAATAATAGGTATCTACTCAATAGTTACCTATTAATCAATCGCTCTACTGAGGCATGGTTGCATACGCTAGATCGAGAACAAGATCATGGCTTTCAATGCTATGGCCTGTGACGGTTCAACCCATCGAGAATGAGACAGTTGAGTTATCCAAGTCCAATGAGCTTATTGAGAAACACGAGGAGCAAAGAAAGAGCTTTTTAGAAGCAAGTAAGAATGGAGGGATGTGGTTTTCTTAAGGTTCACACTAAATTGACAAAAGTAGAACTTTATAGTTCTACTAGCACAGACTTAAGAAGCCTTATTGAGTCAAGGGTTATAGAATCTGCTTCTTTTTACTTTCGCAAGAATCAGTTGGCTCAATAAAAACTTGGCTTTATTGGGTTTCATTGGTTTTAGATCAGAGAGATAAAACATATGGACTTATGAGTTAATTATCTACAAGCTTGAGAGGTTAATGCTAGGAATCGTTCAAGACTTAGGGTGAACCAGAGGCATAGCTCTAAAAAGAACCTAGGAGTATCTCCTGCTCTTTAAAATATTTTTAAAAGAATGGACTCTTCCTTGCAATGTCTAAAAGAAATAGATATATATAGGAGACTATCTTACCTATTAATGTTTACTCTAATTACGGTACTTTTTTCTCTATTCTTTATTGGCTTAACGGGATGGACGATTATAACTTACCTCGTTAAAGAAGATTCCCAGAAGTACATTAAAGAAGAACTCGACAACTTGTTTGACATTTCTAAGATGCTTTTTCTTTCCCTAAAGGGTCTCATCGGAGTTTTAGCAAAGCATTCCTTTTCTTCTGATTCAGTAGAGAGAACCTCTAATGAATCACAAGGAATAGATGACCAGCTATTGAAAATGGTTACCCCAGTTGAAGCAGTTGAAGAGGACACTGCTCTTTCTTCATTCAGTCCAGAATTGATTGAAGTAATTACTGAAGAAGAAGAAAAAGTTGCTTAGTCTAAGTAGGACTGCCTTAATAGTCATTTCGATTCTCGCGTTTTTTCTGTCTTGTTTTGGAGTGGCAGCTTTCAGGAGACCAACGACTTTTAATTTCCTCTAGGAAATCATAGATAAATTTATCAGGACAATCCAACTCTTCCTGTAATTCATTCAGCTCATCAGTAATAAATTCATTTACCCCAGAAATGATCCCTATTTGCTGGTCTTGAGTTGGTTCCCACTTCTCTGGCATAAACCTTTATATTGGAGAGCGCACTTTTATTGTGTGAAAGGCTTGAGATATGTGCGTTAAATAATCAACTTATTGTGATCTTTTTTGAAGAAGGATGAACTTGGGTTATCTCTAAGGATTCTCTTTATAGCTTACAACCCTAGTGAAAGATGTTATTGCACATAGTGCTTTGTTAGTCCTAGGCCGAAAGGTCGAATCCTGTCGCCTCGCATAGGGTTTGATGCGTCTCATAAACAGACTATTCATACCTGAGATGAACTTATTACTATTTGCTAGGGTTTATTTCTTTTCTTACGCGCTCTTTTTAAGCTCTTAACTAACTCTTGGCATGATCAAGGTATGAAATCCTTTCTGGTTGCCTATTTTATGGCAACAATATTTTTCCTGGCTCCGGTTTCGACATTCTCATCCGCTGCGGATTTACCATCTTCCGTGTCAGATATAAGTAAGGATTTTTCAGAGAAGTTCTGTACCTCTATTGGGAATGGAATGACTTCTGAAAAAGCTGGAGAGACTGCTGCTGCTCAATTGTCAAAAGGATTATTGTTTTCGCCAGTTTTGAAAGAAATAATGTCTGCACCAAAAGAAGATTTAGCGGCATCTCTATCTAAGAATATTTTTGATGGATGCGGGAATGAGATTGGAGGTACAAAAGGAGAACTTGAGGATTATTTGGCACAATTGGCAAATAAAGTCCCAAATAAATCTACTAACAGTTTGCAGCTCCCGATGACTCGACAGAAACCTTCCAAATGAAAGACCTTGCTTCTTCCTCTTCTTTCTGAAATCCCTTTACCAGAGAGCTAATGTAAGGCTGAAGCTTATCGACTGTTAGGCCAATGCTGCAGAGCAATAGTCTAATAGCGAGCAAATAATTCAATCCGAAAACCGAATTATCTGCTCGCTTGGTTACTTGCCTACAAACATGAGAGGTTAATGCTATAAGAGCTTTAGTCTTCGAAGAGAGATAAAGTAGATGGGAAGCCTTTGGCAACCTTCTTTGGGGAGCAAAACGATATCCTCATCGTATTGTGACTTGTTTTGACTGCAATCAGCAAAATGATGACTGAAGGAATAGGGCGTTAGAGCTTATGTTTCTTTTTTGGTGTCATTATTTAAGATTTCCCAAATATTTTCCAATCTTTTCTCTTAGCCATTGCACGTTTTAATTGCTCATCATTTTAAAACCTGTTCCACATCCACTTGCTTCTGCTCCTTCTGGAGGACTAATTAAAAAACCTCCACCACTCAAATCAGCAAAATAATCAAGCTTTAAGCCTTGCATTAAGTTCAGTTGCTTAGATGGAGCAAATAGTGTTATCCCATCAGTTCTTGCAATAGGAACCCCACCTTGGCTTCCACATCGCAACCGAATATACAACCAGCCTTCCTCAAAACTATCGGGTAATAAATCAATATGCATTTCACCAGGAGTACCTCCAAATGCAGATTGCCTCATTAATTCAGCAGTGGCAGATTTGGAAATAGTTAAATTGTAAGACATCACGCAGGTTCCCTTGTTCATATGCATTTTAGATTAATCGATTTCTTTGTAGTTAATGATTTCCAAAGTTCTTAATTTTGTACAGTTTGACTACCTGCATTCGACTCTGAGGTCCTTGGATTGTCTAATTGTTCTAGATTCAGTTTCGGGGTGAATGAAAGATGTTAGAACAAATATTTTTTAATGCTTTTTGAGCTGTTCTTTAAATGAGTCCTTTCGATACTGTCAAAACAGGCTGTGATTATCAATGGAAGAACTAACCAAAAGGTTGGGAGAGAATGAGAGTAGAGTCCAGTATTTAGAAGTAGTGTTGCGATACCAAGAAAATAAATAAATTGTTCTGTATACATCTAGCCAATCCCTGGAAGATCAAAAGGAAGCTTGTCTTCAATTGATATTAGGTATTTTTGAACGGCAGGTATACGTAATAGAGCTAAAGGAGCAACAATGTTGAGCACGATCCAAGCCCCGCCAATTATTGGGGCCCATTTCCCAAACTTTTTAAGAAACCCTTTTTGTTCATTTTCTTTACTCATAAGATTTAGCTCTATCAAATCTTGAATACTCTATTATCTATTCCACGAAAAAGGGACCATTTAGTCCCTCTGAGTAATTCCTTGCTGATTCTAATCCTCAGGATTCGAAAGAATTAATAGCATGCTTTTTAGTTTTAGGCAGCGAAGAAACAAACGCTCCCTTTTAGCAAATTCTTTAAGGCTTAGAGGAAAATGGCCAAGCATATGAAGATAAAGGAGTAGGTGAACATATTTCTTCTCCATTGGAAGAGATGTAGCACCTTTCAATTCCCCACTCTCTTTCAACAATCTTCATTTCAATTGATCCGTTTGGTAAACGGGAAGAAGGCATTGAAGTCATTTGAATTTGCAGTTAAACACTTGTAGCTACTCATTAAGTTTGAGCAATGAGTAATTAGCTATATTGACAACCTCGCAAGTACCAAAGATACAGAAGCTTTATAACTTCATACTGCTTAAGTTCCTTCATTCGGCAAGCAAGGCTCTTGGATTTGCTGATTGTTCTCGATCAGGCTTTCTGGTGAGATTCACGATGAAGTAATAAGAACTATTTTGTAATTCTTTTTCACTGTTCTACACAAAAGCAATTAGTAGGAAATGCTTAGAAATATTTTCCTTTGAGAAATCTCTCCATGCATATTGTTTGGCAATCGCTCATGCTCTCTTCTAAAGAACAGAAAGATGTACATTCAAAATAATCGTCTATAGCTTCTACTTCCTTTTCAGGTTTGCTTTTATCTAAGATTTTGTCCATGAGAATTACCCCTTTTACTATAAATAATGTATCTAGTAGAAAAGGTATTTGCATCTGCATTTTTTCCTATCGCTTTGGAAGGATGATAATGAGATGTTCAGATTACTATTTCGATAAGCAATCAAAAACATGAAATAACAACAAAAAGTACTTTCCTATTCATTTAGGAGCAATAATCTTTATGAATTTAATCTTTTGATGGCTTTCGAAACCTCTGTTTTTACTTTCAGGATTTCTGTTCCATTTGAACAATGGGCTGCAATATTTGACAGTGAGGATATTCGTAAGATGCACGATGAAAATGGCATCCAACCTTTATACAGAGGAGTCAGTGAAGACGACCCAATGAAGGTAATAGTTATCCACCAAGCTGAAGCAGGAGTCGCAAAAGCATTCTTTGAAGCAAGTAGAGAACCTATTGAAGCAGGAGGCCATATTTGGGATTCAACCGAGATTACTTTGTGGAAAGCTGGCTAAACCTTATGTTCAAAATCCATACTCTAGTTTGACAAAAGAAACACCTAAAGAAAGAAAAGAAAGATTCAAAGCAATGTCTAGTGCTGAGAGACAAGCATTGATTAGAGCAAAAATGAAAGCTGAAGGATTGCAGGAAGGGAGTGGTGTCATAGGTGTGGCCTATGACGAAGGCGAAGTATGGGATCTAATCCTAATAACTAGTTTCTTCCCTGAAATGCAATCTAAGAAGGAACCATAACCTCAATTAAAAATAATTTGATGTAAGAATGGGCTTTCAAGGAACTTTCCTGAGAGTCATTTGAAGTCCATCTTGTTTCAAGAGGCTAATCCATTCAATAATGGAATAAATACGTCACTATGAAGAATCCAATATCTCAAACCAATCAGAATTAATACATTGACTATTACCAAAGTCATCAATCGAAGCTTTGGATCTAACATCAGTTCTGCTTTTTCTTTGGGTAAAGCCTTGCAATTTTTTTAGATTGCTCATCTTTGGCTAATTTTTTTCTCTTTCGATCCATACTTGATTCTTTGTCTTGGCTGGCGTTTATAAATATCAAGATAATCATGCTAGTGAAGATTGCTCCAACTACCAAAATCAATATTCCTAAGGGTTGCGAGGGACTTAGGAATTCATAGCCTAAAGAATTGCTTGCCATATTTTCTTTATAGACAAATTATGAATATTTTACAAAGAGACTATTTAGGAAGTGAAATAGCGATGCAAGTTTTTTGCTACTGGAAGTTACGAAATGAATAACACTTGCAAGCATCTTGATCAAAGCCAAATATTACTTGTGGTAGTTAGTCATTCCAAAAATATGTCAAAGAATTCAAAAAACAAAGAAGAGACTATGTAATGAGTGTTTGATCGCAAAATGTAGGGGCACTTTAATCATTGAAGCTGTAAGGGAGCAAACTACTTAGCATTTATAGGGATATAGACTTGCAGGCTTGCCCTGTTCTGCCCCAAGGGCATTTTAAGGGATCCAAAAGGAGTGGATCTAAAAGTTCTTCAATATCAAAATATGGATCCTCTAAAAAGCTAGTAATTATCTACGGTTTAAAATGCTTTTCTATGACTACGACTTATTGATCAAAGAAGTTAACTTTTCGATGAACAGCTTTTTGTCTTTGAGAATTAGGTGTAAAGACGGATTCTTATCCTTTTTAGATTCGTTAAGTTTGGTGCCCTCACTAAATAGCTATGAAAAAAAACGAGATTGAAATTGCTATGGAAGGTCTATTCCTTGGTGCTGAAAGAGTTAGATCAAAAAAGCATGCAAATAGACTCTCTAAGAATGTTCATAGAGAATTCTCATCCAGAATTGTTAATGAATTGTGGGAGGAGCAAAGGAAAAAATTTAAGGCCGCATAGTAGAAAAAACAGTTTTCACAGTTTTCTTGGCTTCACGATGGATTTGTAATTGCTCTTAATAGTAGTTTTTATTATGGCAACAGAGGATTTAGAAAAATTAGATACTTATATTGTTGGTTCAATGGTTGCCAAGAATATTGAAGCGATTTCTGAATTGAAAGAGAGTCAAAAGAAATTGAAAAAGCAAATTGACAAACTTAAGAATCAGCTGAAGTTCCTTAGCAAGAAAATTACAGAATGATCTAATGAAAAATATCAGAAGACTATTTGCTCTTCAAAAGTTTGTTTAGCGTTTAATTAATCAAGAAACATTCCATCTACAGATATCTTCTGTCTTGTTTGGGCTGAAGGGAAATTCTCATGAAAAATAAGCATTCCATGAGTAAAGGCTACAACGATAAATATTCCAACAATTGAAAACCTCTTTTTCACTTTGAATTTCAGTTAAATCATTAGTGACTTTGGATCGATGAATCCGGCAATGATGCCAATCATCATAAGGAAAGCTGCAAGAACGATTAGAGCAACAGGCCAAATAAATTTAAATTGAAGTTGATCCATCAAAAACAACCTTTCTTTACCATCATGCCAAAAAAATTAAATACCTTTAGTAGTACTAGATCAAATCTTGGCATAATGGACATTATAAAAAAACTTTTTTTCAATGAGGCGATTTTTACTTTTTGCTATAACGGCTGGGATTGCGTTCCCTATAAGCGCCTGCAGTCAAAAGAAAGAGATATCCAAAAATATTGATTCAGTAGTTGTTGAAACTCTTATAAGTGCAACTGAATCTTGGAATGGAGACACTTATAAATATCCAGAAGGCAAAGCGCAAATGACACTTCAAAAAATAGTTGCTCAACCTGGTTTTCAAACAGATCTTCATTTTCACCCTCAACCTGGAATTGCTTATGTGGTTAGAGGGACTATTTCTTGTAGAACCATTGATGGCACATCACTCAAAGTCGGACCTGGGGAAAGTTTTGCTACTCCGCAGGACACTATTCATTACTGCGCTAATGATGGTGATGAAGCTGCTCTAATCTTTGTTGCTTCTGCAGGTGCTAAAGGTAAGAAAACGACTGTTCCTTTTTCGAAGTAGATGCAGAAAACCCTAATCCTTAACGGACTTACAATTGTTTTTATAGGGATTTTTTCTCTTATTTCAAGAAATTAGGTTTAGGAAAGTAGCAGACGACATGATTTTGATAATAGAAAATTCAACTTTTTATTTTCCAATTGTTATTTGCATTATTATCAGTTTAGCCCTTACGATATTTGTAAATCTTGCTAAATCCTAATAATCAAATTGCTTCTTTTAGTTAGATATGTGTAGTAGATATGAGCTGATAACTAAATTCGATGAACTACCTTCTCTTTTAAAGAAAGATCTACCAAAAGGTTTCGAACAAAAGTATGCTCAACAGGAATTAATTAGACCGAGTGATCCTGTCCTGGCTTTAAAGAATGAAGGAAAAATAACAACCTCAATTATGCTTTGGGGGTTTATATCTGAATGGGCTATAGATCCATTTGATAAAAAAAGGCCTAGACCTTTTAATGCAAGAGCTGAAAGTATTGGGGAGAAGAAATTATTTAGAGGAAGTTGGAGACATAAAAGGTGTCTCATGCCAGCGAGTGGATTTTTTGAGAAGGGTTATCGCATAACTAGAAAAAATGAAGAACCTTTTTGGTTTGGAGGCCTTTGGAATAAATGGACGTCACCTGAGGGCAGTGAGCTTGAAAGTTGTTGCGTATTAACTACCGAACCAAATGAATTAGTAAAACCATTACATAATAGAATGCCAGTTATCATTCCAAATGGATTAGAAGAAGAGTGGCTGGCTATAGTTAAAGATAGATATGAATTAAGAGCACTTGAGAAGATGTTAGTTGGATGGAGTTCAGAAGGATGGAAAGCAGAAGCGCTAAGCAAAGCATCAACTACTCAAATGAGCTTGTTTTAATCGACTTTTATTATTAGGTGACGTATTAGTACAAAAACATTCGAACAAAGATTTTCAGAAATTACCTTTGATGAAAAATTTATAGCAAATGTTTAGATATTAGCTATAAATTTTGGCGATAATTGGACCAGCTTGATCGTCAGTAAATACAGGAGTTGTATCCCATTCCATAAATTCACCCCAATCAGCTGCATGCTCATATAAAGCAGTTGGATCGTCAGTCTCTACTATTATCCAACCTTCTAAAGACCCTGGACCGTGATAGCGGCCAAGCATATTAGCTCTAGGGTATGGAGCTTGTGTAGCTAGGAATTTCTTTGCAGCTTGCTCGTGGTATCCGGTTTTAAATTTCCAGTGCTGAATGTAAAGCATTTATTAATTGAAGTATGAATTGATTTAATCATAGTTAGCTATTTATTAAGTGTACTTGCACAAACTTTATTACTCTCAATCAAGAAAAATATTTAAAGGTGCATGCTTTTAGAGCAATAGATCGAAAGTGTTATAAGGGAAGAATGAAAAATGATGATTGCCTGCATGCATCTATTGCAATTTATTTTTGTCAAAAACGCTTTGTCTAAAAGGTTCGACTATTTCAGGTTTTTTCTCTTCCCAAGGATCTTCTATTACAAAACCTTGTGATATCTCATGGACTTTTTTCTTAAGTGCAAGATTTTTCCATTCGCACCACATGTCACAGAGCATTAGTGTTTGACTTTGACTTTGTGCTCCTTCTTCTAGCAATTTTATTTGGAAAGGCTTTAGGCTAGGTTTCCATTCCTTAAATTCCTCTTTCCAGTTTTCATCGTTCATACTGCTGCCTCTTGTCCTTTCCCTAATAGTCCTATAGATATTCGCTACGGCAAGACCTAATCCATTGTTTTGGGTTCTTAACTTGAGAAAGTCTTCCAACTGGTTTTTGTTTCAGAGCCTTTTTGAAAAATCTTTTAGATCGGTAGTTATTGGCTCCAATCTATGTTCCTCATGGATTTAGAACAGTCTCAAAGTAAGATATATGCCTTCATTCTCTCCACAAAGAATCTATTTGCAATTATTTTAAGACTTAGCTTGTTTCAGTCCGCCATGCTTTAAAGATTGCTATTAAATAAGAAACTAGAACACAAGAGTTAAATCTATGGGAGAAGCTAAAAGGCGTAAAGAGCAAGGCTTGGCTCCCAAGACTATAAAGAAAGAATCAAAATCAGATTCCTTAAATCTATTTGTTAAATACCCAAGGTTGCCCTATATCCTTGTTAGTATTGGTGTTATATACCTGCTTTTTGATTTGATAAGATACTATAATCGTTAAGAATTAATTTTTCTGACAACTGCTTGAGTATATTTATTGTAATTATTTTTTCCTTTTTGGAGAAAGATATTTTTGGGGAAATATTTCGCAATCTAATTTTTTTATGATATTTCTTGGTGCAATTAGTTGTTTTGAACTTGCTGGAAAAATCGCAGAAATAATTGCAATAAGGAAGTCTCATATTATAAAAGTATTTTAATATTATTTTCTAAGTTCATATCATTCTTACGCTCTATTTAGAAACGGGTTTCATGTAAGTTCTAAATTTCACCTTTAGAAGTTTCATTTTTCAGCCAGTAAAAATTCCTTAGGATTTCATTAGTTGTTTAATGTAAATACCAGCTTGGATCTAGAATATCCCTTGTGACGAAATAGATAGCACTTCCAAGAAGGATTGAGAGAGCAAGAAATTTTAACAAGTTCATCTGTTAGACCATCTGAGCTAAAACAAATAAAAATGCTTTTGAAAGGAGCCATCCAATTCCAAGGCAAATTAAAACAGTTTTGAGTGTGTCCATTATTTAGAGAATGCTTTGAATGGTTATCTGAAGCAATAAGCTTTTAGATTTTAACCAACTAACTTTACTTTTATTGCTACTTAGGGAAACAGGATTTAGATTATCTGTTATCTTTCAGCCATAGAGATATGACAACTCCCCTAGAGTTCAGTGAGGTATATAAACTCCTCAACGCAATCAAACAAGGAGATAAAAGCAAAAATGAATCGCTGAATTCAATTTTAAGAGAGTATAAAGAAGGGGAGAATGCAGAAAGTTTTTTACATGAGTTAGGGCAAAATTTCTTGTATCTAGGTGTCGAGGAATTATTCAAATACACAAATTCCAGTAACTTACAATTTATTGGCCAGTTAACTAAGGAAGAGTGGGACGTACTGGCAAATAACAATAACTGTGATTTACCAGTTCACCTTGCAAATACAATGATTAACTATTTAAAGGATAATAAATTTTCAGAAAGATTATCTTTAAAATGGAATAAATCTATTGGGGAGGTTGAAAAACATGTAATGCCAATGGCAAGGTATATAACAGAAGGTATCATTGATGTATTGGAATAATATAAATATACCATTAACAATATATTTTTTTGCTATTTAACTATTGTAAAAGTTGTTTTCTAAAAATATAAAACCAATTATATTTACCATTTGAATCATTAGTTTGCCATGCCTAATATCTTATGCAAATCAATATAATGAGAGTTTCTTAATGAATTTCTTAGGATAGCTTTTTTATTAAGCCAGCTTGTAAACGAAGTCATAGTTATACCTAGCTCATCAGCAAGCTCGTGAAGTTCTTGGAGGTTTGCCCCATATCCAGCTCGTTCGATCCAGGAAGCCATTTGAGCAATGTCATGTTCGATGAAATTCATAAGTGTGCGAGGGACCATGGAGTAGCGCACCGATTGAGAATCGTACCCTTGTACTTTTTGCCAAGCTTCTGCCATTTCATTTCCAGTCAATTCTGCGCCAGCGAGATTCAGAGCTTGACCTAAAAATTTCCTTGGCTTTTTAAAAATTGCATTTGCCCAAAGCCCAATATCATCTACTGCAATTGTTTGCCAAACCTTGTCTCCTTTAACAACTCCAGGAAAACTTTTTTCAGAAATTTTTACGCTAGGAAGATCGCTATCGAAATTTTCGAAATAACTCACAGGCCTCAGAATTGTCGAGAATTCTTTTAATCCATTAACGAATATATATTCCTCAATACTCCATTTGTTCGAGAAATGACTTGGAGCAGGATCACTCTTTAGTGGATCTTTTGCTTTGCAAACTGAACTGAAAACAAAGTGTTTTAAACTTCCTTCTTCTATAGTTCTTTTTAAAACATCTACCAAATTTCTTCCTTGCTGTAGTTCATATTCTCGAACTATGCTCCCACGGCCTAATGCCCAGCCTTTGGTAGGAGTTGTATTGCCAAATACCCCATAAACTCCTGCAAAGCATTTCTCTAAACTTTGCGGTTCTAATAGGTCTCCTTCCAAGACCTGAACATTTGGCAGCTTGGCCAATTGCTTTGAACCTTGGCTTAAAGGATCACGTGTAATGGCACGAATGCTAAATAAATTACTCTTGGACAAATGATTTACGACAGAAACCCCTTGTCGGCTAGTAGCCATTGTTACTGCTATAACAGGCTTTGTTCTTTGTTCTTCAAAGGTGTTTTTGGGAGGAGATTGAATTTTATAAAGAGCATCGGAATGGAAACGGCAATCCATTGCAAAGAAACATCAAGCTATACATGAAGAAATGTAACGCATGAATTTTGAATTCGTGGGCGGTGGTTTTGAATTAATTCGATAGAAGATCTCAGTGCTTTCAAAAATCGATTTATGTTTTTAAAACCTCATCTCTGTAAAAAAACGCCTCAAGGCCATTAAAAATTGAAAGTGCAATAGATAAATAGTTGCATTCTTAATATTTAATGGACTAGTAATGAAACTCCTGCTAATTGTAAACAGTAATATCTAATACCTTTTGGATTAATTCACATGATTAATGACAACATTGCAGAAATTCTCCTAGCAGCAATTCTTGTTTCATCTACTTATGACAAGGATCAGCCAGTAATCAAGTGGGGCGGATTGGTAGTTGCAGTTGGAGCTGTGGTTTCAGCTCTATTTGGATAGACCTGTCAACTAAATAAGCAGATTTGAGTCGATTTTCTAGAAAGTCCATTAGATCAGCTTCTAGAACTATTTGTCCTCAATAGATGCCTAACAATCTATTGAGGACAAAATCTAATAACTCTATTGCAAACTACTCAAAGTAGTTTGCTTTTTTTATGCAAAACTTCTTTATTAGAAATGGACTCTGCCCTTTTAAATGCAGTTAAGTCTCTATATATGACTTCTAGTCAAATACTTTTAAATTAACTGATCTTTGAAAAGCTTTTGCGTGAAGAAGGGGGGCGTATTTCGATGCCCCCCTTGAGTCCAGCTCTTATTGTTTCCTGCAATGAGCTTGGACTCCTTTTTTATTACTAGCCTTTAAAAAGGTTAAATATCAAGAGTAAAAACACCTGTTTTACCTTTCCTAAAATTTTATGTCATTTCTTTTCTAGATTTTTTTATTTTGGGTGGTTAACCGCTGATCTTAAATAGTCGGTTTTTTGTTATTGCTTATTCTATTACTAATGAAAATTCAAGAATGACAGGGATTCTTTTTCTACTTTTCAAACCAATACTTTTCCTAATGATTAAAAAGTTTTTCAAGAAGCAAATGAAGGCTTGGATAGTTGCTGCTTTGGAATGGCTAGCCCTTCAAACAGATAATGATATAGATGATGCAATTGTTAAAAAGGTGAAAGGTGCAATGAAGATAGGAGTTGTCTAACTTTTGTTTTTGAACAACCTCTGGAATGCCCATACTCAATAAACCCAGATTATGACCTGAGAACTCTTTAGACTGATTTAGGTGTTAAGACGGACTTGATTGGTTTTTTCTTTATTGCATATTTTAAGTAATTGCTTTTGCTTCAATGGCTTCACCAGCTTTCGATGCTTTTATTGATGATTGCTTTGTAGAAAAAGACCCTATTTGCGATTTAAGGAAAGAAGATTCAATTGAATTGGATCTCTATGCCTCAAAATTGATTACAGAAATGCTTGCTAAATCACAAGAAGACTGAGGTAGCTTTGTCGCAGTGCTTTGAAAGCTTTTACTAGTTGTTCATCTTTCTTCTTTCTTGAGAAGAAAAAACAAGCCGCCAATTACTAAAGGGCCTGTAACTGCTGCTAGACCAATCAAGGCTATTAGCTTAAAAGCTTCAAGTCCTTCTATTGCTGCTTCAGTCCCTAAGAGCATCACAATTAAGAAGAGGCTTTGCATATCTGTTAGCCTCCATTAGTGAAAGCTTAATCTACTTCAGATCTTAATTATCCTTGTAAGGATGAAGTAATGACATTTATTTTTCTAAGATCAAATACAATAAAGTGCAGTCATTTAAATCAAATACACCTAGCTACTGCATAGATATATTCCATTAGAGATCTTGTGAAACAATCATTTGTATATATTTCGTTTTGTTGATAGTGCAACTTATCCTTAGGGAATAGAAGAAATAATCTAGGGGCTCTATTTCTTAAGAAGTTTTTCTAGCTTTTCTTTAGTGTCTTTAAGGGGATCACGATTGATTTTGAAAAGGCCTTCTCTTCTAAGTCCTTTTATGGTTTGAGAAATCCAATAAGCTTGAAGTAGGAAAAAAATTAATCCAAATACAGCTAAGGGAATAGTCCCTGGAGGTAGATTTTCCATTAGTTGCGGATGGTTTTTAAAGGTGAGATTGACAGTGCAGTACTTGTAGAAATTAATAGAACTACCAAAAAAGATCTAGTTTGCTTATTAAAGATGCCACCATTCATTGACTCAGGAGCTAGGATTTGATGCAATTAGTGATTTTAAGCGATTCGCAAACTTGTTAAAAGATTAAATAAAAAAACATTCAAAGGGGATCCAAAGACTTGTTACTTGCTGAAGCTTTTCCAATCAATGAAGGTATTTCTAAGAATGAGCCTCTAGGGGAATCTTTACCTGATTAAATCTAGTTTGATTTAATCTAAGGTAGTAGTGCTTGGAAGAACAATGGCCAAAAAGTCAGCTATCAATAATACATTTAATATTCTTCATCCTTTCTTATAAAAGCAGGCTATTCCTAAACAGCTAAAGATCTTCTGATCAAAATCATTAGATGATCAATCGCATTAGTCTTGGCATTAACCACTGCTTTCGATATAACAGAATTAAGCTGCAAGGTCATTTATGTCCACCTTCGCTCGTATGTCTAGATCAGAGATTATTCATGGTCGCGCAGCTATGGTCCTCATGTCTGTATTAGTTATCGCGAAAAGTCTTATTTGAGATGGCATCTATTAAAAAAGTTTCTGAGCCATTTGAGGATTTTACAGATGAGCAAATAGCTGATTTAGAGAAATCGATTGGCACTTTGGAGGAGGAATCGGAGAGGATTATTAAAGAAGAGATGGAGGAAGCGAAAAGGAAAAAAGCTCCAAAATCACCTTTTAAGAGATTAAGAAAATCCCCTTTAGAAATAGTTAATCGATCCTTATTTTTTCTTTTCTTAGGAAGTTTTCTATTTTCATTCTCTTCTGTTTATACTGCAAGCCGGTGGTGGTTTTTCTGGTATGTAATTAGTGCTTTTTCCTGTATTCTTTATACTCCAAACAGGAAAGCTCTTAAAGAATTGCTCGATGCTTGGCCTAATATTGAAGATCTAATAAAGGGACGAAGTCAATAATCATTCGTTAGAAAAGTTATACGCAAAAAGGCATGTTGCTACTAAAGCTGCTTAAATAAAGCATTACTGCAAAGATTCAGATGCTAGAAAAAATATTTAAAGCTGTATCAGTGACTTTTTTAGCTGTTTTTGTTATCTCTTCGATCTTATTTTCAGGATTGACTAAAGTTGAAGCTCTTTCTTCAGAGGCCAACGGAGACAACCCTCTTAAAATTGTCATTGAACAAACTGGGGATCAACAAAATAATGAAAAATCCCTTGATCAAAGAAAAATGGAACGAGTACCAGACCTAGGGGATGATCAAGTTTTTCCATTTGTCGCAGGCTTAGATTCCTATGAAGTTATGAGATAGAACTTAAAAGATAGAAAATACTAGAGTTCGTAAACCAGATTAAGTTTCAGATGTAGCGGTTCATATAAGCGTTCCATGCGATATGAAGAATTCAATATTTCACTCATAGACTTTTCTAAAGCAACACCTATTTCTTCTGTTGGAAAATTTACTAGGCTTTAAAGAGTAAATGAATTGGGGTTTCTAAATGGATTGGGAGGCTGCTAAAAAGCATTGCATTAATAGGAATTGGCAATGGTCATTAGATTTAATTAACCAGGCTGAAAAGGAAATGATTGCGTTGCAAGAAAAAGTTAGAAAACTTGAAGCCAAAAATGAGCCCTCAGATTTGTAAAAACCCTGAAACAAGTTATGCAGATAATTAAAGAGAACAAAAAGAGCTGTAAAGTAAACAAAATGCTTCTTTGGATAAAATGAAGAAATCAAGCATGCAAAAGAATTTACTTCAAAAAAGTGGGAAATGGGGCGTAACCCTTGGTGCTATTTGGCTGGGAATTCATATTGCTGTTCCTTTGGCTTTATTACGAATCCCCGCTTTTCAGAAATACTTAATTGCATTTCAAAATAAGCTTCCTTTCTCTATTCCTGGAGTTGGTTAAATAAGAATAGAGGGTTAACTCTTCTGGAATATTATTAACTATCTATAAAAGTTTGACCAGAAATAAAACTCTAATCAGTATTTATATTAATTAAATCCATACGTGCAGAATAACTTAGATTTTTACAACGATGATTCCAAAATAATGTGTAGAGCAAATATTACTCAGCTTTAGAGTTAGTTAGGAAGACTTTACTCTATAGACATATTTTTTGGTTAGTAATATAATTTGAAATACATAAAATCATTTTAATTTATAATAGCAATTGATAAAAAATAAACTTCGCCTAAAATCAAGCAACTTCTTTATCATTAGCGGAGCTATTCTCTTCAGATAGACTCATTACTGGGGCAATATTCTTCTGCTGCTGTTCTTTTAAACTTTGAAATTTCATCTCCAATTCCTTCATGTATTTCTTAGTATCTTCCAATTCCTTAATTTCATCACCTCTTAATTTATTACTCCAACTATCAAAAAACCATGCAATACAAGCTCCAACTCCAGCTGAAATAATCACTAGGGATGCAATAGGGAAAGAAACTGATAAACCTGGAATGATATTTATAGTCGTTGAAGCAGTATTTTCCAGAGTGAAATAAGCTGTTAAAAGGGCAAGTGCAAATATCAAAGCAAAGTTGAATACTTTAAGAGTTGTTTGTTGCATTGAAACAATAGAATTAATAAAAGGTGGTCAGTAGGACCTATGTAAATGAGGACAATTTAATTGTTTGTCCTTGGACTACAAATGCTTTCTAATTGATGAAGTGAATTTTGCCATCGGTGTTTTCACCTGTGTTTACGTTTGCATCTTCTACTAAGACATGCGCTTAAGCTATTACTTCCTGCCCAGCTTTTTATAAAGTAGCTTAGGAGTGGATATTGTAATAAAAATGGTCAAGAGCTTCAAATTGATGGACGCTTCTTTTTTCAAGGCTCTTGAGTTAGCTGATGCCTCTAGGACTACTTCATTAGTTGTTTGGTCAATGTTGATTTTTCTTGCGGTCCTTTTAATTGGATTAAGTATTGCGTTAGTAACACAAATCAAATCACGGGTGAAGAAGTATGAGTCTCCATCTAAAAAAGAAGGCCCTAAAGGGTTTTAAAGGAATTATTTAGACCTATCATAAATCCAATTAAAGCCCTCCTTGGTTGATTACATTAATAGCTATAGGGGTTATACATATTCCCGCAATTAGAAAAGCCAATGCTATTTGAAAAATCGGCAAGATATTTTCTGGCTTCATTGGTTTTACAGCCTCTTTGCTTTTTTCTGTGCCTTCACTGCTGAAAACTTTTGTTAAAAGCTTATCTTTGAGTGCCATCTAATTAATTTCATCAACTAAACAAACAATATCGCATTAAGTAAGTCCTGCCTTAATTCGTTATAAGTATCTTTCCTTGTGCTCTTAACATCGCTGTGCCGTACTACCCAGTCATTTGAATGACTTTTTCAGATTGTTTGGATTTGATTTGATATAGAACAAAAATTGACTTTTATTAAGAATAAACAAGTGAAACCTTAGTTATGAAAATCAATTAATATTGATCAAGAAAGAAATATTTGAAGAATAGACTTATTAAACTCTCTATTCCTTTAACTATTTTAATAATAATTAAGGTGGTATTAATTTTTTTAATAACAAAGCAAAAATGAATTTTACTAAATTTCTCCTTATCGATTGTGCTCTGGTCCTTATAGGACTTGCTTGGATATTAATACTTCAATTTCAGAAAGATCAAACTTCTCTAGTTTTAAATCTCAATGGCAACAAAAAAATTGATCAAAGATTTACAAAATTTCCAAGCTTAGACAAACTATTAGAGCTTGAAAAGTTGTCTAGACAGAAAGGAAGTGGAATAGAACTTGACTCTTTAATTGGTCTCTGGAAATTTGTATCTGTTTGGAAAAAAGGAACTGATAATGAAGACAAGATGTCTAGCTCATTGCTTCGACTTTTTTCTGCAAGCTTAGAACTAAAAAAACAGCAAGTAAATGAAGACCTTTTGAAATTTGATCTTTCTAATTCTATCCAGTTTGGAAAGTTGTCAATCAGATTTATCGGCTCTGGCTGGTTAAAAGGTTCTCAACCTCTTTTGCCATTCTTTTTTGAACGAATTGAACTTAAATTAGGCGAAATCATTTTGTTTAGTCGAGCACTTGAAATTCCTAATGAAAAAGATAGCCCCTTTTTTGCTCTTATTGGTATGGGAGACCATGGGGAATGGCTTTCTGCAAGAGGAAGAGGAGGAGGCTTGGCCCTTTGGACGAAAGATGATGCGTCTAAATAATAAACCGTTTTTGTTGAAGATCAGATCTTGTATTCGAGAACTATTTATTGCTGAACCACGAGTTTGCATTCTAGGATTAGAACCCAAGTGGAAGAAATCGCTTACGCATCAAGACATAACTATGACTTTTTAATTTGATTTAAGAATTGTCTACTCCTCTTATGTTGTGCATTTGCAAAGAAAATCTCAGGTGAAGATGTTTCTACTACTTTGCCTGAGTCCATAAATAAAACTTTATCGCCTACTTCTTTTGCAAAGTTGATTTCATGAGTTACTACAACCATTGTCATTCCTCGCTTTGCCAAGATTTTCATTGCATCTAAAACTTCGTTGACTCGCTCTGGATCTAATGCACTGGTTGGCTCATCAAACAAAAGTAATTCTGGGTTCATAGCTAGGGCCCTTGCTATTGCTACTCTTTGCTGCTCCCCCCCACTAAGTTGGCTGGGGTATTTCTTAGCATGTGAAGCTATGCCCATTTGGGAAAGTAGGTTAATTGCATGTGCTTCAGCTTCTATCTTTCGACGTTTTTGTACTTTGATCGGAGCAAGGGTTATATTTTCTAAAATAGATAGGTGTGGAAATAAATTAAATTGTTGAAAAACCATCCCAACTCTTTTTCTTATTCTACGAATGTTGTGCTCGTCATTATTTCTTGCACTCAATTGAATTCCCAAGACATTTAACTCACCAGAGTCAAATGTTTCAAGGCCATTAAATGTGCGAATAAGTGTGCTTTTGCCTGACCCTGAAGGACCCATCACTACAAGTACCTTACCTTGCTCAATTTCAATGGAAACATTGTCAAGAGCTCGTATGCCCGTTGTATAGGATTTGATGAGTTTTTTGGCTGTAATTATAGGGCTCATGAATTGTTAGAGATTTCGTCTATTAATGGACAGTTTTTGCTCAAGATTTCTTGCCAGAAGGGCCATTATCATGCAAACAAGCCAGTAGATTGCTGCGAGCCAAACATAAACTTCTATGTAACGGCCAATGAATTCTGGATTTGCAAGAAGACTTCGGCCAATTCCCAGCAATTCTACTAATCCTAAAATAGCCATTAAAGAAGTGTTTTGAAGTAGGCCAATAGCCTGATTAGTTAGAGCTGGCAAAGCAATTCTTAGTGCTTGTGGTAAAACAATGAATTGAGTGATTTGAATATTATTAAGTCCAATTGCTTTCCCGGCTTCTATTTGAGTATTTGGGATTGCCTGCAATCCTCCACGTATATCTTCGGCTATATATGCTGAGACAAATAAAGTAAAAGCAATTGCAGCTCTCCATACTCGACTTATTTCTATTCCTACAGGAAGGAATAAAGGTATAAGTAGTTGTCCAAAGAAAAGTACTGAGATAAGAGGAACAGATCTCATTGCATCAATATATATCGAACTAATTTTTTTAATTATTGATAATTTACTTTGTCTGCCCAGTGCTAAAGCTACTCCTAAAGGTAAAGAAAATAATGCGCTAGACGCTGTTAATAAAATTGTTAGTGTTAATCCACCCCAATATCTACTTGCAATTGGGAGAAGTCCTAGCCCTCCAGCAAGAAGGTAAATACCTATAGGAGTAATGGAGATCCAAGCAAAGGGAAGTGATTTCCCAATCCATCTCCATTTAGATTCACAAAGCGTAAGAGCCGTTAAAATGATAATCAGCACTATCCATAGAGCAGGTCGCCATCGCTGCGTTAGTGGATAACTGCCAAAAAGATATAAAGGAAGGTTTAGATTTACTACTCCCCAATCAGCAACAAATAATACCCATTTTGCTGTTGAGATTATAATGGAAAGAATTATAATTGTAATTATTAGGCTTATTATTAAATTAGATATACTAGAAAATCTTAGTTGCTTTAATCTAATGGCAATTTCACGATCTAATCTCATAATAATATCTCTTAATTTTAATAATTAATTCGAGTGCTAAGTATTAACTTGTTGACCATTTCCATTAAGCTGCTAATTATAATGTTTAAGAATAGGAAGCTTAAGAGTAAGAGAATAAAACACTCAATAGCTCTTCCTGTCTGGTTAATGATAGTATCATTGACTGCGTATATATCTGCATAACCAATAGCTATAGCTAAGGTGCTATTTTTAGCTAAATTCAAATATTGACTTGTTAGTCCTGGTATGATCGCAGGAAGGGCTTGTGGAATTATTATTTTGTAGAGACCATGAATATCAGAAAGGCCAAGGCTTTTAAATGCTTCCCATTGTCCCCTTGGAACTGAGTTAATGCCGCCACGTACAACTTCTGCAATATATGCACCTGTAAAGACACTTAATCCAAGTAATAATGCTGAGAATTCAGCAGATAAATTTATTCCTAATAGATTTATCCCCTGATTAGATATACTTAATATACCTCTTAATGGAGCAATTGCTTTATCTTTGAGACCTAAAAATCCAACAAAATACCAAAACATCAGTTGTAGTAAAAGCGGAGTTTGCCGAATTATAGTGATATATCCAGTTGATATTAGATTAAGAAGTATGTTTGTACCTATGCGAGCTATGCCGACGAAGAAGCCTATAAATGTGGCAATAAATAGTGAAGCAAAAATTACTTTTAAGCTATTTAGCCAGCCTATAAATAAAGCCCAAGCGTAACTATCTGAAGGAGAGAAAGGTAAAGAATGCTCGGCTAGAGCAAAACTCGCAGGTCGAAGTAGCCAGCTGTAGTTAAATCCAAGCCCTGTATTATATAGATTGACTATAATATTATTAATTAATATACTCAATAAACCGATTACTAATAAAAGTAATCCTATTTGTAACCAGTTAGATTTTGATATCTTCATTCTTTTCAATGTATAATAATTGACTACATATTCAGTTAAAGGGGGGAGCTATCTGCACTCCTCCCTTGTTGTATAGTTTGTTTAATCCTCTAGGAATAGGTACCTCACTATTTATACCCAGATGCCTATTATAAATTTCTCCATAATTACCAGTTGAACTTATTACTTTAACAACAAAGTCATTAGCGAGGCCAATCTTTTCTCCTAGATCTCCTTCAACACCAAGAAATCTTCTTAAGGATTTCATTTGAGGATTATTTTGTGCAATTTGGAGCTTCTCTTTGATATTACCTTTTGTTATGCCTTGTTCTTCAGCAGAGATAAGGGAGAAAATTACCCATCGCATAGCATCACTTAATTTTTGATCGCCTCCTGAGGAGGCAGGTGCGAGTGGTTCTTTGCTTAAAATGTCATTAAGAATAATGTGATCTTCGGGCTTTGGGAATCCAGATCTAGCAGCAGCTAATTGAGATCGATCTGATGTCATTGCTGAGCATCTACCTTGTAAATATCCAGCGACCACCTGATTTAAGTCTTGGTATTTAATTGGAGTATAAGGAAGTGATATTGCTTCAAATGCATCATTGATATTTTGCTCTGTTGTGGTTCCTGATCCAACACAAATTGATTTGTTTGCAAGGCTTTCTATGGTATTGATTCTGCTATTTCTTTTAACCATCAACCCTTGCCCATCATGAAAGATGACAGGGGCAAAAGTAAGTCCATTCCCTCCTATGGAATCTCTACTGAGATTGAAAGTAGTGTTTCTTGATAGCAAATCTATCTCCCCAGTTCTTACTGCTGTGAACCTTTCTGCTGCTGTTAAAGGCCTGTATTGAACTCTTTTTGAATCTCCAATAAAAGCTGCAGCAAATGCTTTGCAAATGTCTATATCCAATCCTTGATATGTGCCATCGGTCTCAAGAAAACTGAATCCAGGAATTTTTCCGCTTACTCCACATATTAGTGAATTTCGCTTTTTGATTAATTGAAGCCTAGACGCATTCCTTTCACCAGTGCTTGCACATCCAGTCAATAGGATGGAAAGAGTCATCATCCCTGAAAAAAATCTTTTGATTTTCATTGATTGCTTCTTCAATAATCTTTAACAGAAATTCTATTTAGCGAAAGAACTAACCCAAAGGCTTTACTTTCTCCTTCATCATTAGTTGTGATAATTACTTCTTAAAACCTATAAGCGTTAATCAACGGAAACTTCTGGGGCAACTAATTTTAAGAGGAGGCTGTAGCGTATTTATTGAATCAATGACTTTTTGATAAACTGCAAATGATGGATTTTTAAGGCAGAGTCAGTTTGATAAAGGGTAAGAGTGCTTGAATAATTAAAAACTTTTGGATAAACAAGTGGCTGAAAGGAATCCCGCTGCAGATAAAAAAGCAGCAGCTGAAAGGAAGGCCGCTGCAGATAAAAAAGCAGCCGCTGAAAGGAAGGCCGCTGCAGATAAAAAAGCAGCAGCAGAAAGGAAGGCCGCTGCAGATAAAAAAGCAGCAGCTGAAAGGAAGGCCGCTGCAGATAAAAAAGCAGCCGCTGAAAGGAAGGCCGCTGCAGATAAAAAAGCAGCCGCTGAAAGGAAGGCCGCTGCAGATAAAAAAGCAGCTGAAAGGAAGGCCGCTGCAGATAAAAAAGCAGCAGCTGAAAGGAAGGCTGCTGCAGATAAAAAAGCAGCCGCTGAAAGGAAGGCCGCTGCAGATAAAAAAGCAGCAGCAGAAAGGAAGGCTGCTGCAGATAAAAAAGCAGCAGCTGAAAGGAAGGCTGCTGCAGATAAAAAAGCAGCCGCTGAAAGGAAGGCCGCTGCAGATAAAAAAGCAGCCGCTGAAAGGAAGGCCGCTGCAGATAAAAAAGCAGCTGAAAGGAAGGCCGCCGCAGATAAAAAAGCAGCCGCTGAAAGGAAGGCCGCTGCAGATAAAAAAGCAGCTGAAAGGAAGGCCGCCGCAGATAAAAAAGCAGCCGCTGAAAGGAAGGCCGCCGCAGATAAAAAAGCAGCTGAAAGGAAGGCCGCCGCAGATAAAAAAGCAGCAGCTGAAAGAACAGCCGCTGCAGATAAAAAGGCAGCAGCAGAAAGGAAGGCCGCCGCAGATAAAAAAGCAGCCGCTGAAAGGAAGGCCGCCGCAGATAAAAAAGCAGCTGAAAGGAAGGCCGCCGCAGATAAAAAAGCAGCTGAAAGGAAGGCCGCCGCAGATAAAAAGGCAGCAGCTGAAAGAACAGCCGCTGCAGATAAAAAGGCAGCAGCAGAAAGGAAGGCCGCCGCAGATAAAAAAGCAGCAGCTGAAAGAACAGCCGCTGCAGATAAAAAGGCAGCAGCAGAAAGGAAGGCCGCCGCAGATAAAAAAGCAGCAGCTGAAAGAAAGACAGCCTTAAATCAGGTCTTGGCAACAAGCAAACTCAAGACAGTTTCTGAAAAAAAGAGAGATCAACGAAATGAGTTCTTGAAGATTTCTATTTATGTCGATACAGGTAAAGTCCTTGGACTGGTTACTCTTGGGGTTGTTGCTTCTACAATCTTGATGACAGCGTTGGCTTTCTTTGTAAGTTGATTTAGTTGAACTTTCTTCAAGCTCTTAGTTTGTCTGAAGTATTATTTTTATACATCTAGATTTAGAAAGGCTTTTTGGATGCTTCAATGGTGTTCTATCTGCAATTATAACTAAGTGCTTAGAGAGAGAATTCAAGAGATTGTAGACTTTGCACAGTCGGAATCGCCTTATCGTTCTGCAAACAAAGGCTGGATTACAGATGATATTTACTTGCAGCTTGGTTCTAAAAAGGGGCAATCTTCAAGTCAATTAGACCAACTAGCAAAAGTATCTTTCTTTTGGCAACCAATAGTTCAATTATCTTCGATTCTTTTCCTTGTCATAGTTATTTCGACATTTTTGGCATTCACCCCTTTGGCTTTATCTCATGGTAGGTTCCAATTTATTAGTGGAATCTTTGAATTAGAGTCTAAACCCATTCAAATTCAGAAAAAAGTTGATGTTGTTCCTGATATTAGTGATAGAACCAATGAATCATCAACTGCAAATGCTAGTAGGACTTTGACTAAAGTTGATGTTGCTCCTGATATTAGTGATAGAACCAATGAATCATCAACTGCAAATGCTAGTAGGACCTTGAATAAAGTTGATCTTGCTAACGATAGTAGCAATGTTAAAGAAAATACTAACTCTCAAAAGGCTGTTAATAAAAGAAAACTTATTACAGCTACCGACTTATTTCAATCAAATTACCATTAATTCTACTTGCATAAAATAAGATATAAATGAAAGATAAAATTTGATTTGGAAACTCGAAGTGATATCAAAATTATTTAAAATAATAAACTTGTAATAAAACATATATAATTTAGAGATGAGAAAAAAAATGTCTTCAAGAAGAGCCTTGCTTACTTCGGTCATTATGACGGTAGTTCCAACTGCTCTCTTTGCCGTTAGCTCTGCAACATTTTCACCTTATTTGATTTTGATGGCAGCCATACTCATTAATTGGCCTGTTATAAGATGGCTTGACGATCGTCAGTGGTATAGAGAGTGGATAAGAATGGAAACAAGCAACAAATAGTTATTTTGTGAGTTTATAATATTCATATTGAATTGGATTATTTTGTTATGTCAAATATTTAAAGATAATTCAATATATATATCTAATCAATAGAGATATCACTGGTTAATAAGCTATTAAAATTTGCTTATTAATAATTCAATTTCTCACTCCTAATTGGACTTTCCTTTAGGTTTAAATTGAAATTCAGGAACAAGTTTAATAAGCCTTTCAATAGATTTAGCTTCATTTTGTGAATTTAATTCAACTTCTAAAGAATCAAGTTGAGGCCATAATTCTTTTGAAGGAATAAATCTTTCGATAGCACGATAAATCAGTGGGTGTTTAGTAGGCTCTGATGAGGCGTCTATAAGAAGTTCTTCAAATAGCTTTTCGCCGGGACGTAATCCTGTGAATACCATTTCTATATCACCTTTTGGATTAATGTCAGACTTAATAGATAAACCACTAAGTTTAACCAATTGTTCTGCCAAATCTCTTATTTTTTGAGGCTCGCCCATATCTAAGAGAAATACGTCACCTCCTTCGGCAAGAACAGAAGCTTGTAAAACTAATAATGCAGCTTCCCTGATAGTCATAAAGTATCTAATTACATCTGGATGAGTAATAGTGATCGGACCACCTGCTGCAATTTGTTTTTGAAAAAGCGGTACTACTGAACCAGAAGAAGCTAAAACATTTCCAAAGCGAACAATTGAAAAGCAAGTTTTTCCTGAATTGGATTCATAGGATGATGATTCTGCTTCTTCTGCATTCGCTTGAACAACAATTTCGGCTAAACGCTTTGTTGCTCCCATGACATTTGTTGGTCTTACAGCTTTATCTGTCGAAATAAGGACAAACTTTTTTACTTCACATTGTCTAGATAAATTACATAAATTTCTTGTAGATAAAACATTGTTAACTAATCCTGATAAAGGGTTTGACTCAACTAATGGAACATGTTTATAAGCAGCTGCATGGAAAACAAAATCTACTTGATGTTCTGTGAATACTTTCCTAACTAAAGATAGATTTGTCACTGAACCAAGAACAGTATATATATTTTGGTTCTGATTAATGTCACTTAGAAGCTCCTGATTGATATTGTAGAGATTTAATTCACTATGATCGAATAAAATTAATTTTGATGGGTTAAGTTTGATAATTTGCCTGCAAAGTTCAGATCCTATTGAACCACCTGCACCAGTTACACAAACAACAGATTGCTGAATACCGTCTCCTAAAATGTCTTTATTTGGAGGGACAATCTCTCTGCCTAATAAATCCTCAATTGCTACTGGACGAAGTTGGTCAACCCTAGCTCTGCCTGAAGTTATGTCTGATAATGTAGGAATTATAGAGACTTCTAAATTGTACTTTTTAAGAAATCCTAGAATTTCTTTTTGTCTTGTAGAGCTTATCGTGGGAATTGCTATAAATATTTTATCAAGAGAGGTAATATAATTTTTTATTAAACTAGGAGGAATTATGGGAGTACCATTGAGGTCCCTATTCCATAACTCTGAATCATCATCAATAAAAAATTTCAAGAGATATGTTTTAGACAGCCTTATTGATGCGGCTAATTGTGCTCCAGCTTCACCAGCACCATAAATTGCAATATGAGGTAATTTATGGTTTCTCTTTAGCTTTAGTTCAAGAAGCAAGTCTCTAAGAGCAACTCTTATTATTGCTATGAAAACAGTTAGGAAGAACCAGTAAAGAACCCAGAAATTAAATGAAGGTATATTATCTGCATAAAAATAACTAGCTATAGCTGTTAGAGCTACTAGTAGAAAATTTCTTGTAGCCTGAATATATATTGTCTTACTACCCAAGTATTTAGTAAGAGATTTATATTGACCTGTAAAATAAAAAATGGGAGGTGCTAGACAGAGGCTATTAATTAATATCCATGGGAATCCCTTAGTTTCTATTACGAGTAAGAAATTAACAGAAATGTATGCTATAAAAACAGTACAGATATCAATAGCAAAAAGGCAAGCCCTTCTTTGGAAAAGACCTAGTCTATATACTGATGGAGAATGATTAAAGAGGCTTCTCATGTTAGTGGGTAGCGCTTACGGACATTTATAAACAAAATATGTATATTCAATATATGGTAAATTTCAAGGATATAACAATTAATTTACAGTAATAAATGAATCAATCATATGAATTTTGTTTTCTAAATTCATTAGATTTATAAAGATTACTAGAAGCTATAGTAAATGGCGTAGCATAGAATTTTTCTAGGAACAAGAATAGTAAAAGAACTAACAAAGAGATGATTATGAATTGATGCAGCTGCAAGGTGAAGATAGATAATGCAAGAAGAAGAATGGAAATTATGTATATACTTGCTACTTTAGAATGGGAAAAACCTGCTTGGTGTAGTCTTTGATAAAGATGAAGTTTATGAGGTTTAAAGATAGGTTGGTTGGCTATAAATCTTCTTATTAGCGTTACGAATGGGTCCAATAATAACGGGGCTGAAATTATTAATAATTTTAATGATATAATTAAATTGGCATTATAAAGAAGAGAGGTTATATAAAGACCTCCTAGAAAAGTGCTTCCAATATCCCCCATAAATATTTTCGATGGAGACTTGTTGAATATAAAAAACCCTATAAGAGATGCTACAACAGGAGTAAATGAAGTTGAGATAAATATAGATATAAATAAGAAGATTATTATAAAAGAACCACTTACAAGTCCATCAAGTCCATCCATAAAGTTTACGTAGTTAATAATAGTAAGGAATAGTAGAACAATAAATAAATATATAAGATAGGCTATATAAATGGGAGATAAGCTTAGTATTATTTTGTATAAAGGAGATTGATGAACTACTATAGAAGCTATTATTAGTTGTGTACTAAAACGTGCTAATGAAGATACTTTCCTATAATCATCTATCAGGCTTATTGCTATTATAGGGAGTAGATAAAATGGATAAAAAGTATCATTTATATAAAAGTATAAATAAGAGATCGTAGTAAAGACTAATCCACCAGCTGTTGGTGTTGGGATTTTATGCGAGCTTCGAAAATCTGGAGTATCAATTACCAGCTTGCGAAAACAAGGCAATGTTAGGCCTATAATTATTAATGAACATAGTAAAGGAATAATAAATAGATTAATCACTTTAAATTAATCTATATTCATTTTAGTTTTTTGAATTTCCAACCCTTGATCAATACTTGTTAATTGATAACTTGGTAAAATAGATTTTAAACTAGAGTCACAAATTTTGTCCTCTGAAGAACGAAGTATTTGCTCTGAGTTTATAGGCAAGCTCATACGTGATTTTGATGCAATTATTTCTAGCAGTTGCATAGTATAAAGAGCAGGTTTTATTGGAATAGAAAATGTAATTGGCTTCATTTTCAACTTAGAGGAGATCAACCTGATAATTGCTTTCAGTGAAACTGTATCTGGTCCGGGCAAATCATAGTAGCCTTTAAGTTGCTGTTTGAACAATAAGCTGTAAATGATTTCAGCTAGATCCTTATAAAATATTGGCTGATAAAGGGCTTTACCATCGTTGGGGATAGGTATGGGAAACCTTCTTTTTACATATCGGAATAATTTATTCATATTCTTGTCTATGGGATGTCCATAAATCATTGAACTTCTAATGACAAGGAAGTTATCCCAATTAGTGGTTAGGAAGTTTTCAGCAATTTTATAAGGCTGGGAACATGACATAAATGATGAATAAACAGCTGTAGTCCCTAGTACAACTATTCTTGGCTTTATGCCTAGGGAAATTGTAGATTTAAGTATGACTGGTAGCAATTTCATTTGAGCTAAATGTACAACAAGGTCTGGTTGAACTGTCTTAATAACTGAAGTACAAAAAATCTCGTCTTCACAATCTCCATAAAAGAAATTATTTTTGCATAATACCCTTGAAGGCAAAGATATATAGCTAGACAGAGCAGATCTAACAATGCAAAAATATTGATCAGTTTCGCTTAGACCATTTTTAAGTAAAAGTTTTGCAAGATGAGATCCTGTTAAGCCACTTAGACCAGTAAACAAAATTCTCAATTAAGTACACTCTCAAGAGTTAATTTGATTTTATCAGATGCTATTCTATCTGAAAAGGCATTTTCAAAAATACGAAGAGAGGCCTTCCCCATAGATATACAAATGTTGGGATCCTCAAGAAATTTTGATATGTATTTAGACAGAGTTTGATAATCTTTAGAATTAAAAATATAGCCATTATAATCATCAATTACAACCTCTTTAGATCCACCAACATCAGATATAATTAAAGGTAATGAATAACTCATAGCTTCAATAGATGTCATTGGGAATCCTTCCCAATGACTAGATAGAATAAACACATTGCAAAGAGAATAATATTTTTCTACATTACTGACATGACCTCCAAATATAATTTTATCGGCTATATTTAGGGTTGATGCGTACTGGTAGATTTTCTCATATAAAGGCCCGTCTCCTATAAAATAAAGTTCCCAATTATCGTAATGAGATAGTAAGGAAAATGCATTTAGAACTGTTAAATGATCTTTTTGCTTGTCAAATCTGGCAACCATAATAAATCGAACCTTTGAATCTTTGGCATTGATAGCTCTATTTCTATATGATTTTCGATCTACAGAATTATGAATTAAATCTATCTTTCTATAAGGAAAGCCTTTCTTTAAGGCTAAATTGTAATCAAATTCAGATACAACTATAAATTTTTTAGTAATCACAGAGAGGATTCGCTCGAGTATTAGATATATAGTCTTAGTTAATTTTCTCTTAGGCGCAACAAATGACCATCCGTGCACAGTATGTATAGAAGGTGTCATGCTTATGAAAGCTGCAATTCTAGAAATAATTCCAGCTTTGCTTGAATGAGACCATAATATTGATTTAGGTGATCGAATAGTAAATATTGTTAGCCATAGAATGGCAAGTACATCATTAAATATTGAAATTGGATGTACTAAATATGGGTTGATAGTATATTTTATAGAAAGTTTATCAAGTCGTTTTATGAATAAGGCCTTTTTACTATTTCCAGTTATAACATGAACAGAGCAATTAAAAGATTCAAGTGTCTTTATCAGATTTAGAATATGAGTATGTACTCCCCCTACAGTATCTGATCTTGTTACAATCAAATTTATTCTGCTTGGTTGCTTAGATAAAAACAATTTTTTAACTTTTCTATTCATTATATATATAATATCAATAACTGATGATCAGAATTTTGGGGACTAATCCCTGCGAAAGTTGAGATATTCGCAATCTAACTAATCACTTTTAGATTCCGAACAACGGATAGTGCTTTTAATGGCATCCTTGAGTCTTTGCTTAGGAAGATAAGCGAGCATCCCCAGGAAAATTCAATACAAAAACCTTAATCAACGAATTAAAGATTTCTTTAACTCTAGCTTCATTTATTAAAAATGTCAGTGAGAGGCATTGCACCTCTCATGCCGCTTGTGTCGGTCTGACTATGAGAATTATTTTGCTATAGCTGTTTTGCTGGCAGGTGCCCTTTTCGCACGTCTCGCTTTTCGTGGTTTAACTGTTGTTGCTGTTGGAACAACTTTTTTAGTAACAGCTTTTTTGGCAGTTGTCTTTTTAGCAGAAGAAGCCTTTTTGACAGTTGTTTTTTTAGCTACAGCTTTTTTTGCAACAGCTTTTTTGGCAGTTGTCTTTTTAGCAGAAGAGGCTTTTTTGACAGTTTTCTTTGCGGGAGCTTTTTTAGCGCTACGCGTGCGATGAGCAAGAAGCATTGCCCACTCTTCAGCTGATACGTTTGCAGGCTTATTGCCGTGCTTTTCAGTTTGCTTGGCAGCCTTTTCTATGTCCTTGATTAGATTTTTCCAAGAAGATGCATAGCGTTTGTCGGATTGAGACTTTGCTCCGCTTTCCACAAGAGATTCAACTACACCCTGTGCAGTGATTTTCTTGCGTCGACGATTAAAGATTTCCTTTTGTAGAGTAGCGATCATGGCCTCAGCCTTCGCACTCACTTTGATAGTTAGTTGAGACATACAGGTAGTTAATTCCTATATACAACCTCTACCACAAATAGGGTATATAGATCAAATCGAAGATACTACCGCTGTCATGTCAGATGTTAGACGACTAAACTTTTACACTATATTGATTGGCAATTCCCGCCATGTCTTCCATTGAAAGCTCTTGAAAATAATTGCATAAACACTGATAGGTACTGAGATATTCGTTAAAGGTATCTAGGCGTGCATTAGGAGGCTTATGCATCGCTAAGGAGATTTTTAGAGCAAGTTGATCTTTAGTCATTTGTTAAGCAACCTCAGAACAAAGAGTGTATTTATCTTCAAAATTTTTGTGCCAGCGAGGGCATGAACTGGTCAAATGTGAACCTTGTGGAATAAGGCGGTGATGGGCATGACAAGTAAGAATTGTGTGGGAATATCTATCGCATGAATAGCGAAAATGTTGGCAGGTCATGCAAACGCAAGCTGAACGTGACATTCTAAGAGTTCCTTTTTCGAGATAGTTACGACTCTCTTTCGCAGATCGCTTTTTGAGGAGTACTTTTTGGGCTGAACTCTTAAACATTGTCTTAGTCCAATAGGTTGTGCTACTACAGGACTCAAGTCAGATGCACGGAAAACTGCATAAGGCGAAGAAGGCACGGCCATGGACTGTCTGTAGTAGTACAAGTATACTAGTCTATTCGTTAGGGTGCTGTCAACACCTTCTATATGTCCAATTTATGTTATCTTCTATCAATCTCAGATGAGATCTTGCTAGAGATAGAACTCTCAAGCAGATGTGATATTGGCTAGACCAAATCATTAATTGGACAAACTTCATTGAGTAATTTTTTATGACAACAAGACAATTAAATAAAGAGTATGCAAACACAATGCTTGCAGCAGCTGAAGCTTTAGGTAGGAGGGAAACTATGGAGCTTTATAAGAAAGCACGGTCAATCAAAAAGAAGTTGCATGGAGAGGATGCTGACCGTCCTCTTATCAATATTGATAATTAGATTTCGCTCTTTGGATGCCTTAGGCAAGCCCATATAGAATCTTTATTCAGTTATGTAGTAATACTGCTGTCAAACGTTAGGAATTTGAGAGGGTGTAGCTTGACCTCATAGCATGAATATCCTCTAATAGGTTCAAGATATATATTGCTCACCTTTTTAAGATGTCTTATGGTTTCTCTAATTCTTTAAATAGCTTACTTAGGTTGAGGGATGTCTGATTTTCAGCGTTACGTTTAATTGACTGATTTAGGTAACAGTACTTTTCAATAACCGGAAGTATTCAATTTCTAATTCTTGTAGCACATGAGACCCAACTGTAGTTATGTTCTCAAGGTTTGTTTCTCCTAGACTACTGTTATCTATCTACGAACAGGGTTTCAATAGGCCTGTGAAATAGAGGATGATGAAGAGCATGATTTCCATGTCTTTTGTACAGAGCATCAAATTGTCTACAAGGTTGAGCGTCTTTAGACTTCTGTACTGCCATGAATTACTTGATATCTAACTAATGGAGAGTAGTTCTTTTTATAGCTTGAATTATGAGCAATGATCGATTTAAAGCCTCTATGGGATTCTAGTTTATCTCAGATAAGCATCAGATTCTATATACAGATAAAATGAGCGATTAGTAAAAGCAGCCAATCATCTTGACCTTGACCTTTAGATTACGCTTATAAGAACAATGAAGTTTTTATGAGCGAAAGTAGGAATCAAAGCGTACTGACATACTCACCTCAGAACCGCTAGGGAGCCTATAGCATTTTTCTATACCCCATTCTCTAGGAATAATTTTTATACCGGTTACACCTTTAGGAAGTGGCGAGGAGGCCATGCGCGCTCGATCCATTGAAAGGACAATTAATTAAAAGATAAGCTTTTCTAACATCTTTATTAATTTCTGCAATGATCAAAAGTACTTCCCTGGAGATAAATTTTTACTATTTTTATTAGCTTATAGTTGCTTTTTGTTCTTATGTTCAATTAGTCCGCATTAATGCTAATGAAAATAACTTTTACTTTTGGTTCTGAGGAAATTGACTGCAAAGAGTTTGCTGATGCAATCGGGGTTGAATCTAATGTGGATGAAGCCGATAACGTGACAATATCCTATGAACTCAATAAAGAAGATCTTAAAAATATTGAGGGCTTGAAGAAACTAAGGATGGAAGAACTTTGTAGACAATTCTTTGATGATATTTTAGCCGAAGAGACGATATCAGTTCGCTGGCATAATAATTGACTTTAAGTAAATTCTCCAGTTGCAATTTCGTTTGATCTAGCTATTAGTACTAGTAGTGATAATTTTATGGCATTCGAATACTTAATTGTTCCAATAGCAGGAGTGTTGTTTTGTCCTTTTACGATAATTTTTCTGTTTGATATGCGAAATGAGCTAAGGATGAAAAATGGTTCACATATTTCTTCCAAAGTTGCCTGACTCATAATGGTTTTAGCAGAACTTTGGTTTGATACTCAGTCTTTGATATAGCTGGGTTTAAAAGTGTCTGATAGATTTCTTGCGTAATTTACTTTACAAAAAACATTAGGGCTAATTTTTGCACTTCTCAATAGGCCTCTAGCCATAGAAAATTTTTATTCTGAGGGCCTTCCTTCTTATTTGTACCTATTGATTAATAGTTAAACTCCTTTGTCGGATTGCAATAAAAAATTAGTCGTTCAAAGAAGCACATAAAAAAGCCCCTATCTTATGGAGAAGGAGGCTTCAGAAAGACTGAGGGATCCCCATCACCCAGACTTTTCAAAACCTTAGCAAGTATTTTTGGCCTTGGGAGTACTATTGACACTAGATATAGAATTCTCTTAACGATTCTTTGCCTTCATGACCCTATCAGTAGTAGGGGTTGCCTACCGAAAGGAATATAGTTATAAATAGTATCCCCATCACCCAGACCCTTGGGACGCTATCCCTAGGGTCTTTTTCTTGAAATTTGAGCTTTTCTCTAGATTGCCTGTCAAAAATACGAATAGCCTGTGGAAAAGCTGGCCAGAAACTAGTCGTTTTGCGTAAGCAAATGTTGTTTTTTAATCTTTATATTTTGATTTTAAAAAGTTAGAGAAAAATATTTGAGTATAGAAAATCTATTCAGAGCAAACTTTTTCTTGAAAACTAGCTTTAAATGATGATTCTTCTTCTATGCCAATGCACTTAAGCTCTGATTGAACAGATTTTCGATTTTGTGTATCTTTCGAATTATTGAAGATTTCTTCAATAATAGGCTTTGCGCATCTATTGCCTGTCTCGAAAGGTGATTCCCCAACCATTTGACCCTCTGTGAAGCATTCGCAGAAATCAGGAGTTAGATTCTCTCCATACAATTCTTCCATGCCTGAGTTCATGCATTCTTTGTATTTGGATTTTCTTTCAGACTGACAGCTAGTCATAAACACCAATAAAATTGGAGTAAGTAGGAATAGGGGAATACTTTTTTTCATTATTCAAAATTTAATTATTTGGAGGATTTTCCCAAAGAACTCAGGGAATGAGCCTATTACAATAAGCAGAATCCCTATCAAGACGGCAATATATGCTGCGTCATACATTAAATCTTTAGAGTTGTATTTCTTTGTCATCAGTTTTTAGAGTCTGAGGATTGGTAAATCAAATTCCACGGATTAATGAACTATTTTCTATGCTTATGGGAAGAAAACGTAAAATTAACCTTGGCTCCAATATCTCATATCAATTCTTTTAACGCCTTTATGGGAATTTTTTTGATTAGCTATCACATCACTATTTGTACTGATTGGAGTTGGATCCCTATAAATAAGGCTGATTATGACCTTCCCTATAAGAATAAGTAGTTAAGGTCTAATTAGAGAATAATTCTACTCATAAGCAATTTGTTAATTTCAACTGTTAATCAATATAAGAAGCTGATTTAATTGTTTAGCTTTATACAAAAAAATCAAGCTTGGGATCTTCTTCAGATACTTTAGAAATATATTTTATGTCTTGCTCTTCTTTCAGGCCATATTCTTTAGAGATTTTGATGATCAACTGCTCTAATGCTTGGGACCATACTTCTTCTGTATATGCCCACATTTTCTCACTAAACCTTTCATTAAAACCCTTATCACTTTGCCTTTTGCTATCTATCTGACTTATTTTCTTTAGCCCCTCATCACTTGAAAGTGATTTAACTTTGTAATATCCCATCATCATCATCTTGATACTAAATTTCTGCTTTTCATCCTCATATTTATTAAGAGCCTCTTTTCGACATCTTTCTGCAAATTCAGGTGATAAAGTCATGATAAAGATGCTTTTAGAGATATGATGCCTCAGGGACAAAACTGATGAATCAAGTCTACTTTAACGAGTTTTTTAATAGCTTCCATTGAATAAATAAATTTGTTCAAAATTGATTCCCAAGAAATCAAAATGTGCTGTTAATTTTATATGAATACCTTGATTGCAAACATTTCTTTCCCTTGAAAGTCCTAAAAATTACGGGAAAGGATATTGTATATGAAACAATTTTTTTAAGTTTCTTATAGCTTAAGTTAAATAAATGGGAATGTCTATATCGTAAGCATGATAGCTATTTTAATCTGTAATTGATGAAATCTATTTCTGGGAATTATTGGGTTTAAGTTTATAACTATATGCTGATATTCTGCTCAAACTTTTAGTTTGATCCATGAAAGTAGTTTTATTGCTTTCTTAGTAGCTCATAGCATGAGAGAAGAGTTTCAAAATTTAAAAAATTAATTCATTAAAATGATCGCTTCAATCATCTTTCTTAGCTTTTCTAATTAAAGGATTCCTTGGAAAGAAAAAGGTTACAAGCCTTCCGAAGAAATAACTGCCAATAAGTCCTAAAGCTAAACCAGCTGCATATAGAAGGTTTGCTTGGCTGCTTGTAGTAAGTATTGGATGCATTTTAGAGAGAAGCAAAGCTCTCAAAAGGGTTTTAAACAGTAGAAGCTTAGTTTATTTGACTAAGCTTCTACTGTTTAAAATGCCAAAATCTCTGAGAATTCTTATTTAACCGTTGTCTTCAACATCAAATTTCGAGAGATTGGGACCTGCTATTGCTCCCACGACTGCAAAAAGAATTAATGAAATCACTCCAGCTGCTGCTGCAGAGGGTGTAAAACCACCTAGCGCGATAGTAGATAAAAAATTCATAAGAAAAGCCAAGGCATGGCATTGATTATCCGGAGAGCATACAAACTTACAGATCAAATAATAAGAGATTTACATTATATCTTCTTATTTAGTTGGATTAATCGGAAAGTATGAATAGTTTTGCCTTCTAAAGCCAGATTTAGATTTGCAGATGGTTTTAGGGGGTTGGTTTTGAAGCTATCAAATAAAGCCGTTTTAAATATGATGTCATTTAAACAATGGCTTTTATATCAACCCTAATGAACCTGCTGTAAGCCCTACGGTTAAGAAAAAAGCAAATTCAAGCAAGTCTCTACTCCCAGTTGGAATTGAATTAAGAACAACGTAAAATCGTTGAGTCATTTGAACCTTGTACTCACAGGTTCAGAGAGGCTAGTAAATTTTTTTTCTGAATGCGTTTTAAAAATCATAAATTGCTCTTAAAAATTAGATTTTCTACTTATTTCAGCATCTTTGGGAAATTTAAATCTTTAATACCTATTAGAAAACTTCAGTTCCCATAGTTAGCAATCAAAAGTTTTTTGATAGTTTGAAGGAATTTCTTTTTTTTATCAAAAAATGATCTTTCATCCTATTGCCTCATTGCAATTTAATCCGCTGCATTGAAGTCTTATCAAACAATGTAAAATAAAATTATGGAAATCAGGACTTGCTTTGTCTAAAGCAAGTATAAATATTTGTATGGATATTAGTGTCATTGCAAGGTGTTGAGACCAATGTATTCCTACTTGATCAAGACCATTTTTATCAAATTCAGTTTGGGACATATTAAATGATTAATTTGTTTAATATGTGAACATAAAAGATTGAATGTAAATTTATTTGGGGAGCGACCAAAGAGCTTTAAGGCGGTTTTAAAATAGCTAGACTGGGGTTCTGAAATAAAAAAACCGCCTTAAAGGCGGTTTTTCGTTGAGCTCCTTAGTCAGTGTTACCTAGTTTCCACTGAACAAGGAGGCTCTCTCCTCACAGTGAGTATTTTCACGCATTGAGTGATTTATTGCAAGAATATGACCCCTTGTTCTCATTAAATGACATTTTATGAAATAGTTTGCGTGAAGTAGTCTCTATAATTGGCTTTGAATCCAATAGGGCTTTGCGATTTCTTTTTAGACTCAAATGAAATTCTTTCAAAAACAAAAATTAAAAAAACTAATAATTTCTAATGGACTCTAAGCTTGTTTTTATTTACGATGGGGAGTGTCCATTTTGCAAGCATTTTGCTGAATTGCTTGAATTAAAAAGTGGTCTACCTGATATTTCCATCCTAAACGCAAGAGAGAATTTGCCTGAAATAACTTCTTTATTAAATAGAGGCTATGATATTGATAATGGTGCAATTCTTCTTAAAGATGAAGAAGTTTTGCATGGGGCAAATGCTATTAATTGGATTTGTAGCCGCATTGATAAGCCTTCAGATTCATTATTGAAAATTCTTTCTATTGTTTTTTTCTCAAAGAAGCGAACAAATTTCATTTTCCCATTGCTTATTATTGCGCGAAGATTTGCACTTCTTTTGAAAGGTGTTTCTAGAAAGTTGATTTGCTGATTACTAAAGAAGGTATGAAAATTCTTTAACCAAAAAATTGTCTTCATAATTATATTTTAAATGGCCTTATCCTTATTGCTCTTTGCAATTTTTAGAGCAATTAATCCACCTCCGGCATTAAATAAATGCTTTACTCTTTCATTGAAATCAAAAGGTCCATAGAAGAAACTTGCTATAGCAACTGTTGATATGGGCATGACCGCTAATTTCCATGATTTCTGCCGGAACCCCCAGACAATGGAAGTTATAGGTGAAATTAAACCTGCTACCACTCCAATCAGCCATGGACTACATCTAGCCCTTCTATAAGAAGAAATAGACAAGTCATTTTTACAGACTTTTAATTGGCATTCGCTTAATCTGAAGTATTCACTTTGAGGAATTCGAACGTCCTTGAATTTTTTATGTAACTTCCTTTCTAGTTGTTCATATTGATTTGTAGATAGGACTTTTATAATTTCATCTGGTTTAAGAACATTCATTCTCTTTTTAATATTCTGAGTCACACCGATTTTGTACAGGTCCTTATTTCGGATTAGATAGACATACCCACTCACTCATTTATTGATCATCTAATTTTATATCTTAGTTCTTTTTTGCTTTTTTAAGTGAGCATGCCTTGGCTTTTCAAATTAACAATTAGAGCAAAATTCTCCTTTCTTTGCGTTAAGACATTTTCTTAATGACTCAAATTATAATCATGGGAAGCATTCTAAATCCAAGCAAAATTAAAAGATATTAAAAACATATCTCGCTAAAAGCAAGATATAGCAATGTATTTGATATTTACTTCTTTATTAAAATTACTTAGATGTTAGCTTTGATTGAATCTTAGTCCTTTACAACATAAATATCCTTGGCATAGAAGCTGGAATAGCCGTCCTTAGCTCTCCAGCGGAAAAGAACTATATGAACTGGTATAACAAATAAGGCATGAAAGAAGGTAAGCAGGAAGAAATCCCAAGGGATGCCTGGTTGTCCGTACATTGCAAAAAGAGGTGAAAGAAGCATTTCTGTAGAGGTTTCGAGCTTTGTTCATTCATTTTGCCTCTTAAATACTTAATTCGTACTATCAATATTTAAAAATTAATGCGTTTTAAAAAAACACTCTGTTCTTGACTGCCATTATTTAGTTGATATACATATAAGATAGCGCTTCTCAGATCGTTGAGACACATTGCTATAATTGGGGTTTAGAGCGACTTTAGGGAGAAAATATTGTGACCTCTGCGAAATTTTTCGCATGCTATGGATTAGATGATTTAAATGATTGGTAAATCATTTAAATATCTTTCTAAGACTCCTTTATTAATTGTTTTGATTTTATCGAAAAATGATTGCTAGACCATCAACGTTCATTTGATCTTTAGATGATGCTCTATTTATTATTAGATAACTTTTTGTATGACCATGATGGTTAGTTAAGCTGATTTGGGTGGGAAGTTTATTTTTTGAAGTCCTTACTGCATTGTTCAGGAGTCTGAGCCTTGACCAGAAAATTACTTTCTATTTCAGGCCTATTATTAATTTTGTTTCTATTCATTCATTTGGGTGGTTTGTTTCTTGCGGTGTTTGCTCCCTTAATGTTTGAAACTTATGCAACAACCTTACATTCAGCTTTTTGGTTTAAGTATTTTGAATTGGGATTGCTTGTTGTTGCTGTTACGCATATATGGTTAACGCTTTCAAAAGTAATTGCTAATTCTCAGTCAGGTAATTCTTCAGCATTATCTAGTCGGCGCAAAGATTTCTTTGCAGTATTTGCGGCGCGTACTCAACCTATTGGAGGTATTTTGCTGTTGTCGTTTATTTTGATTCATCTTGAGCAAGTTCGTTTCCCAAGGCCTCTTAGTGGAGAAGAGATTTCTGCTCTGTCAGTAGTTCTTCACTCTCCAATTACATTTTTAATTTATTTGCTCGGTTCACTTGCTTTACTTCTTCACCTCTTTCATGGTGCTGAGTCTGCTAATAGAAGCCTTGGGTTGTTAACGACTGAGAACACTTCCTTAATACGAGCCTTTGGACGTAGTATGTCGATCTTGATTGCATTTGGCTTTATTTTGATTACCTTTTTTCTACGGGGCAACATCCTAAATTCTCAGGTTGGATGAGTAACTCTCTAGATCCCTGCTTGCCAAGTGGACCATTAAAAGGTGCATGGGGAAGGATTTTGGAAAAATCTATTTCGATTAAACCTGAAAGGAAGGAAGATATGTCTATTGTTGTCGTAGGAAGTGGCTTGGCTGGATCTGCGGCGGCTGCAACCCTTGCCGAACAAGGCTATAGAATTAGATTAATTATATTTAATGATAGCCCTCGTCGTTCTCATTCCGTTGCTGCTCAAGGAGGGATCAATGCTGCAAGACCTTTGAGATTGGGAGATGAGGATGGAATTGATCAGTTGTTTAAGGATACTTTGAGAGGGGGTGATTTTAGATCGAGAGAGGCTGGTTGCCAAAGGCTTGCAGAAATAAGTAGCTCAATTGTTGATCAGTGTGTGGCTCAAGGCGTTCCTTTTGCTAGAGAGTATGACGGCTCGCTTGCTACAAGACGTTTTGGTGGAGCACTTATTAGTAGGACTTTTTATGCGCGTGGTCAAACAGGACAGCAATTACTTTATGGTGCTTATCAAGCTCTTATGCGTCAGGTCGCTAGTGGCAAAGTAGAACTCCTAACACGTAGAGATGTTCTTGAGTTGGTTAAAGTTAATGGCAAAGCAAGAGGAGTTGTTTGTCGTAATCTTCTTAATGGTGACATTGAAGTTTATAGAGCTCAAGCAGTGATCTTGGCTACAGGGGGATATAGCAATGTTTACTTTTTATCTACTAATTCGATGAAATCAAATGCTAGTGCAATATGGAGAACACATCGCCAAGGAGCGTTCTTTGCTAACCCATGCTTTACTCAGATACATCCTACGTGTATCCCTGTTGGGGGACCTTATCAGAGTAAATTAACTTTAATGAGTGAGAGTTTAAGGAATGATGGTCGAATTTGGCTCCATAAACTAGCTAAAGATAGACGATGCCCATCATCAATTCCTGAGGAAGAAAGAGATTATTTCTTAGAACGTCTTTATCCCACTTATGGAAATCTAGTGCCGAGGGATGTGGCATCACGTAGAACCAAAGAACTTTGCGACGCGGGATTTGGCGTGGGCATTGATGGACGCTCTGTTTATCTGGACCTTCGTGATGCAATCCTTAGTAAAGGATCAGATGTGATTAGATCTAAATATGGCAATTTGTTAGAGATGTATGAGCGAATAGTGGGAGAGGACCCGTTTAAAATGCCTATGCGAATTTATCCTGCACCTCATTACACAATGGGTGGTTTATGGGTTGATTATAATTTAATGAGTACTATCCCTGGCCTTTTTGTAATTGGCGAAGCTAATTGCACTGTGCATGGTGCCAATCGTTTAGGAGCAAATGCCCTTTTACAGTGTTTATCTGATGGTTATTTTATAGTCCCTACTTCTATTACAACATGGTTAGCAGAACATGGTTCTTCAAACTCATCAAAGGAAATAGATATCGCTTGTAAAGAGGCAGTTTCTAGAGTAAGAAGACGCATTTCTAATTTAACTAAAATCCAAGGATCAGTTTCAGTTGATATGTTTCATCGTAAACTCGGAGAGATAATGATTAATCGTTGTGGAATCACAAGAAACAAGACAGGTTTAGAAGCTGGACTGAATGAGGTCAGGTTTTTGCAAGATCAGTTCTATCAAGATGTTCGAATCCCTTACGGAGTTGACTGTCCTAATCCTGAACTTGAGAAGGCATTAAGAGTTTCTGATTTCTTTGAACTTTCCTTGTTGATGCTTACTGATGCACTAGAGAGAAATGAGTCATGCGGCGCACATTTTCGAGAGGAATTTCAGACACAAGCAGGAGAAGCAATGAGGAATGATTCTGAATATTCCCATATTGCAGCTTGGCAGTATGTAGAAAATTCAAAACCCATCAAGCACTGTGAGAAACTTTCTTTTACAAGTCTCAAGCCAAATACACGTAGTTATAAATGACAAGAAGAATCTCTCTTAAATTGCGTATTTGGCGCCAAGACTCGCAGGCTGATAAGGGCAAGTTTGATGAATATGTTTTGGAAAACCTTTCTATAGATCTTTCTATCTTGGAGATGTTAGATCAACTTAATGAAAAATTAATTTTGAATGGTGAGAGACCAATAAATTTTGAACATGATTGCAGAGAAGGTATTTGTGGAAGTTGTGGGTTTCTTATAAATGGACAAGCTCATGGGCCTAACACTGCTACAACTATTTGCCAGTTGTATCTTCGTCATTTCAAAGACAATCAAACCCTAACTCTTGAGCCATGGAGAGCAAAAGCTTTTCAGATAATTCAGGATCTCGTTGTAGATCGATCTCCTTTTGACAGGGTAATAGCCTCTGGAGGCTACTGTTCGGTGGACACTGCAGTTCCTCCGCCAGATGGCAATGCTTTCTTGGTAAGTCAGGAGGAGGCCTTCTCTGCCTTTCAAACAGCAACATGTATTGGTTGTGGAGCTTGTGTAGCAAGTTGTAAGAATGCTTCTGCAAGCTTATTTGTTGCTGCCAAGATTGCTCATTTAGGACAGTTGCCACAAGGACAATTAGATAGATCCCTTAGAACAAAAAACATGCAAAAACAAATGATCCAAGAAGGGTTTGGTAGTTGTAGTAATAATCTTGAATGTGAGGCGGTTTGTCCTAAGGAGATTTCAGCAAGTTGGATTAGTTGGATGAATAGAGAAGATCTTTGATGGATTTTGTGATGCGAGAAAATTGAAGGTATTTAATTAACCTCTAATTGATTCTAGGCTGGAGTAGTTGCATAGGTGGTTGATAAACTTGGCAGACCTGTTCCACCACTGTCTTGATCGTCATCATCATTGCCGAAGCTAGAGATAAGGGCATATATGCCTCCAAGCGAAAATATTGCAGAAAACACAATTGCTAATAATTCTGATTCCAAAATATTAAATAAAATTTTAGAGAGCCTAATTGATCAGAGGCTAATCTGCGAATATATTTTGTCTTAGTTAGAAGAGATTCTTTGCCTAAATTTATTTGTAAAGCAGCTTTCTGGATAGAAATATTAAAAAAAGAGTACTATTAAAGATGGTCTGTTATTCATTATTGGTCTCTTGAGATCCCTTTTATTGTCATTCTTTCACCCCACGTAATGACGACTTGCTTTGCTTTTGATGGAAACAAGAGATATATCCCTTGAAAAGACAATAGATATCTAATTACAGTTTGATGAAATTATTAAAAACAATAGAACAGAGACTAAAACTCAATTATTTCTAACAAGAGGATGAAACTAATTTTTTACGCATGATTTACAGGATTTGAATCGAATTGAAAGTTTATGCGCTATAAATACATACTTGTCTTTTCTTCAGCAATGGAATCTCAAAGGAATCAATCAGAGTCTGGCATGATTAAACGAATTCAACAGTTGGGATTAGACCGATGGGATGCTCTTTCAGATCGTCAGAGAAAATATACTAAGAAAATCTGGTCAGTGATTACTTTTAAGTGGAGATGGCAGATAGCTATGAATATTCCTTATCTAGCTATTTTTGTTTTAGACAGAAGTATTCCATCTGTTCACAAGTTCAACATGGATCTACTTTTGGCTGTTAGTTCTAAGCTTCCGATTCCCTCGTTTCTTTCTTCTTGGTCTGGGTTAGGGTAAACAAAAGTAAGTATAGGATTGTTTTGTTATGGTTTTGAAAATTGATTTGGATTTAAATTGTGAATAGTTTGTTTGCTGTACTTGATCCAGGGATTAAGCTTTTTATTTCTATAGTAGCTATTGCTGGCCCATTATCTATTCTTTTAATGTTCCTCCTTCTCAAAAAGATTGAGAAAAACTCGCCTGACCGGATTAGATGGCGTTAATAGAATCGATGTTAATGCCATCAATACTATAGATAATTGTCAGTTCAATAACTAAATCAAATCATGGATACTTGGTTCTTATTGAGTTACGACTTAGCTTAATCTAAATATTTGTTCTGCGAATGAAGCGTATGATTCCGGATCACAAGTCAAAATAATTACTTGTAAGCCTTGGTTAACAGCTTTTGTCAGCATTTGTTTGATATGGGGGATTCGTTCTGGATCCGAGTTTGCAAATGCATCATCAAAGACTAGAGGTAGACATCCATCATGTTCATGTTTCAGCACTTCAGCCATGGATAGACGTAGTGCAGCTGATAGTTGCTCTCTCATCCCTCCGCTTAATTGATCGAAGGAATAAAATTCTTTCCCTCTTTTCATTTGAAGACCGCTGAAACCTGTAGTCTGATTGAAACTTAAGTGTGCTATGGGCTGTTTTGAAAATAAAGGTTGCAGATATTTTCCAATTGACTTTGCTAAAGGCTCGCTATAACGGCTTGAGAGATCTGACTGAACATTATTGAAAAGCTCTTTTAGTAATTTGTGTGAATCTGTTATTCTCTGAAGACTTTTAAAGTCAGTTTCCACATTTTCTAACTTGACTTTCGTTTCTTCGACAGCAGCATAAGGGTCTGAATTGCTAATGGTTTCACAATTTCTTCTGGCAGCTCCTTTGCTGGCAATTAGGGCTTCTTTTTTTTGATCAAGAGATTTAAGTCTGTTTTCAATGCTTGATAAGTCTGATGATTTATCACATTTTTCTAATGAATTGAATTGACTTTTTAAATTAGTTAAATGATCTTGTGATTTTTGAAGTTGTAGTTTAATTGAGTTTATTTTAGTTTCTAAAAGTTTTTCTTCGCCATGCTCTTCTTGAAGAGATTTAAGGATTTTTCTGGAAGAGATTAGTTCCCCATTAATTATTTTTGAATTACTTTCATTCTCTATTAGATCGCTTCTAAATTTCTGTACAGTAGATTGTGTTTTTTCTAAATCTTGCTCTGATTCATTCAAGCTTGAAGATGTATCAATAAAAGCCTTTTTTGCCTTGCGCTGTAGTTCGGTGAGTTCAATTACATTGTTCGATAAAAGTTGTTCGTTTTCCAATTCCTTACTATTTTTAAGACAAGCTAGAATTTGTTTTTCAAAATCCCAATCCTTTAGTTTGCATTCTTCGAGTTCCTCTTTTTTTGATTGAATACTCTCTTTTGTCGCTATGTCTAGAGCTGCAATTTGCTGTTCTAGACTAAACCTGGTTTCAAAATGCTCCTCTGCAAACTCCAATGATTGCAAGCCATTTTCAGATAGTAGGTTTGAATATTCTTTTTTCATCTCCTTATATTTAAATTGTACATCACTTAGAGTTTCATACCCACCTGGAGTGATTTCTAAAGCAATCTTGTCTCCAATTTCTAGTTCAAAAGTTTTACTAAATTGCTCTTTTTCTCCAATCGGAAGCTTCTTACCATTAAGAAGAATAGGCTGATTAGATCGTATGATTTTGACGCTTGTTGTCATTGAATTTTGCCGAGTACGACTATCTCGAATTTTTTGATTTAATTCTTTTAACTTTTGCAAGTCTGAGCGACTTATCTTTGAATAAGAAGTTACTTGCTGTTCAAGCTCTTTTTGTTTCGTTGTGAGCTGTTCTATTTTATTTAATTCAGTATTTAACCTAGAGATTGATTCTTTAATGCGTGCTTGATCTACTAATACTTGAAGCACCTCGCGTCGCTTATTGATTCGTCCAAGATCTTCTTTTAGCTTGTGATGCATTTCCTGTTTTGTTTTTAATTTTTCAGTCATTAAGCTCTCAAGCGCTTTTTCTTGATTGTGTTCCTTGAATGATTCCTTCTGTTCCTGCTCCTTTTTCTTAATATCACCTTTAAGTTGCCTAATGCTTATCAACGCTTTTTGTGATGTGTTATACCGTAATTCAATTGGTTCCAACTCCTTTTCAACAAGATTTATTTCTCGTTCAAGTTTTTTGATGTTTTCAGCTTTTATAGACACAAGATGTTTCTGCTTAAGAAGTTTGGGTAATTCTAGATTTTGCAGATGATTCAACTCTTCAGTAATTTCAATGAGTTCTTCACTGGATTGTTCATATTCTTCAAGTCTAGATATTGCTATTTCCAGAGCACTTTCTGCATTGTCTAATTCTTTTTGGCGTTGCCAATAAGGAGAGTTTTTCTTGGTTCCACGTCTAGTAAAGTTCTCTTCGATTGCCTCTTCAATTTTTTTTATGACACGTTGATCATTATTTGATTGCTGAATAGCAGCACCACCAGTTTTTTCCAGTTGAATTAGTAATGAATCAAAATCGTAATACTCTTTTTCATTCTTTAGAAGATCATTACCTGCTGACCCTTGCATTACCCAAAGATGTGACCAGCGAGTTGCTAAAAGACTGCCTGCTTGACGGCTCCCTAGGGATTCTTTTACTCCAAGAATACCTGCCAAGCATTCTTCAGCGTTTTGTCCTGAGAGTTGTTCACCAGTTTCTTCACTAAGAAGAGTGACTTGTCCTGATGCCCCTGTAAAACACTTATTCAAGAAATATGTTTGACCTTTGGCTTCAAATTGGAGATGAATAGTCGGGTGACCCAAATGTATTTTTGACCTAAGAGCTTCTATTGGGGCACCAGTTGCTGTTGCCTTTAAAAACAAGGTTCTGTGAATAGCTTCAATTAGGGTGCTTTTTCCTGTTTCGTTTCTCCCGCCAATTAATGTGATTTTTGGTGAAAAATTCACAGTGAGATCATCATGTGTCTTGACGTTCTTTATTTGGCACTTAACAAGACGCATAGAAATTTAATTTTTCCCAGCAAATTTGTATAACTGACAAAGTGCGATACGAATAACGTAAGCCTTTTCAGAAGCTTGATCTTTTTCTTTCTTTAATTGTTCTTGAAGTTGACTTGCTACTTTAGCGATTAATGGATCTTCAGTTGACCTTGTCAGTTCTTCTAGTTCATCTGATTTAGGCGTTTGGTGACATTCTCCTTTAATTCGCAGTCGCAATAATTTATTTTCTAAATCCGTTTTTAACAGCTCATATTTACGATGGCCAGCAAGACTTAACTCGCCACTTATTTCAACCCTCAACAAATCACGTGCAACACGACCAGCTGTTAAAGCTTCTATTTCGCGTTCAAATCGGTTAAGGTCATCGTCACTATGAAACTTAAAATTCATGTTGTGCCATTGAAGTCGACCAGTAGGGATTGCTTTAACTTGTGCGGCCCCATTTCGGGAAACATCTACTTCTAAAATCTGACCACGTTGATTATTCTCCCCTTGATTGAAACGATCAGGTTCTGGAGTCCCCGAGTACCATGCTTTTTGACTAACTTGCTTTAGATTGTGCCAGTCACCTAAGGCAATGTAGTCAATTTCTTTGTCTGGAACCTCTTTTAAATTAATGATGTTGTTTGCATTGGGTTGAGCTTCTTCATCCAAGATGTAATCACGTCCACTGAACTCATGAACTCCACCGTGAGCAAGAATAATCCTTGGCTTTAAGGAGGACACTGAATTCCAGTCCAAAGTTTTTAACCATAGAGTTGGATCAGCATTGCTCTTATTTCGTAATAATGGGCAAGGAAAAATTACTGCTTCTTCAATCTCAACTGGTTGAGAGTTAAGCAAAATCTTAAGGTTTGGGGCCAATTGTTTTTGGTGTTTAATGAAGTCATTGCTATGCCAAACTGTTCCAAGTGCCCCGTGATCATGATTGCCTGGGATAACAAATGTTGGAACTTGCATCTCCCCGATAGTTTCTAAAACTTCTGTGACAGTAGATGTCGAAGGCGTCGGAGAATCAAATAAGTCTCCTGCAATGAGGACGAATTGAGATCCAACCTCTCTTGTTTTATCTCGAATACGACCAATAACGTTGAGCCGTTCTTGTCTAAGCTTGAAACGCTTTTGCTCATCCTTTATTTGAAGATATGGCTTCCCAATCTGCCAATCTGCTGTGTGGATGAAGCGTGCCAAGGTCAGTTCTTCTCAACGGTTGTTAAAGATTTTTTTATTATCCGACAAATTTAAATGAATTGCAGAATTCAATTAACAGACTTTTGAGAATTTCTGTGTTTTATCTCCCTTGCTCCAGAGGTTTTGAATTTCTTTGTTAATGAAGTGAATTTATTGGTTGCCTAACAGGCCCCTTTCTGTAATTAACCCTGACACGTGCGAGACCCTTGACGACTCGGCTGATTTCGGCTAGTACTTAAGTACTAGTTAGGGATGATTTTGAGGTGGCTTTCCCTATTTCGAAGACTCTTACTTCTGATGAGGAATTGAATTTTCTTTCAGCTAAATGTGGTGATTTTGTGGCGCTTTCTTCTCCGCAATCCTCCCCAGATGATTGGTGGGTAGGGATGATAATTAGTCAAGTTGGAAGTTCTATAAACCCTTCTATTAACACACTTTTTCAGGTGATTAATATTGATACTGGGATAGTAAAGGTGGTTAACGCTGATTTCGTTAGAGGAATTATTCAGACTACTAATTTAAAGACATAATTAGAGAGTTAAGTTGAGAATATATTGATGTGTAACTTTATAAATATATTAAATACCTTAGTATTTATCGTTAGAAGATATTTATGATGAAAGTTTCATTCTCAAGCAAAGCTTATAAAATTATCTAAGCTATGATTTTGGTATAGTTTTATTTGTAAAACAAAGAGATTTATTCTTTATTAAAATTAATTCAATGAAGACTCCTAAATTTGCTAATAATCAACCATGGCGAGTATGGCTTTTTGTTATAGGACTGAATATTTTAGCTTTTATAGGGGTGTTTTTCTTAAAATTAAAGGGAATTGACCTATATGCTTTTAGAGGAGGTAGTTGAGACGATATATAAGAATAAAAACTTGTCCAGTCTTTTATTCTTAAAAACCATTGTGCTTTTTTGAATTGAAAATCATTGCAAGAGGCAAGTTAGAATTATTTTGATGATTATTCCTTTGATCGTTAATAAAAGTAAGTACCATAATAATTAATGGAGAAACGAAGGCAAATGCTGCAATTAATGCAAATAATTGAGTAGATTTTATTAATTTTGATTTGATTAGGGGGTCACCACATAGCCCACAAATTAAGGCCCCATCCTTTCTTCTAGTGTGAAATTGATAGTGAGGATTGCAATAGGGGCAATAGTATTTACTCATTGATAAATATTAAAAGAATTATTAGGAAAGATCAATCTGGTTTGAAGTTGCGAAAGATATTAAAGCAAAGCGCTTATCTATTAACTTAGATATTAATAATTTGGATGATTCATTCATTTGCTTAATTTTTTCTACTTCTTTATGCAAGAAATTTGAAATTTGTATTTGTTCTTTAATCGGTGGTATCGGGATCCTTATTTTTTGGAAATCCTCTTTTCTGAAAGATGGCTGCATATGAATTGGGATTTTATTTTTCTCTATTTTGAATATACTTGAAAAGCAATATTCAAAATAAGCTGTATGGCATGAATTATCTTTTGCTGAAATTACCATACAGTTTTGCGATAAGTTGAATCGGCCTTTGATTAACTTTACACTCATTGCTTTTGCTCCAACTGTTGTAGTAAGTATGACTCCTTTTTCACCTGCATCAAATTCAAAAGTATTGATGTAGGCCATTATTCCATCACTTTGAGTTTGGCCACTGTATACAGGGTAATCTCCTTCATTTTTAGAACAGTACTCTTTAGTAAGCTTTTGTGAATTCTTTCCCTTACTTGTTTTAAATAATTGCGATAACTTCTTTGATTGCCAATGATTAGGAATTTTACCTAATAAAAAGAGTTTGGAATTCTTCATAGATACTTCTTTATCCAATCCTTTTGTGATTGCGTCTAAAACAAGAGCTTGTTTTTTCTCATCTAGTAATGTGATTAAATTATATTGATTTTGGATTGCTAAGTTGATTTTAATAATCTCTTGATCAAGAAATTTATAAATTTTCTTTTGCTCATAATTAGAAGGTAAAAGTATTTTTAGAGACTTAATTAACTCCTGATTTATATTTGGTTGTGCTCCACCTATAGCCATGGAAAATAAGACATGTCTTAGTCCAATTAAACAGTAGAATAAATACTTCAATTCGCATTTATTAAAAGGTGATAAGACGCAACATGCTTGATTTACAGTAAAAGAAAATTTTGGTATGGAAACTCTTCCAATGGTTGCTCCGTACATAGCGATTATTATTGAATTTCTTGGATAAATTTTTAGTGAAGGGTTGTTATCTAGAGCATATTGAGTAACATAAGAATTGGGTTTTTCGATAATTCCGTCATTTAAATCACCAGATAAAATCCAAGGTATATTTCCTTTTGTGAAGTTCCTAGCATCATTTTTATCAGGAGTTGTTCCACTGCCAATTATTTTACATAAATGAGATATTTTTTTTGCCGTCAAATTGGTAATTTGTTCATCTGCATCAATTAATATATTGGAATTAAATAGGTTATTAATCATTCTATAATTTGTTTTGATAGAGTAGAAAATACTTTAAATAAATCTCTTAACTCCTGATTAATCTTCTCTAGTGATCTTATCTTTGGAAAATTATAAAAGTACCTATTAAATAAGATTTCATAGCCTATTTTTGTTTTATCTTCATTAATCCAAGCATCAGGGTAATGTGTAAGAATCTCTCTCTTAAAGTAAGAATCTACTGGTTCAGATAATGGTATACTTTCTGTATCACGTAGTTCTGGGTCAAATTGAGTACTGCCTTTATATTTCCCTTTACGGATTGTTATTACGTTGCCTTTAATGTCTTTCTTAGGTCTATCTACTGTAATTAGCTTGTAACCAAGTTCTTCTGTCTTTAAAATCCTACAGATTGATTTTCCTTCTGTTTTTACTTCTTTAAAAGAATTAAATATTTTTGTGATTTCAGAAATTTCATTATCTCTCAACTCTTGTCGTTTGCTACCTAAACTTTTCCTCATTTTTTTTGAGAAGGTACTACAATCAATTAATTGAACTTTACCTTTTCGACTTGATTCTTTTTTGTTAGTGATAATCCATATGTATGTGCTAATTGCAGTGTTGTAAAACAATTCCTGAGGTAATTGAATAATTGCTTCGACGTAATCATTCTCAAGTACATAACGCCTTATTTCACTTTCTCCAGAGCCAGCGCTGCCAGTGAACATTGGTGACCCGCTTAATACAATCCCTATTCGACTACCACCTTTAGAAGCTGGTAGCATTTTCGATATCAAATGCATCAAAAATAATAATGAGCCATCACTAACTCTTGGTAGGCCAGGCCCAAACCGACCTGAGAATCCTTTGTCTCGATATTCTTTTTTTACTTCTTTTTGGACTTTTTTCCAGTCCACTCCAAATGGAGGGTTTGAAAGCATATAGTCATATTTCTTCTTGGCATGATGATCATGGGAAAGAGTATTCCCTAAGCAGATATTATTAATATCCTGACCCCTTATCAACATATCTGCTTTGCATATTGCGTAGGACTCAGGATTTATTTCTTGTCCTGAAACTATAAGTTTAGCGGATGGATTTATAGCTTTTATATGTTCTTCTGCAACGCTTAACATTCCTCCAGTACCTGCAGTTGGGTCGTATATACTTTTAACTATATCTTCAGCTAATAGCGCTTCTTTATCTTTACTAAATAAAAGATTTACCATCAAATTAATAACTTCTCTTGGAGTAAAGTGTTCTCCTTGTATATCGTTAGAAAGTTCAGCAAATTTGCGTATCAGCTCTTCAAATATTGTTCCCATCTCAGTATTGCTTATAGTAGTTGGATGAAGGTCTATTAATGTAAATTTTCGTGTGACTTGGCTAAGGAGGTTAGTTTTGTTAAGTCGATCAATATGGGTTTCAAACTCAAAGCTTTCAAAAATACCTTTAATAGTAGGGCTAAAGGATTGTATATAAGCATTTATGTTTTTACTAATTGAGCCTTCATCGAGAATTATTTCCTTAAGCCCCAGGAGTGAAGGAGAACAAGAATTAACATCAGGTTGATTAAGCCGAAAAGCTTTTGACTTTAATGAAGGCGCTTTATGAGATGTTCTTTTTTCACATACACCTCTCTTCTCTGCTTCTAAGACACAATCGATACGCCTTAATACGGTAAAAGCCAAAATCACTTGGCCATAGTCACTTTTTTTATAATTGTCACGTAGGAGCTCAGCGACTGACCAAATAAAGGCAGAGAGATTTTTATCTGCCAAAGCAGTTTTTGATGACTTAAATAGATTTTGACTACCTTTTCCTACTTTTGCTTGGACTTTCTTTAGATAAGAATTTGATTGTTGCTTTTATTCAAAAGCAGATTGATTTGACATTGTTGAGATTGAGAGTGTCTTACAGTGAAGAGCAATTAATTTTCAATTTATTTTTAATGCGGGTGTAGTTCAGTGGTAGAACGTCAGCTTCCCAAGCTGAATGTCGCCAGTTCGAGTCTGGTCATCCGCTTTCTTCCTTTTGTATGAGAAATATTATTTTGCAAAGAGTTTAGATGTATTCATATCTATGATTCTCTAAGTTGTTAAATCAATTTAATTGTAACCCAATATATAAGTTAAGTAGTAGGTCTATCTACTTTCTCTTGTTTTAGCAGATAAAGTGTTTCCAGATCTTGAAATGAACTCGCAATTTTTCTTCTTAAAACTGTAAGTGACTTGGCATCCATTTTTGATTCATTGATCATTGATTCTGATTGACTGATTGCGTGTTCTAATGTTCTAATTTTAATTTCTAAAACTTCAGCGGATTTCTTGCATTCATCAAGAGTAAATTTATCTATCATTGCAGACTTCTCTTTTAAAAACATTATTAGTTTAGTAAACTTATATCATTAATAATTGATTTATTAAAAAAATTCTTTTCATTGTTAGAGTGTGAGTAACCGCCTTTATGCATTTAGCAAAAGGTATTAACCTTATTAGGATTTATATTTGACATGGCAACTTATTTGGTAACAGGAGCCAATCGAGGCATTGGTTTGGAATATTGCAAGCAATTAAAAAATAGAGGGGATGATGTTATTGGGACCTGTCGTTCTTGTGAGAAAGAACTTTTTGATCTTGGAGTTAGAGTTGAATCTGATGTTGACATTACTTCAGGTGAATCGGTTCTCAGGCTTATAAAAACATTGAAAGGTGTCAAGATTGACGTGTTGATTCAAAATGCCGGGATATTAGAGGCGAATTCTTTTTCTAATTTTGATCCGGAGAGCATTACAAGGCAATTCGAAGTAAATGCACTAAGTCCTTTATGCTTTACACGTGCGATCATTAATAATTTAAGTTGTGGCTCAAAAGTAATTCTTATGTCGAGTCGTATGGGATCTATTTCTGACAACTCTTCAGGAGGTTCTTATGGATACAGAATGTCTAAAGTCGCATTATGCATGGCTGGTAAGTCATTAGCAATTGATTTAATCCCTCAGGGAATAGCAGTAGCTCTATTACATCCAGGATTAGTTAGTACACGTATGACAGGATTTACTCAGCAGGGAATAACACCTAAACAATCTGTAGAAGGACTCCTTGAACGAATTGATTCATTAAGTTTAGAAAATACCGGTTTGTTTTGGCATGCAAACGGTGAGATTCTCCCTTGGTAGTCCCTTTAGATTGGTCTGGTCTTAAGCTGTTAGGTTAATAAAACAATAATTCTGAAGTAAAAGCTATAAAAAAGTAGCCAATGCAAATTACTGGCTATTAAGTAAAGAATTGTCTTAAGAATGATGGCTGCTTTTGCTCGAACAAGAACAAGATCATTGCTATCTAAGCTATGGCCATTGTCAATACAAGTTATACAGAGTCGCAAGGTTGATATGCCTCAGTTAAAAGGTTTATTAGATAGTCAATTTCAAAAAAAGCAACAATTTCTTAAAGCCATCAAGAATGGCGGGATATGGTTCTCTTGATAAACCTTTCCAGCTCTTATCTTTTGTGAAATGAAGTTAAGCTAGAGGTTGATCACTGTCTGCCCACATTGGGTCTTGTCTATTAAAGGTTTTTTTAGAAGGAGGCCTATATCGATGAAGGCTCTCAATTTGTTTAACCCATTCTCCTGTAAACCCTTTCAATCCTTTAATCATTGCTGGATGAGAAAAGTTCATTTTTCTTCGTATTATCAATAGGCCGACTACTTTTTCAAATAAATCTTTTTCTTTATAAAGGTTTAGCCAGAAATCATAAATCTCTTCAAGAATATTAAGAGGAAGGTCATATGAAATTCCTTGAGATGGTGTTTCTAAAAAATAACCATCAGAGATACAATCATTTATTAGGTTCGCAAGATTTATTTCAATAGCATTTAATATTTCTTTTGCTGCAGACTCTCCAATTAGCTCTTTGCGATAGCACTCTAAAAAACATTTATCTTCTTTTAGTGGATCTTCATTTTTAGTTAGGCCAATCCTCCAAAATCCCTCACCTTGCTTTTCCCCATTTACTAAATACAAAAATTGACATTCAGTCATTTTATTTGCCAAATGATATAGGCATTAACTGAGTAGAAGTTTTCTTTCAGTTTTTTGACAATGCTTTTTGAGCATCTAATTATAATAGTATGGAAAATTTTCTTAATGTTATTAAGCACCCTATGGAGGGTTGTGCATATCTGATATATGCAGGGCTATTCTTTCGCTGGAGATTTCCCAAGAGATGGAATCAATTACTGAAAAGGCTTGCTTCTAATAAACTTTCTAGCTGAAATAACTATAAAAACAGTTTTATAATAAATGGAAGTAGATATTATCTACATTCATTTTATGGAAAGCGGGCAAGATGGATAGGAATTAGCAGCAAGGCAGGTGTTTATAGAGGATTGCAAATCAGCTTGAGCCCAGCGTCCATCAGAGGAATATTGTGACTTGATTTTTGCAAACAATTGTGTCTGAGTTTTTTTTGATATTGGGCTTTTTTGAAAGTCTTTCACAGAGATTTTTAAGATTCATTATAAAGGTTATTCAGATTTCTTTTTAATTACTTGAGTAAAAATACTAGTACGTAAAAAGGCAACAGAATTTTCTGCCAAATGTTCGATTAAAAAAAAATGATATTTTAAGCCAATAGTCTCCTTTGCTTTGACCATCTTAATTTTCAAGAGAATATTATATGTTTCGATTGATTTAAATCTATCTAAAACAGGCATCTCCTATAATTCTTATTTTACCTAATATTCCTTTATAGCTTCCTTTATTTAAAAAGTATTTAGGTGGAACAGCCAAGGCTGCTCGAATAGGAGTACTCTGGCCATTATTAGATTGGATTACGATTTTTTTAGCACATACCCAGCCCTCATTTCTTATTATACCAGGCCATGAAATCCATAAACCTCCTACAAAACCTATCAATATTGGCAATAATCTCTTAATCATAATTTTATTAATATCTTTGGTTATATAGGTTAAATAAACTTTTTTTAATTATTTCACATATTAATTTGAGAATAAAGATAAGCCTGGATTATGTTAACTTTAAATGTGTTTCTTAGAAGTTTTTCTGATCTAATTCTGAGTCCTTTGAAACATCCTCTTGCTGAGCAAATGGTTCATCAATGGCCTGGACCTCTGGGTTATTTTTTTGTGGTTCAGGAGTGACGTCTTCTTGTTGAGCTGATGGTTCATCAATAGCCTGGACCTCTGGGTTATTTTTTTGTGGTTCAGGAGTGACGTCTTCTTGTTGAGCTGATGGTTCATCAATAGCCTGGACCTCTGGGATATTTACTTGTGGTTCAGGAGAGATGTCTTCTTGTTGAGCTGATGGTTCATCAATAGCCTGGACTTCTGGAGTATCTATAGAATTATTCTCTTCAGATGGAATAAGTTCTTGAATTAAAACGAACAAATCTTTCAAGTTTTCAAATAAAGCTTTCAAATTCTCAAGAATTCTTTTTAGAACATTTTTTATTGCTTGAGCCTTCTCTCCTTTATTGATATATAGGATTATCCCCGCCATTAATGGGAATAGAAGTAAAAAGAGAATAAAAACAATCATTTATGATATTTAAATTTCCCTAAAGATCACGTGCAATTTCTTTTTTATCAAGGGGTAGGCAACAACCTTTAAAGTTGTTATTTTTTACGTTTTGAAGGTGTAACAGAGTAATGAAAAACCTTTAAACGAAATAGCCTATGATTTTTTAAGCTCTGCTATTAGCACATCCAGATAAAACCAAACTGTTTCTGAAGATAGGGTTTAGTTGAAATTACCTATAAATATTTAGGAGGATAGGCGGTTTGAATATCTTTACTAAAGATAAAGTCATCAGTAGACCAGTTTTCTTATGCCAAAACTGATATTCGCAAGGAAGGGAATATGCCAGAATTTGTTGAAATAAAAAATCTTATTAGCTTTTTTACCACAAACAATGCTATCTCTACTTTAAATAAAAAAAAAATGACTAATCAAGAACCACCAAATAATGAACCTAAGTGGGACTACACTTCTTCCAGACAAAACTTCTTTACTGGAGCCGCTGTCGTAGGTGGTAATCTCCTAGTGCTATTGATTTACTTGCTCTACAGGACAGTGCCAGCTGTACATCAATTTATTTCAGGTAAACCTATGTAGCTTAGCTTTGGTTTGATTAATATGGCTTAAAAAGAAAAATGACTTCATTAAGAGAGAGGCTAAATGCTCACTTTTCCATAGGTCTTCAATTTATTAGCACTATTTCTTTGCTAATCCTTGCGATAACGGCTGTTTGTGGATCTCGTTCATTGAAGCGCATTGCTGATAGCCATGAAATTTACCCAACTGAAAATGTTCATGAAAATCAGATAATTAAAAGAAACCATAAGCATTAGATATTAATTCTTTCATGAAACATTTATAATCAATAATATTTTCACTTTAAAGATTTTTGACGTCATGAAAATTATATTTATAAGTTAAAAGGAATATATAATATATTAAAGTTCAACGATTTTTAATTAAGTTCTCATCTTATTTAAAATTAGAAAACCCAAAATTAACATTACAAGAATTGGTAGTAAATAAAGTGCTGCAAATAATCCCATAATTAAAAAAGAGATTGAAATGAATAGCATAGATATAACAACGAAACTCTGCCACCAATTTTGGAATCTCCTTTGCCATGTTCTCCCAGTTAATTTATCTAATTCAATTTGTAATTTTTTGCGTTCATGATTTAGAGCAATAAGTTGAGATTGGTGCCATTGGGCAGAAGTATTAGCCGAAGATTCAATGATTCTTTTCTGAAAACCCATAAAGAGATTTTTCTGGTTAGAAAATAATGAGCGAAGCCTTACTATTTGAGCCTCGAAAATTGCCCGACTGGTAAGTTGAATCTGTGAATCAATTTCTTTTATTTCTTGAATTAGTGATTGAACAGGGTTGTGCGTATAGCTCCTGTTAACTTGGGTAATAGAAAAAATCTTTTTTCTTTTCTTAAATAGCCTGTAAATTAATCGCAATTAATTAAACCCTTATATAGAAATGAAAAGCTTATTGAGAAGTTTAGCTTGGGAAGGGCTCAAGTGCTATCTTCTCTAATTAGGTTTAGTTGTATAAGTACAAAACTAATATTTTGAATTTTATAATTTCGATTAAAATATGTGAGAGATGGATTTAACTATTAAGGAAATTCCTATTGTAATGGAGATAAATTCAAATAAGGTCTTAACAAGTTTATCTCCTTTGATTATACCTATATGTGCACCTAAGTAACCACCTGTCAAAGAACCAATTATAAGTGAGGGCAACCAAAACCATTGTATTTCATTCTTCAAGCCCAGTACTATAGCTCCTGTTCCATTCCAAGCAATGCCCACAAGAATTAATGTATAGGCCACAGCCCTGGTATAAGAAAGACCAAACCATTTAACTAACCACAATGTTACAAATAATCCTGTTCCTGATGTTAGCGAACCATTTAGAACTCCAATTAAGAACAAGATAAAACATCCGATAATTAATCTTTGATTGCTTAAGGATTTATTGCTATATGACAGCTTGTCCTGATAGCTTTTTGATGAGTAAATACCTAGACACAATGTCATAATACCTAAGCTAAATGTAGCAATTTCACTAGGAATTGCAAAAATAGTATTAGCCCCTAAGAGAACTCCAGGTAGACCAAATCCCAATACAAATAAGGTGATTTTAGTTTCCAGAGTCTTTTCTTTATAATGGCGAATACTTGCACCTAAGCCAAGCGCAACACTTGCAACTTTATGGGTTGCTAATGCTTTCGAAAATGGAAGGCCTAAAAATATTAATGCAGGCAGCTGAATTAAACCAGCTCCTCCCCCAGATAATGCAGATAAAAAATTAGAAGTTATAGATACTATAATCAATAACAATTGTATAAAGAGTTCTGAGAGCATTTTTATGACTTATTGCTTTGATATTAGCAAATTGAAAGCAGTAATTAAATCAAAAATAAACCTTGCTTTGACTATAGAACTAGAGAATAAAAGTGATTTATCATTTATAAAGAAGTACATCTCTTGGCTGAACAATATGTCAGGGAATTGAGATTTGTTAGTTTAAAAATTCTTTAGCATCTTCCAAAGTATTAGTTTTTGTGGAATAATTAATGATAGTTATTGATCTATAGATGACTTTTCTTAGATTAATTAAGGAAAAGCTTAAGAATATAGGTAGACATATTATAGGAAAACTATCATTAAATAAGAATTATTTGTCAGTCACATTACTTGAAAGTTCTCAAATAAGATGTCGTTGGTATATCAATAATAGAGATAGTAAAATGATCTCCAATAATAACACCTTTCTCTTATGTATCAGAATGTATGACATAACTAATATAAAAAATAAGGAAATAGGAACTTGTATTATGAAGGAGGTAGAGGCTAATAAACTTTCTAAAGAATGTGTTTTGACTCCTCCTGTTTCTACAGGTACGCTTCGTATAGAGATTGGATACAGAGAACCATTTGGTGAATGGTTCTTGTTATCATCTTCTTTATTATGTTTAGCAGAAAGAACTAATGAAGCTTTTTTACCAAATGATTTATGGTTTTACCTTTCTTCGAATCCTGAAAAAGAATCTGAAAGTATACATGAAAGGATATATCAGCTTTCAAATAATCTAATTAACGGCGGTTCTGATGTAGCCCATGAAAAATCAAAGCATATAAAAGGCTAAAATAATTAATTATTGAACATCTTTTATTGAATATAGAAGCCAATTTATAAAGTTTGTAGGATTTACAAGATAAGATATTTCCTTGTTGACTTTTATACCCCTTTCTCTACTAATTAATGATATTTTTGATGATTTTTGATTACTTCTTGTCTTTATACTTTCTTTAATTTCATCTTGAAAAAACCAAACAGTTTTACCATTACTTAATTCTAAAATTAAACCTATTTGAGTACCATCTGTTATCCTATAGCCAACAATTTTTCCATTAGGCCTATCATTCAATAGCTCAATTAACTCTGGTGAAACTCTGTCTTTAATCTTACTAGGATCAATACTGACAATAGATCCAACTTCTGAAAGAGAGTATTGTTTATTTATGTCGTCCAAGATTTAAAAAGTTTTAAGGAATTTACTTTAATAACTTTTGATAGTCAAGCTGCTCAACCTTCCTTGATTTTGCAAAAAGCCATATTTTGGTTGAATTATCAGTTCAGGGATGATTATATTGCTTCATTTATTTTGGATTCTCTTAGGCTTATTCTTCTTTGGAGCCTCAGCTGACTGAGGAAATGTGCTTTTGATTTTCCATCCAATAAATTTGACTCCAGCTATCGTTAGGCGCAGTAAAAGAAAAACAAAAGCAACAAGTCCTGCAGCTATAACAAACGACAGTATTTGATTAGCAGGATTGATTTCACTAAGATTGCTCATAAGATCTATTTTAATCTTGAGTTAATACTCACTTATTTTACAATTATATTTGTGTTATATAAGTAATTCTTGTAATCTAGTGTTAACGATAAAATTATTATCTTGCTTCTACCACCTATAAACGTTTGGTTAGGCTTGTTGCTAATTTCAATTGGTTTAATAGTGAGAATCGAATTTAAAATTAACGTGACAGAAGACTAGCTATTAGAGATTTATTGAATATCAGATATCTTTCAATTAAGCATTTCTTCACTAATCTATAGCTGCGGAATTCATTTATACCGCATTTAAAACCCTTTACTTTCCATTTCACTGTTGTGGAGCTTTTGCATTTCAACCATTTCTGCGCAGGTGAGAGCAGGTCTATATAGGAACTCGCATCCAAAAGCTGAACGCCAAAACATAAAATGTTTAAAGAGTGCTTTATTATCAGCAGCTTTGCAGATTATGCATAGTTCACCAGATTCAGGCATATGAAGCCTTGCCACTAATTCAAAACCCTCAAATTTATCCATTAATGCCCCATCTTCCATATATTTAATAAATGCTGTATAACCTTCATCTTGTGTCTCTGAAGGAACAACGCATGTCACAACAAAAAATTGCATGATAAATAGAATGGATTCACATAATTAGTTTTTAGGCCATTTGGTTGCCTATGGACGAATTGATTAATAAATCAAGATATTAGCAATTATATTTTAGAATTTTCTAGATATATTATTCAATGTCAATATCTTAAAGTCAAGCCATTTAATTCTTATGCTTTAACTGTATTTAAGCATAGTTGATGTAATCAATCATTATTTAGAATATATTATAGATTTATGAAGAAGTTATTGCCTTTGTTTAATTATTTTATTTGCTTTAACCCTTCTTATAAAAGCATTTTTAATTTATTAATACATATTATAAGTTAGGGAAATGAATCCATTATTCGTATACTACCTTTCAGTATCATTAGCTTAATTTTCATACCGCGATGTTATTATTTCAATGTTTTTATTCTGGGCCAACCTAACCTTCTAATTAAGCATTTTAAATGCATTCCGATTGTTAGAACGAATTATTTCCAAGCGAGTTACTTCTTGTGAAATAATGATGATTTGCTGACACAAATAAGTTGTTTAATTGTCAGTCTTCTAATTAATATTTTCTCCAGACCACTGTCATACAAAGAGAATTACTGAGTTATTCCGATTAAAAGCAAGTAAAGAAAATTAAATAATAAAGATATTTGTTATGATCTAATTATTACTAAATTTTTCTTATGAAATTCGTTGATTTTATAAAGTCTAACGCATTTTTGTTGCTAGGAACATTAAGCACAGCAAGTCTTCTATCAATATCTTTTTCGCTTAGGAGCTTATTGCCTGTAGCAGAGTGGGCTGAACTGCAAAAAGATTGTATAGAAAGAACGATTGCCTTCGAAGGGCTTCCTGATAGGGTCTGGAGTTGCAATGGAGGAGGCGATTGAAGTTGCTCTCAATTTTCTGATGAGATAATTCTTTTGAGAAGTGCGATTCTTTTCTTTTCTATTCTTCAGATAAGATAATTGGAAATCTTTAAGTTGAATAATTGAGCTCTAGCAAGCATTTATAGCACCTAAGATTAGCAAATTAAAAAGTTGGACATAAAAAAAGGGTTGATTTTTAATCAACCCTTTTTTTGTAAGATAAATCCACTTGGGGATTTAGTCTTTTTTAGCAGGGATGTTTTGTTGGTCGTAATCAGGCCCTACAAGTACTGCCATTACAGCAAAAAGTGCTATTGCAGCAATTCCAAGGTAAGCAGCTGATGGGGCAGGGGTGCTTAGTAGACCGGCAAATGTAAAAGGAAACATGGCATTTAGTAAACAGTGCTATTAATACATCAAAAGACTCTTGAGGCGTGTTTTTTTATTTACATTGTTATGTTTTTACTTTTTTTACGAGCCTGAGACCAAGTAAGAAACCAGTTGGAACTTTTGTCAAGAAGCTCTTCAGGAATAGTGTCTTGAAGTTCGGAAATGGCTGCTCGCATATAAGGATCTCCTTCATCAAAGTGCTCAAAGAAGTCAATAAGATTCAAAGTGTCTTTCATATCAGATTTAGCACTCTGGTGAGTGGCATTTTTAGCGTAAGATCTTAAATTCTCTTGTCAATAGTTGCTGTGAGTAGACGATTTATAGTCTTTGGAATAGGTAAATAATGCAATTGTTTTTAATGATTTGATGGGCGGCGTAATGATTTTTTTAGTGGGTAAAAGATATCAATTTACTAAATTATATCAAGGTATTTTTTTTAAGCCTGCCTTTGCAAGTTCATTTTGAAGAGTATTTTCACATGAAAGTACCCTTGCCCAGCAAGGTAGTTGCTTGGTCACAGGAGATTCAAGGAACTGAATTATCGATGGCCTTAAAATACTTGCGAATTTCTGCACGGACAATTCTTCCTCATGTCTATCGTAAGGAATATTGTTAACAGCAGAATCCAGTCCAAATTGTTTGACTCTGTCTTGACCAACTCTTTTATAAAGTACTTCTAGCGTGGATATTTGAGAATTTGTAAGTGTTTCAGCTTGATGCTCCATTAAGCCTCTTAATACACTAGAGAGAATTTCCGTGCACATTCTTTGAAGCCCCTCTTTTGGGTTTTTCCCTACTTCTTTATGCTTATGATCAAATATCCCTAGATCGACTTGAGCTATTCTGGAAAGCCTTACATTTCTATAAACTTCTGAAAGAAGTCCTATCTCCAACCCCCAATCGCAAGGAATCCTTAAATTCATCCCTAGGTCTCTAGTAAAGGCAAATTCTCCTGCTAAAGGATATCTAAAAGCTTCTAGATATTTCAGGAAAGCCCCTTGTCCAAATATTTGTTCTAATGATGCTAACAATGGTCCTACAAATAACCTTGTAGCACGTCCTTGGAGAGCATTTGATTCCAATGATAAACGACTATAAAAAGCTTTAACGTATGAAATGCCATGAGATTGATCCAGCAAAGGTTGCAGCATTCTTGCTGGATAGGATGTACTGAAAGTTCTAATATCTGCATCGAATAGAGCTACTACTTCAGATTCTCTAGTTGCCAAGCCAATGCCTTGCCATACAGCCCATCCTTTACCTGGAGTACCTATTAGATCAAGCCCATTTTTCCTTTGATCTTGAAGTAGCTCTATAACTGCAGGACTATTTGTCCATTGCACATGAACAGGAAAAGGCATTGATGAAAAAAACTTTTTAGCTTCTTCAACTTCATCTGCTGACTGAGCTGATAAAGCAATTATTAGTTCGTTAAGTCCTTCTAAATTGCTTAAAACATCCCTTGTTTGCGTTAATGCGGGCCTTTTAAACTCCTCATAAAGACAAGGAATTAATATTGCGGTAGGTCTTTTTTTTAGACCCTGCCTCAAATCAATTAGAGAATCCTTAGTAACTCCATACTCATGAATTGTTGTGATCAAACCCTGTTTAAAGTCCATTCGGTGATAAGAGCAACAGAATGAAAGAAGTGCTTACGACGATCCTGTGCAAAGTATTGGGAAATACGTAGTGACAGGTGCAGAAATCCAATTAGATGAATTGAGTTCTTTACTCAAGAAAATCTACACAGACAAGTCTGTAGAAGAATTTGATTATATGTGGTCGCAATTGATTCAGATTTTAGAAGCGAATAGTGATAATTGCTTTGAGGGTAAGCAAATCCACTCTTGTCCATGGGATTCTACAACTGCAGTTTTGATTACATATGCTGATGGAGTTTATTCATCCAATCGATCAACATTAAAAACACTTGGCAAGCTAATTGAAAACCATTTAGGGGAAATTGCTCCCATAATTCACCTCTTGCCATTTTTGTGTTCTACAAGTGATGGTGGTTTTGCTGTTTCTAGTTATGAGAAAATCGATTCACGTTTTGGTTCTTGGGATGATTTGAAAAATCTTTCTGATAAACATATTTTGATGGCAGATCTTGTTCTCAACCACGTATCAGCTTCCCATCCTTGGGTTCAACAATTTAAAAACGGAACTAACCCTGGCAAAAATTATATTTTATCTCCATCAATTAAAAATAATTGGGAAAATGTTATTAGGCCTAGAAATACTTCTCTTTTTACAAATATTGCAACTATTGAAGGCAATAAAGATGTATGGACAACATTTGGTCCAGATCAGATAGATGTTAATTGGAGGGAGCCAAAACTTTTATTAGAGTTTATAAATTTAATTGTTAGATATTTAAATCACGGAATAAAGTGGATTCGTTTAGATGCAATAGGTTTTATCTGGAAAGAGCCTTCAACTACTTGTTTGCATATGGAGCAAGTGCATAATTTAGTAAAAGTATTAAGAATTATACTTGAAAAACTTAAAAGATCAGGTGTTCTAATAACAGAAACTAATGTCCCTGAGAAAGAGAATATATCTTACCTTAAATCAGGTAGTGAGGCACATTTAGCATATAATTTCCCTTTGCCTCCTCTGTTACTCGAATCTTTAATTAATAATAAAGCTGATTTAATTAATAACTGGTTATGCTCATGGCCAGACTTGCCTGTTAATACAGGTTTTCTTAACTTTACAGCATCTCATGATGGTATTGGTTTAAGAGCATTAGAAGGCTTGATGGATTCTAGGAGAATACATAATCTATTGATTTCGTGTGAAAAAAGAGGAGGTCTGGTTAGTCATAGGCGAATGCCCAATGGAGAAGATAAGCCTTATGAATTAAATATCAGTTGGTGGAGTGCGATGGCAGATACTGGTGTTAATACAAATTATCTACAGTTTGAAAGGTTTATTTTGAGCCAATTCTTTGTAATGGCTTTAAAAGGGGTTCCTGCTTTTTATTTGCAAGCAATAATGGCTTCTGAAAATGATTTAGTAAGTTTTGGTCAATCCGGAGAAAGAAGAGATCTTAACCGTCAAAGATTTGATGAAAATACATTAGAGAATTCATTGCTTGATCCAAAATCTTTTGCAAGTAAAAATTTAAAAGCGTTAAGGAATGCAATGACTGTTAGAAGTTCTCTAAAGGCTTTCCACCCTGAACAGGCCATGCATTGTCTTAGCGGAAATCGGAGTGATTTCGTTATTATTCGTCGGGGAATGAATGATTGTTGTGTATGGGCTGTTCACAATATGACTAATAAAAAATTAAGTTTTAGCCTTTCAGATAACTTGAAAACCGAGATTAAGAATAGTTATTATTGGAATGATGCTTTAAATAATCAAGATTATAAACATGACTATATGGAATTAAGCCCTTATTCTGTACATTGGTTAATTAAAAAAAATGAAAATTGAGTATAAAAAAACTCCTTTGTGGATAGTCACCGATATTGATGGTACTTTAATGGACCATCAATATGACTTTTCTCCAGCATTATCAACCATTAAATGGTTACAAGAACTTGGAATCCCCATAATTCCTTGTACAAGTAAGACCGCTGCTGAAGTAAGAGCTTTAAGACTAGAACTTGGAATAACAGATCCTTTCATTGTAGAGAATGGTGGTGCTATTTATGGTGATGAATTATCATCAAATGAAGAATGGGAACTTGTCTTAGGTAAAAGCTATAAATATTTAAGATCTAAATTAGAGTTGATATCTTTAGAACTTGGTTATAAACTAATTCCATTAAATGATTTGTCTTATCAAGAGATAAATGAACTTACTGGTTTAGAGGGTAGGGGAATAGAACTTGCTCTTGATAGAAAATGGAGTGTTCCTTTCTTGAACCCAAAGGATTCTGATAGAGAACGAATTACTGAAATTGCTTCAAGTTTGTGCACCTCAATTTATAAGGGCAATCGTATGAGTCACTTGTTGGGAGAAGGTAGTCATAAAGGTAAGGCAGTAATTGAATTAAAGAAGTTTCTTAATCAACCAAATATCAAAGTAGTAGCCTTAGGAGACTCTCAAAATGATTTACCCTTGCTCGAAGTTGCTGATATCGCTATTGTTATTCCAAGCAGAAATGGACCTAATAAATTCTTAAAGAAAGGAATAGATAAGGGAGAATTTCTGTTAGCACCGGCACCACACTCAGAAGGTTGGGCGTTAGCAATTAGAGATTTACTTATTAAGTCTATATAAAGATATGAGTGATAATTTTTCTAATAAATCGAATCTTAATAAAAACATTTCTCCATGGTTAGATCCCAAGCATTCAGATATTTTATTTCCTTTTGCCAATCTTCAGTCCCTTTTAAATGATTTAGGATGGGAATCTGACGAATGGATTAATTACTGGTTGGCAAAGGATGGATATAATCTTGCTGCTTCATTTTGGGCAAAGGGAACTAAATTAGATTGGTTATGGGGATTGGGTTTGCCATTCCTTACTGATATTAAAAGATTTGCAAAAATCAATAATGCTAGGAAAGTATACGGAATTTCAGCATTGCCTGGATGCGGGAAAACTAGTTTTGGCAAATGGATAGAAGCTGCTGCAAAAGAATTAGATATTTCTATTAAAGTACTATCTTTAGATGATTTTTATTTGCCTGGATCTGAGTTAGAAAAAGCAATGAAAGACAACCCTTGGAACGTACCTAGAGGTCTTCCTGGAAGTCATTCAATTAATCTATTAGAGAATGTAATTGATAAATGGATTTCAACAGGATCACTTAAAGCACCTCAGTTTGACAAGTCTTTAAGGAAAGGTCTAGGAGATAGATCAGGTTGGACAAATTCCTCCCCTGATGTTTTAGTTTTAGAGGGCTGGTTCTTAGGATGTACTCCATTAAAATCTTCATTAAATTTCAATGGAAAAGATGATGTATTAAGTCCGAAACTTACAATATTTGAAAGTGACTATAGATTAAAAGTTCAAGAACTAATAAAGGATTATTTGCCAATATGGCAACGAATAAACCGAATATGGCATCTTAAAGCAAATGATTTTTCTTCTACATGTAAATGGAAAGTAGATCAAGAAAAAGAAATGCTAGTGTCCAAAGGGTCAGCATTGCAAGGTGAACTTCTTTCTTCTTTTGTTCGTATGATTGAGGCTTCAATACCTCAAGAAAGTCTTATGAATATTGATTGTAATGTAGTTGTTGAAATCAATAACTTAAGAGAGATCCTTAATATTTTGCCTAGCAGAAGACAATTTTAATAGAGGTTTAGTTGTTTTTTATACAGTATTTTCAGAGATTATGGAATTTAATGTTAGTCAATTAATAATGCCATGCTCGATTTTTCTTATTGTAATGATAGCAATAGAATGGTAGTCCTAAGATGCATAGGGTCGAATCATTTTTTCTTGGAAAGGGTCTTATTCCCAAAACAAGTCATTGAATTTTTAGCACCTAGAGATTCAAAAGTAGAAATATGGGGCAATGAACTATATGGACCTAAGCTAGAACAGAGGATAAGGGTTGGTAGCATTATGAATGAAATACCTAAAGCTGCATAATACTTATCAAATCATTTTATTATGGAGTTTTAGGGGATTCATTTTTTGCATATAATAGCTATCATATGCATATCCTCTGATAAATATTGTATAAATGCTAAAAAGGTGCATTACTACTACTTATATTTAACTTCAACTCATACTTAAGAATTTTTAAATAAATCAATTATGGAAGCTTATATTTATTTGATAAAGAATGGAGATCTTTACAATATTGGTACAAGCAATAATCTTCAAAAGACCCAGGATATGCTTGGTCCAGGCGAACTTTGTGCTTCTTTGAAAACCAAAGATGCAATTTCAATTTGTAGAAACTTACATTTGAGTTACTCAGATGTTCGATTACCTAAAAGTGATTATTTTAGATTGTCTAAGTCTCAATTAATAGAGTGCAAGTTAATGCTAAGAGCAGAAGGCTCTGATAATTACTTTCAACCAATCTTTAGAGGTAGAGTTGCAATTGTATCCTTCTTGACTTCTTGGTTGGTACTTTCCGGACTTATAATCAAGCTCGGAATTGATCCTATTCTTGAAAAATTATTTTAGTTTTTAGGAGGTAGAGAATTCCTATTATTCGCTTTTTTATATTTTAGTTGTAATTATATCAATAACGTCTAAATTAATCATTAAATACTTTCCAGCCTTGGAACTATCTGATTTTCTCATTTGGGCATCAATTCCTTTTTTAGTTGCTACTGCATATTTTGGCACTAGAAATGGTTATTACGATACTAAATCGTATACAGGAGATGGATGTGCGCATGATGTTAAACGCTGAATCAAGGTTTTTCTATTCCAGCTGAACTACATATTTAGTGGAGATTTAACTTTTTATATATGTTTTCCTATCCACCATTATAAATACAGGACCATCTATTATCTAATTGCCAAACAGGCTTATAAATATCATTAGTAATTTTATTGCCTGCGCTTTCACATAATTCTAAAGATTTCATTGGTATAGCATATAAAGATGGACTTGTTATACCACTTACTTCGGGGCGAGCTCCAGGTCCTTGACGATAGCTCCCTACTACAAGCCAATAACTTGCTTGCGTTTTAAGTGGGAAGCAAAAAAAAGTCAAAATTGCAGCTATAAGGGAAAGATGGTTCTTTGACATGATCTTGAGTGCTTAATAGTTTTGCGGTTGGTTCAAATACTTTTAGGATAAAGTTTAGAAAAGACCAAGGGTTAGTCAATTTATAAATGGTTTTATTAGCGGTTGGCGAACTCAGTGCATCACTATCCCTTTTAGAAGAATGTTGGCATTATTTATTTTTAGGAATTATTCAAGGCCTCACAGAGTTTTTCCCAATAAGTAGTACGGCTCATCTTAAGGTTATCCCTTTGCTCCTAAGCTGGGATGATCCTGGAGTGGCTGTTACAGCATCTCTTCAGCTTGGCAGCATAATTGCTTTGATAGCTTATTTTTGGAATGATCTTGCATTTTTGATGCGTGGAATATCGAAAGCTTCCTTTCAAAATAGTTGGAACAATCAAAATACTAAACTTGCTTCAGCAATAGTTCTTGGCACTTTGCCAATTGTATTTGCAGGAATGTTGATCAAGCTATTTTGGCAAGGATACGAAACTTCTCCAATTAGGTCTATTCCTGCTATTGCAGTTGTTTCTATTGTTATGGCATTGCTACTTCTTATTGCCGAGAATGTAGGTCGACGTACTAGGAATTTTGAAAATCTAAGTTTTTGGGATGGGCAAATTATTGGGTTTTCTCAAGTTTTAGCTCTAATCCCAGGCGTTTCTAGATCAGGCATTACTATCACGACTGCATTAATGATTGGATGGGAAAGAAAGTCTGCTGCTAGGTTTTCCTTCTTGCTAGGCATCCCCGCAATCACTCTTGCTGGATTAGTAGAACTTAAACAAGCATTTGGATCCTTTGAATTAGTTGACGTATTTCCTTTGCTTTTGGGAATTACCTCTTCAGCAATTAGTTCTTGGATTGCAATTGATTGCCTGATGAAATTCCTTCAAACACAGAGCATGATGATTTTTATCACTTATAGATTTTTGTTTGGAACTTTATTGTTATTTTGGTATTATCTTGCGTTTTAAAAATGAAAGTATTAAATTATTTCTTATTAAGTATCAAGTTTGGTGAATTAGATCTTTCAAATTCAACAGTATATATTCTTATAGCTATCACTTTATTTATTTTTTTAGCAGTTGGGATAAGTTCTTTTCAGTTAATTCAATCTGCTTTTACTTCTGAAGATGATTAGGGAAAGATATCTTTTTATAATATTAGCCTAGTCAAATTTAAAAAGAGGGTTTAAATATTTCCTTCTCTAATTAATTATTTGATTAGTTGAAAATACTTTAATAAAAAAAAACTCTCACCCATCGGGTGAGAGTTTAAAAATGAAACGACTTAGCTTATTAAACCAGGATTGATTTAGAAGCTGAAGTTAGTTTCTACGAGGTAACCAGTTGCGTCTTGTGTTGTCCAAGAACCATTTTTAACAACATGTCTGTCTTCCCAAAACACACCTGCTTGAAGAGACAAACCATCTGATACTGGGTAGTTGTAATAGATTTCAAAGCTATCACCTGTAACACCCATTTGATCATGGTTGGTATAAGCAGCACTTGCTGTTCCTGGACCTACTTCATGATCCACTCCAATTAAGAGATGGGAGGAAGATTTAGTGCCACTAGCTGCAGGATCTTTAGTGTCATATGCGACGCTGATGGTTGGGAAACCATCTGGTCTCATATAAATACCACCACCGAAACTGGTATCAGTGTCATCGTCTGTATAGATTAAGCCGCCGCCGTAGTAATCGGAGTCATATCCGAGTGAAGCGGTGTAGATATCTGCACCGCCATCGGTCCAAATACCTTTAGATGCATCAGCAGCGTCTGAAGATACTGATGACAAAGAAGCATTAAACCCACTGTCATTGGAATATGCAATTGCTGCACCTGCACCAGTGGTTGCTACAGCTCCCCATGGCATAGAGGATAATCTGAATGATTCAGAAGCAATAGAAGTGGTTGCAGAGATTACATCATCCTGATCAAATAATGGACCTGCAGTGACGTCGAATTCTCCAACTTGAAAATTGTAGAAAAGAGAGGTAACAGTAAGAGTTGAATCTGTTACTGCATCCTGCAGTACAAGGTCATCTTGGTTACCTTGTTCGATCCCTGCATAAAGACCATCAGTACCATTGAAACTAGTATTGAGGTCAATGCCGTATCTATATTCAAAAGCAGTTTTGCCTTTGTAAGGATCATCGAACAAACTCATTCCATCAATAGCACCTGTTGTAAATACAGCGCTACCAGAAAGTTTTGTAGAAGATGAGAATTGACCAGCACTAAGTTCTTTAACTTTGTACTCAAGTCCATCAACACGTCCTTTAAGAATGGCCATTTCAGTGCCAAACTCATTAGCAAGACGAGCAGCATCAGGAGTTACTTCTGCAGAAGCAATGCCGCCATCTAGGCAAGCATTAACAAGTGCAGCAGCCTCATAACGAGTTAGAGCCTGACCACTTTTAAGGTTTTGAGTGTAGGCATTGTCTACACAGCCATAGCTCTCACTTAAGTTTTGTAGAGCTGTATAAGCCCAATCTCCTGGAACAACATCGGAGAATTGAGTCGTAGTTACTTCAGCATTGAGATCTGCATAGCTAGCAACATCTTTGATGTTAACTTCAGCTGCATTTGCAGCTAAAGGTGCTAACAGACCTAACGCAGCAGGAGCTACCAGCAGTTGCCGGAAAAGCTTCATCTGGATTCCTCACACATTTAGGACAATTCAATTATCGATTACTTAAGAGAATAAAGCAGTAGTCCCGTATACAGTTTAAGTAATGTCTGTTACGAAGTGATTGTGTAATATGATACATAATTCGAGGCAAGAAATCATAGCTTTTGCTCGCAAGGGTTGATATAACTGCTATTTATAGCCGAGAGAGTTTTTTGTCTCATTGAGCTTTAATTTAAACAGGCTTTGAAAATTTCCATCTTAAAAATCTTTAAAATTTCTAAGGTTTTGCTTTGAACAAAAATGCTTGATTTCAAAGTGAGTTGTAATTCTGGTGTTTTAGCTATTTATACCTAGGGCAAATGCTTTTCTTTTGGCTAATACTTGAATATATAAAAAAGTTATATCCTAATGACACTTTCAAAGCGAACAAAGTACATAGGCTTTGAAGTAAAGCAAGTAAAAAGTGACTTGTTGATACCCTTTTTTTTGATAAGTCTTTTATCAAGCACGATGATCTCAATTTTGCTGGGCTATTTTATTTACTCTATGAATCCATTTGTTCAAGAATTTTATTTAAAGTTGGTATCACTCTCTTTCCCTTAACAGGAATCCCTTAGCTCTCGCCATTTATTAAGACCAGCTTTTATATCACTCAAGTCTTCTGTTGAATTGCTGATCTCAAATGCTTTTATAAGTGATTGAGTGGCTTCTATTCCATAATTAGCTGCTTTCCTTTGGTTTATGCAGCCTTGAAGCTCGTCTCCATTCTTAAGCTCCATCTCTGCAGTTTCCAAGTAATCACTTGCGAGACTTATTTTTTGATTCCATTCATTCATATAATTATCAAACTTATTAAGTGGTTTAGCATTGGCAAATTGTGGTGTAAAAAATATTACCAATGATAAAATAGCTATAAAAAAATAATTCATTTTCTTGCTCTGCATTGAAAAAATATATTCATTAACTCTACAACGATTTTATATTTTAAATAAAATTATATGTATTATGTCATGAATAAAGTATTTTATAATTTCATTATTAGGTTGTTTAATTATTAATCGGAGCGGCGGGATTTGAACCCACGACCCCCACTACCCCAAAGTGGTGCGCTACCAAGCTGCGCTACGCCCCGACAGATGAACTATAACAACATATAGTTCATCTGTTGCCATTATTGCTTAATCTATATATTTAATTTTAGGCAATAGGCTTGAATCCTTATTTATTAAAAATAACTAGAATTTATATAATAGCCTAATCGCTTTACTTCTTATTTTTGTATTACCGGTGGCCTTTGATATCTTTTGTTATTCATAAGAAAATTATTAGATTGCAATTAAGAGTTTATGTTTCTAAATCAATATAATTTTGATTAGGCGTATCTTTCCATTGAATAGATGGTGAGAGTTGGTTGTCTGATGGAATGAAGGTAAATATTAATGTAAATACAAGTAATAATGTACATAATATGATCAAAATTACTGTTCTATCTTCAAGATTCTTTTGCATTTTAGTTAATTATAGGACTGTTACTGCTTCTTAATACGCAATGATTTTGCTCCCAATTAAAATTATCCCAAACCCTAGAGTTGAGTTTATAGTTTGACCCTTTAAAATCTTTTAGAGAAACATTAGTTGGCATAGCTGAGCAGTATGGTCGGCTTCCAGGTTTAGCTAAATATTGTTGATGATAATCTTCTGCATAATAGAAGTCTATATTCGTTTCTATTTGGGTTGTTATTGAGCCAAACCCTTTTTCCTGCAATAATACTTGATACTTTTCTAAACTATTTATTGCTAGGGTTTTATGATCTTGTTTAGTTAAATATATTGCAGATCTATATTGCGAGCCACTATCATTGCCTTGACGATTACCTTGAGTAGGATCGTGGCATTCCCAAAACATTTTCAATAAATCACTTAAATCAATCTCCAATTTATTCCAAATCACCCTTACTACTTCCGCATGATTTGTTCTCCCAGAACATACTTCTCTATATGTAGGGTTTTTTTTAGCACCCCCTGCATATCCAACTGCAGTTGTTATAACGCCAGGTAACTTCCAGAATCCTTTTTCAGCTCCCCAGAAGCAGCCGCAACCAAAAAATATTTCCTCTTCATCTTTGTTTGCAGGTTTATTTATTAAGCTGTTTAGGACAAAATGCTTAGAGGTTGTTTTGCCTTGAGCCTCTACTTTTTTAGGATTTAGCCAGTTTAAGAACATTGTGATTGCGGAACAGTATTGAGCTTAATCAGAAGCGTTTGGTTCTATTTGAATATGGTTTAACAAAGTAGTGACAAAAGCAAATAATAAAAAAGGTAAACTTAACACTAGGATTAACCCTACTCCAATTAGAGCAAATATTGGCTTTGAAGCCCCCATTAGGCCTAATCCTCCCGCAAGACTTACAAAAATAACTGCCATCCAAGCAAGTATTTGGAGATAGATGTCGCCAAAAGCAAGGTCACACTTGATTGAGTAGTTAGTTGGAACTGTCATCAATAATTACCTGAAGGTCTTTTCATTAGGCTAAGAGAGCTTATCTTCAAATGTATTTAAAATATACTTTCAAAGTAATTAAGTTTAATGTGAAATCTATTTGACTTCATCAAGCTTCTCAACAGCTTTTTCTCTATCCCAAAGTTTTTTATATATGCCATCTATTTTTATCAAACTTTCATGAGTACCTTGTTGGACAAGTCTTCCTTCGCTTAAAACTAATATTCGATCACATGCCGCAGCCGCTGAAAGTTGGTGGCTTATCATCAATATCGTTCTATTAACTTTTGTTCTTATTGAAGTAAGTATTGCAGAAGCTGTTTTGTTGTCCACACTGGCAAGAGCATCGTCAAGAACAAGTACAGGAGCATTTGTTAGTAAAGCTCTACTAAGTGCTGTGCGTTGACGTTGTCCACCACTAAGTGTTATGCCTCTCTCTCCTACTAGTGTTTCAAAACCATCAGGAAAACCTTTAATATCTTCAGTTAAATGAGCTTGTGAGGCTACCAATTTAACTTTATCAATTGTTTCATCTGGAACGCCAAATCTGATGTTGTTTTTTAGTGTAGTAGTAAATAGATACCCCTCTTGAGGTACTAAAGAGATATTTTTTCTTAACTCATCAAGCTTTAGTTCAACTACATCAATGTCATCAAGAAAAAGTTGTTTGCTTGATACATTAATCATCCGACCTAATGCTCTGGCAAGTGTTGTCTTCCCACACCCAACAGGACCAACTATTGCAACTAGCTCTCCTGGCTGAATAACAAAATTAATATTTTTTAGAATTTCCTTTTGGTCATTTTCATAACTTATGTTGAGACCTCTTGCCTCTAATTTGCCTTTAACAGGAAGCTTTAATCTTCTGCTTTGATTTTGGTCTTTAATTAAAGGAGTGTTTGTTAGCAACTCCTCTATTCGTTCAAGACTTACTTGACCTAGTTGAAATGTGTTTAAAGTGAACCCTAATAGTGCTGTCGGAAAAACTAATCTTTCTACGTAAAGTATCAATGCAATTAACCCACCAATTGTTAGAAAGCCTTTCTCAATAAGACCACTCCCAAGAGCAAGTATCAAAAGAAGAGATATTGATGAAATGCCTTGAAGTAGAGGAAATAAAGTACTTGCTGTTCTTGCAAGATTGATGGCAGCATTTTTGTAGTTGATATTTAACTTTGAGAATGCGTTGCCTTCAGCAGCTTCTTGACCATATATTTTTATGGCACTAATACCTGATAAATCCTCTTGAATTAATTCACTAAGCCTTGAAAGAGCTTCTTGTTGCCTTTTTCTTTGACCAATCATTCGGCCTACAAAAAGGCGAACAGTTCCTAGCATTAATGGATACAGACTTACTGAGGCTGCCGTTAACCAAGGACTTATGGAAAGCATTGCAGGAATAGTGAAGGCATAGGCTAAAAATGTGTTCGTAAGACTTAAAATTGCAAAGCCTAGTAGGCGTCTTATGTTTTCAATATCACTTGTCGCTCTTGTTATGACTTCCCCGCTCCCAGTTTTTTGAACCCATTCTGGATCTTGTATAAGCATGTGATCAAATAAACGTTGTCTGAGATCAACTTCAACCTGTCGTCCAATACCAAAAACAAGTTGCCGAGATAAAAGTCTAACTATGCCCATAACAGTTGCTAATGAAATGATCCAACCTGCTTGCCTAAGAATGTTGTTAAAGCTAAAGCCTTCTTCAAGGGCATCTACTACACGACGAACTTCAAAAGGAATTGCAACGCTCAAGATATTGACAATTAATAGGCTTATTGCTCCTAGAATTAATGTCCGTCTATGAGGCTTTAAATATCTATTTATTAGATCAATTCGAAATGCTGCCATGACTTCATTAGTATGAGTACCAATTTATATTGCTTACGGTGAAAAAAGTGAGTTGGTTGTTCTATTTAATTCAGGAAGCTGACTGATGGGAGATCAAAATCATCCTTTATATTCGACTGATCGAGAGAATGTGAATAGATTGCTCTCCAAAAACTCTCCTGAAGATGAGGACTTAATTGATATAGCTCGTTTGTTTATGAGATATGAGAACTTCCCTGGTGCAAAAGATCTTCAGATGGATATGCTTAAAATTTTAAAATTGTGGGGCATTACAAAAGAAGAGCTACATAGTTCTACTAGGGAAATATGGCGTAAAGGTTATAGACCTGATAGTTTCCCAGAAGAAATGCTTGGATCAAGTTTCGATACCTCCGAGAATTCTGTCAATTAATTTCATAGGCTTCTCCACTTTTTTACTTATTAGAAGTAAATTATCAAGTAATAGTGGAGATATCCCCATCAACATTAATGAGGGATAAATCACTTGTTTTTATAGAGTCAATTTTTTTATGCCTATTGTCTCTTGGCCAGAACTCCTAGAAAAGCTTTTATCAACAAAAGAGATTTCTGAAATTGAAGCAAAAGCTCTTATGAAGGCTTGGCTTAATGACGAACTCTTGCCAGTACAAACAGGTGCTTTCCTAACTGCTTTAAGAGCTAAGCAAATTTCAGGATTGGAATTGTCTTCTATGGCAGAAGTTCTTAGGGATGCTTGCTTATTTCCCTATCCTCTTCCAGAAGTCTTTATGGTTGATACTTGTGGTACAGGTGGTGATGGAGCTGATACTTTTAACATCTCAACAGCAGTTGCTTTTGTTACAGCATCTTGTGGAGTTACTATTGCTAAGCATGGAAATAGAAGTGCAAGCGGCAAAGTTGGATCAGCTGATGTTTTAGAAGGACTCGGAATAAAATTAAATGCCCCTCTTGAATTAGTGGTCAAAGCGATTGAAAAAAATAACATTACATTTTTGTTTGCACCAGCCTGGCATTCTTCTTTAATAAATTTAGCTCCTTTAAGAAAAGCTCTTGGCGTAAGAACAGTCTTCAACCTTCTTGGACCATTAGTTAATCCTTTTAGACCAAAGGCCCAAGTCTTAGGAGTAGCTAAATCTGAATTGTTGGATCCAATGGTAGAAGCCTTAAGGAATTTAGGTTTAGAAAGAGCAGTAGTGGTTCATGGTGCGGGTGGCTTAGATGAAGCTTCATTAGAAGGACCTAATGAAGTTAGGTTTCTAGAAAATGGTCAAATAACATCTAAAACCTTGGATGTAGAAGAGTTAGGGTTGACTATTTCTCCTAATAGCACTCTGAAGGGAGGTTCTCTAGCAACAAATCAGGATATTCTTCGTTCCTTGTTTCAAGGGAGAGGGACACAATCACAAAGGGAGGTTGTTGCACTTAACTCGTCCTTAGTATTTTGGGCCTCTGGGAAAGAACTTGATTTAAAAAAAGGAGTTACCATAGCTTTAGAAGCCATGGAATTGTCTAAACCATTGGATAAATTTAATGAGCTAAAATGTTGTTTAGAATGAAAATTTTGCAATACCTAAAAATCTTATTTAATTAATCTTTATGAGCATTTTCTCTGGTAATGACAATGCAATTTTGGTTTTATCTGATGGTACTTTTATTGAAGGGAAAGCATTTGGTTTTAGAGGAACTGTGTCAGGCGAAATTGTTTTTAATACTGGTATTACCGGTTATCAGGAGGTATTGACAGATCCTAGTTATTTTGGACAATTAATAACGTTTACTTTTCCTGAATTAGGAAATACTGGTGTAAACCCTGAAGATCAAGAATCTGATTCGCCATCTGCAAAAGGTGTTATCGCTAGACAAGTCTCTTGCTATGCAAGTAATTGGCGTTCAACTAAAACTTTTGAGCAGTGGTTGAAAGATGAAAAGGTTGTTGGGATTTGTGATGTAGATACAAGAGCGCTAGTTAGACACTTGCGAAGCTCTGGCACTATGAATGCAATTATATCTTCAGAAAATAATGCTTCTCCATCATCCTTATTAAATACAATTAGGCAGGCTCCGCAAATGAAGGGGCTTAATTTAACTGGTGAAGTTACAACTAAAAAGCCATATAAGTGGAATTCACTTGCCTCAGTTGATTTTGATGAGAGAGTTGTTAATCAGGCAATGTCTCCTTTTAATGTAGTAGCTATAGATTTTGGGATAAAAAGATCAATTCTAAATCGATTGGTAGCGCACGGTTGTGAAGTTAATGTTTTGCCTGCAAATACAAGCTTTTCCGAAGTTATGTCTTTTAACCCTGAAGGGGTGTTCTTCTCTAATGGACCTGGAGATCCTTCTTCTGTTAAGGAAGGAATGTCTTTAGCTAAGCGTTTAATAGAAGAGGTAGATGTACCTATGTTTGGAATTTGTTTAGGCCATCAAATTCTAGGATTGGCCCTTGGAGGAAAGACTTTTAAACTTGCATATGGTCATAGAGGTTTAAATCATCCATGCGGTAAAACAGGGCGAATAGAAATAACAAGTCAGAATCATGGCTTTGCTTTGGATGCCTTGTCTTTAGATAAAGATGTTGTTGAGATAACACATTTGAACCTGAATGATGGAACTGTTGCAGGCATCGCAATGTGTAACAGGCCAATCTTTGGCATCCAATATCACCCAGAAGCCAGTCCAGGCCCTCATGATGCGGATCACCATTTTTCCCGTTTTGTTGATCTAATGTCAGAACGTCGTTGAAGCGTGGTTGAGTTGCTTTTTGATCACTAATATTCTTTTGAGAAGTATTAGGGGGTTTGGTCCCATAACCGAATTACAACGATTGACCGTTTCTTTACGGGGTGGATTTGAAAGAAAAAAAGGCTGTTTAGTTTTTTATTTCACTGGACAGCTAGATGCTTACTCAGAGAAACAGTTTACAGATTTTGTAAATGATGTCCTTAGCTCCAACAAATTGCCGATTGTGCTTGATCTAACAAAAATAGATTTTATTGATTCTTCTGGCTTAGGAGCAATGGTGCATTCCGCCAAAAAATGCAAAAAGGATAAGAGATCTTTTGTTGTCGTGGGCAATCCAAGAGTTATTCAAACTATCAAGCTTGTTCGTTTAGAGGATTTTCTTCATGTAGCAGCTGATTTGAACGCAGCTCTCACTCAATTAGCAGCTTGACTGATTGGATTCGTCTCTTGAAACCATCTGGGAGCCCAGATGCTTTGGGCACTTTGCAATTAGCTTGGTTGGGAGATGCTATTTGGGAAATGCATCAGAGACTTCGTCTTTGTGAAAAGCCAGCTAAAAGTAAAGACCTTCATTTTTCTGTTGTTTCACTAGTAAGAGCTGAGGCTCAGGCTGCAGCCTTAGAAAATCTTGATTATTATTTGACAGATTTAGAGAGAAAATTCGTCAGAAAAGGACGTAATCGTGTTGGCCGTGGTTCTCGTAAGGTAAATATTGCTATTTATGGTAAGGCTACTGGCTTCGAAACACTTATTGGATGGTTGTTTTTGAAAGACCCCAATCGCCTTGCTCAGCTACTAGATCGATTAGATCAAATCGAATCTGATAAAAAAAAGGATTAAAAAAATGAGTTCTAATGATCGCCGTGGAGGCAATTTTTCTAGAGATTTTTCTTCTAAAGAAAGAAAGAATAATAAGAGAGGTTCCTCTGCTTCAATGAGATGGAAAAAAGGTAATAAATCAGAATGGAATCAAAGCGATCATAAAAAAGATTCTCCATATCGCAGAGATACGGAGAAAGTTAATTTTGATAGAGGTAATCAGAAGAAAAGAAATTTTGATAATGCAAGAGATTCTTCTGCTTCTAATAAAGCATCATTTAATTCAAAGAGAGCTTGGAGGAGTATTAATTCAGAAGAAACCCAAAACAGATCATCTAGTAACAAAAGACAGCCGAATCTTGTTCAAAGTAGAAGATTTACTTCTTTTTCAAGAAATAATCAAAATGATTTTAGTCAGAGTACACAAGAAATAGAGAAACCTAAGCAGAACTTTGTTTTTGAGAGTGAGTCAAATGATATTTTTTGGGGTAGACATTCAACTCAAGCAATTCTTGAGTCAGGTCGAGCAATTCATAGAATTTGGTGTACATCTGAGATAAGAAGTTCACCGCGCTTTTTTCAACTTCTAAAGGATGCAAAAGCCTTAGGTGTTCTTGTTGAAGAAGTTTCATGGGCAAGATTGGGACATGTTACGACTGGAGGAGTTCATCAAGGTATAGCCCTACAAACAGCAGCCTCGGAGACTTTTGATTTGAAAACACTTATTGAAGGCTGCCAATCTATAGATGAATCTCCTGTTTTAATAGCTTTAGATGGCCTTACAGATCCTCAAAATTTAGGAGCGATAGTTCGCTCTGCTGAAGCATTGGGGGCTCATGGATTGATTCTTCCGCAAAGACGAAGTGCTGGATTGACAGGTTCTGTTGCGAAAGTTGCCGCAGGAGCTTTGGAACATTTACCTGTTGCAAGAGTTGTTAATTTGAACCGATCTTTAGAAGAACTTAAAAAATCTGGATATACAATAATTGGCCTTGCAGGAGAAGGAGACAAAACAATTAATGAAATTACTTTTGATGGTCCATTGGTATTGGCAATAGGTTCAGAGGAAAAAGGCTTGTCTCTCCTTACTAGAAGGCACTGTGATTTCCTAGTGAAAATTCCTCTTAGAGGAGTTACAACTAGCTTAAATGCCTCAGTAGCAACCTCAGTGGTTTTGTATGAAGTAGCTAGACAAGGCTGGATGAAAGGGATTGCAGGGCAAGATCCTTCCCCTAAATTAGTAAGAGCAAAATTGGAAACTAAACCTTTTCAAACCAATTAAAGAAATCTAATCACATGATCTCAGTTTTTGAACAACTTATATTTTCAAATAAAATGGTTGATTGAACATTTAAGTCAAAAGAATCCAAGTAGGCGTTAGTTTTTTTTATACATAAGTACTAATATTGTAAAAGATCATTAATTAACTATGGGCCCATTTAGGGCGATTCGCGTTTTAGGTAACAGTTTTGGCTTCGCTTGGTGGGCTAAGATTGAGACTCAAAACCCTAATACCACTTATTGGTTTGGTCCTTTTTTAACGCAAAGAAGTCTTAGAAATAACGTGCCTATTTTCTTGGATGATTTGACAAGTGAAGGTATTGAATCTATAACCCATGATTTTGTTCGTTGTAGACGCATAGAGCCTTTAACCCTTTGACCCTTTTTTACTTAGTGCGATAGCTTCTTATATAAGTACACCAAATAATAATGTCCATAGCTAAATGGCGACAGAAATTAAACAAAGGAGAGGTTTCTTCTCTTGAGTTGATAAATCAACAAATCAATCGTATAGAAGAAGTTGAAAATACCCTTCATTCCTATCTGTATTTGAATCATGAAAAGGCTAGAGCTTCAGCCATCAAAATTGATGAGGCTAGAGCTGCGGGGGAAGAGCTGCCTCCTTTAGCAGGAGTTCCTTTTGCAATAAAAGATAATCTTTGTACAAAAGGTATACCTACGACTTGTTCAAGCAAGATGTTGGAGGAATTTATTCCACCTTATGAATCTACTGTTACGCAAAGACTCTGGAAGGCTGGAGGAATACTTTTAGGGAAAACAAATCTAGATGAATTTGCTATGGGAAGTTCAACCGAAACGTCAGCATTTGGCCCTACGAAAAATCCTTGGGACATAACAAGAGTCCCCGGAGGCAGTTCTGGAGGTAGTGCTGCTGCTGTTGCTTCAGGGTTATGTACAGCGGCTTTAGGCTCTGACACAGGCGGGTCTATAAGACAACCTGCTTCTTTTTGTGGTGTGGTAGGTCTAAAACCTACATATGGACGTGTAAGTAGATGGGGACTCATTGCTTTTGCTAGCTCTTTAGACCAGGTTGGACCTTTTTCTACAAATGTTTCTGATGCTGCTGAAATTTTACAGGTAATAGCTGGACATGACCCAAGAGATTCAACTTGTTTAGACGTACCAGTTCCAAAATATTCAGATCACATTTCTGAATCTATTTCTGGCCTTCGGATTGGGTTGATAAAAGAATGTTTTGATCAAGAAGGCTTGGATTTAGAAGTAAAGAAGTCGGTTCTTAAAGCAGCTGATCAGCTCCAATCTCTTGGAGCTGAATTAATAGAAGTCTCATGTCCTAGATTTACTGATGGAATAGCTACTTATTATGTGATAGCTCCTTCTGAAGCTTCTGCAAATTTGGCAAGGTATGATGGAGTTAAATATGGATACAGAGCTAAAGAGGTAGATAATTTATCAGACATGACGGCTTTTACTCGAGCTAGAGGTTTTGGCAGCGAAGTCCAAAGAAGAATCTTGATAGGTACATATGCATTGTCTGCAGGATATGTAGATGCCTACTACAGAAAAGCTCAACAAGTTAGAACACTTATTCGCAGAGATTTTGAAAATGCATTTAAAAATGTTGATATTCTTTTGACTCCCACTTCTCCTACAACAGCTTTTAAATCAGGTGCTCATCAAAATGATCCCTTGGCAATGTATTTGTCGGATTTATTGACTATTCCAGCAAATTTAGCAGGACTTCCTTCTATAAGCCTACCTTGTGGATTCGATGAAAAGGCTTTGCCTATTGGATTGCAATTAATAGCCAATGTATTAGATGAAACACGCTTGTTGCAAGTTGCGCATCAATATGAGCAGGCTGCAGAAATTATGAATTCAGCACCTGAAAGCAGCTTAATCAATTAGTAACTGTGAAGCACTTAAAGGCCTCAAGTTGAGGATTAATTGTTTCTCTACCCTTATGCTCATTTCTTGTTGAATTTTTTCTATCAGATTGATATTGCCCTGGCTTCCAAATCTCTTTTGACTCCACTTTCTTTTTCTTGTTTCACCACAAGGAGGCAGTGAGCATTGTTATTTCTCTATATGTAGCGTATATATTTTTTGAGCCACTGTATATTGAGTGCCTGACTAGCGAGAACAAGTTAATGGGGTTCGTTCCGTTACACAATCACAGTGATTACAGCCTGCTAGATGGAGCAAGTCAGCTTCCCTTAATGGTTGCCAGGGCAAAGGAGTTAGGGTTCCCTGCCCTAGCTTTAACTGATCATGGAGTCATGTATGGAGCAATAGAACTTTTGAAGTTGTGCAAGAAAGAAGGGATAAAGCCGATTATTGGTAATGAAATGTACGTCATAAATGGATCTATTTCTGATCCACAACCAAAAAAAGAAAAACGTTATCATCTTGTTATTCTTGCAAAGAATTCTACTGGATATAAAAACTTAGTTAAATTAACAACGATTAGTCATCTGAAAGGGATGCGTGGCAGAGGAATATTCTCAAGAGCTTGTATTGATAAAGACTTGCTTAAGAAATACTCCGAAGGACTAATAATTTCTACAGCATGTCTTGGTGGTGAAATTCCACAAGCTATTCTTCGAGGACGTTTAGATGTAGCTAAGGAAGTTGCTAATTGGTATAAGAATGTTTTTGGGGAAGACTTTTATTTGGAAATACAAGATCATGGCTCTATAGAAGATAGGATTGTCAATGTTGCTATTTCAAAAATAGCTAATGAATTAAATATTGAATTAGTTGCAACAAATGATGCTCATTATCTTACAGAAAATGATGTAGAAGCCCATGATGCATTGCTTTGTGTTCTTACTGGTAAGCTTGTAAAAGATGAGAAAAGATTGCGTTATACAGGAACGGAGTATTTAAAATCTGAGAGTCAAATGAAGAACCTATTTGTTGACCATCTAGATGAAGAAGTTGTTACTAAAGCGATCAAAAATACACTTATGGTAGCAAGCAAAGTTGAAGAGTATTCTATACTTGGTAATTATAAGATGCCTAAATTTCCAGTTCCCGAAGGTAATACGCCTATTGAATACTTAGAATCAGTAAGTGTAAATGGTCTGCTGGAAAAACTAAAACTAGATTCTATTGATCTTATTGATAATGAATATTCAGAAAGATTATCTACTGAAATTAAAATAATTGAAGAAATGGGTTTCCCTACATATTTTCTTGTCGTATGGGATTATATAAAGTTCGCAAGGGAACAATCAATTCCTGTAGGTCCAGGCAGAGGATCTGCGGCAGGATCTTTAGTTGCTTATTCATTAGGAATTACAAATATTGACCCAGTAAAGAATGGACTTTTGTTTGAAAGATTTTTAAACCCCGAGAGAAAGTCTATGCCTGATATTGATACCGATTTCTGCATTGAACGCAGAAATGAAGTTATTGATTATGTTACTAGAATGTATGGAGAAGATAAAGTTGCTCAAATAATTACATTCAATAGGATGACCTCAAAGGCTGTTCTTAAAGATGTTGCAAGAGTTTTAGACATTCCATATAGGGAGGCTGATCAACTAGCAAAATTAATTCCAGTAGTCAGGGGAAAACCGGCCAAATTAGATGCAATGATTTCTAAGAACTCACCAAGTAGTGAATTTAGAGATAAATATGAGAAAGATCCTTTAGTTAAAAAATGGATAGATATGGCTATTCGTATTGAAGGAACTAATAAGACTTTTGGTGTGCATGCGGCAGGTGTCGTTATTGCATCAGACCCATTGGATGAATTAGTCCCTTTGCAGAAAAATAATGATGGCCAAGTTATTACTCAATATTTTATGGAGGATATTGAATCTTTGGGCTTATTGAAAATGGATTTCTTAGGACTTAAGAATCTTACAATGCTCGAACGTACAGTGAATCTTGTCGAGAAATCTATAGGTGAACGAGTTGATTTAGATGAATTAAGTCTTGAGGATAAGAAAACATATGAGCTTTTATCTAGAGGAGATTTAGAAGGCATTTTTCAACTGGAATCTAGTGGAATGAGACAAATAGTAAGAGATTTGCAGCCTTCATCATTAGAAGATATTTCATCAATATTAGCTTTATATAGACCGGGTCCACTTGATGCAGGGTTGATTCCAAAATTTATCAATAGGAAGCATGGTCGCGAGGCAATTGATTTCCCTCATGCTTCTTTGGCTCCAATACTTGGTGAGACATACGGGATAATGATTTATCAAGAACAAATTATGAAGATAGCTCAAGATCTTGCTGGATATTCCTTGGGACAAGCAGATTTATTAAGACGTGCAATGGGTAAAAAAAAGGTTTCTGAGATGCAAAAGCACAGAGGATTTTTTATTGATGGAGCGAAGAAGAAAGGCGTAGATTCAAAGATCGCTAGTGAACTATTTGATCAAATGGTTCTTTTTGCTGAGTATTGCTTTAACAAGAGTCATTCAACTGCTTATGGAGCTGTCACTTATCAAACTGCATATTTAAAGGCTCATTACCCTGTTGCATATATGGCGGCATTGTTAACTGTCAATTCCAGTTCAACTGACAAGATTCAACGATATATTTCTAATTGCAATTCCATGGGTATTGAAGTTATGCCTCCAGATATCAATTCCTCTGGAATTGATTTTACTCCTCTTGAAAATAGAATTCTTTTTGGATTATCAGCAGTAAGAAATCTTGGAGATGGTGTTATTAGGCAGTTAATAAAAGCTCGAGTTAATGATGGCCTCTTTTTATCTTTAGCAGATCTTTGTGACAGAATCCCTTCTAATATTTTAAATAGAAGAAGTTTAGAATCGCTAATTCATTGTGGAGCACTTGATGCTTTTCATCCAGAGTCTAATCGTGCGCAATTGGTAAAAGACCTTGATTTGATTATTGATTGGGCTGGTGCGCGTGCCAGAGATCGAGCTAGCGGTCAGGGAAACCTTTTTGACTTATCCTCTGAGAAAGAAGAAAAAAGTGATATTTCATCAGCTCCTCAAGGCCCTATTGTTAAAGATTACCATCCCACTGAAAAACTTAAACTAGAGAAAGAGTTGTTAGGATTTTATTTATCCGACCATCCTTTAAAGCAGCTTTCAGAGCCGGCAAAGCTTATTGCTCCTATAAGTTTAATAAATTTAGATGATCAAAGAGATAAATCTAAAGTGAGTGTTATCGCGATGATAAAAGAGATGCGTATTGTTAATACTCGCAAGGGAGATAAAATGTCCATTTTACAAATTGAGGATTTAACTGGTTCATGCGAGGCAGTAGTTTTCCCAAAAAGTTTTTATAGGTTGTCTGATCATTTGCTAACAGAAACACGCCTTCTTTTTTGGGCTTCTGTTGACCGTAGAGATGAGAAAGTTCAATTAATAGTAGATGATTGCCGCTCAATTGATGACATGAGATTTGTCTTGATTGATCTATTGCCAGAGCAAATTAATAAGATTGAATACCAACACCGCCTTAGAGAATGTCTCTTCAAGCATAGACCTGGTAAAGACGAACTTGGAGTCAAAGTTCCTGTTGTTGCTTCTATCAAAGGTATTAATAGTATTAGATATGTTCGCCTAGGACATCAATTTTGTGTAAAAGATGCTAATGCTTTGGTTGAATCTTTAAAGGAGATTTCGTTCAATGCAAGTTGCAGCAAAAGTTTAGTTAAGTAATTAACTTATTCTTCTTTCGAAGTTATAGGTCTGAAGGCACTGCGCATTTTTTCTATATTAGGCCTTATATTTTCCAACCCTAAAATACTGCCTGGTATGTCTTCCCAGCTTGCTGAAAGTATTCCGTAACTTAATCCTAAAAGACCAATTAAAAAACATATTGCAGAACTTAATAGGGTGATAGAAGGAGGAACATCTGTTATCCCTTTTATGATGAGTAAATAACTCACTATAAAAACACCCATTCCTGATAGCGTTGGTATACCAGTAGTAATAGCAATCCTTCTTGCCATGCGGTTTGCTACTGGTTTTGGTATAAAAGATTCTCTCTTTCTTTTATCCTTTCTATTTTTTAATTTATATTTTTTTGAGGAGTCTTTCATATGAATAAGTTTATATTTTCAAATAGTTTGATTATTAGCCTCTAATGCCAAGTTTAGTAACTAGTGAACTGTATCTACTTTCGCTTTGCTTTTTAACGTAATTAAGCAATCGCTTCCTTTGACCAATCATTTTAAGAAGACCTTGTCTGGAAGAGAAATCATGATTATTACTTTGAAGATGTTTGCTTAGTTGGTTTATCCTTTCGCTTAACATCGCTACTTGTACTTCAACCGAGCCTGTGTCGGTTCCATGTGTTTGGTGCTTGTTGATGATTTTTTGTTTTGCTTCAGTATTTAGCGTCATGTTTGTTAAGGGGAATGCCTGGGGAGAAAGCTTAGATGATTTCTTAATCTAACTTGTCGAGTTGCTTCTTAACCACTTTCTGTATTTATTCTAATGAGAGTTTCTTTGAGGAGAGTTTCAAAATCAAGACCTTTGCTAACTTCAAAACTCTCTTGAGCTTTAGATCTAATTGATTTGGAACTTGTTTCAAACTCTAGAAAAGCTTTTTCAATTTCAGAATTCTTGTAGTCAAGATTAAGTAAAGTGCTTCTCACTTCATCTGCAACGTTCGTTTCATACTCTAGTTCTAAGTGATTGTTGGTTTTTTTTAGACTTGAGCCAATTAAATCAGAAAGCTTGTTTTGGAGTTCGATTACTAATCTTTCAGCAGTCTTTTTCCCTACGCCTGGACAACTAGTTAGTTGAGCAATCTTTTTTTTAGTTATTGCAGAAATAAGTTGTTCTGCTGGATTCTTTTCAAGTAGTGAAATTGCAAGTTGAGGACCTACGCCACTAACACTTATTAATTTGCGAAATAAGTCTCGTTCTAATTTGTTCAGAAAGCCTATTAATTGAGATCCATCTTCTCTATGTACTTCGTGAACCCAAAGTATTAATTCTTTTGACGTATTTAATAGCTGAAGGCTTCTACTCAAGAGTTGTACTTCATAGCCAACACCAGAGCATGAAATTAATACTCCTTTTCGAGTTCCGTTTTCCCAGATTTCTATTTTTAGACCATTTAACCAGCTAATCATGAGGGTATTTTATGCAGAGATCTACTTAACCTCCATCGATTGAACAACCAATCATTGCTCCAGCTGCGCCACCAGCAGGCACGGCCCACCATCTGTCTTTACCCCTTGTCCCTGACATTGTTATACCAGCACCAAGCAATCCTCCAATAAGTGAACCTTCCTTGCAATCATTAGTATCTTCTTCTTTAAGGACTGATCCTGTACGCTTAGCTGAACGTTTTGTCTTACAAGGTACTTCTGTTGTTTCAGTCCAGTGATTTACATAGCCTGGAGATTCTTGTGTGCCAGGAAAGTATTCTTCTCTATATTCGGTCTTTGTGCATGTTCTAGATCTTGAGTATCCAGCTTGATAATCATCAGCATTTGCAGTTGAAGAGAAGCTTAGTGCAAAGATTAATGTGAGCAAGAATTTCATGATGACAATCTTTTTACTAATTTTATTAGAAATTTGGTAAATCGCTAAGAGAAATTAATGTCGCGAGTAAAACGCATGTTGCTCCTACAAGTATATAAAACGTTAATGGTTCAGAAAAAATCAGCCATCCCCATAAAGTTGCAAATATAACTTGGGTGTAACTTATTGAACCTGCATATCCTGCAGGCAGGAGGCTAAGACCATTAGTAATTAGCAACTGCCCTAATTGAGTGAATATACCTATTCCTATAAGCCATGCCCATTCTGTTCCTATAGGTAAAACTGATTGATGAATTAAGAATGGCAAAGTTATTGGAATGGAAACTAATGGAAAATAAAAGACAATAACTAGTTGATGTTCTTGTTTAGATAACTTGCGAACTATTACGTAAGCAAGAGCAGTGAGCATAGCTCCACTCAAAGCAACTATTACCGATGGGAACGCTAGTTGTTGATGTGAACTGTTTTCCCATAGCGTATGTACTACAGCTTGAACCCCCAGCCATCCAAGAATTATTGCTAGAAAGATTCGCTTCCGTAATTCTTCATTAAGTATTAACCAAGCTAAAAAAGCAATAAAAGTAGGATAAGTGTATTGAATTATTGTTGCGGCGCCTAAAGGTAAAGAATCAATTGCTTTGAAAACACAAAATAAAGCGCTTGTACCAATTAAGCCTCTTGCTATAAGTAATCTCTTGTTAATACCCCAAGGGTATACTCCTGCATTCCTCATCATTAACCTTGTTGTCAATAAGCTGAATACAGATCTAAAAAAAACAAGCTCTGCAACTGGTATACGTCCCCTAAGATGTTTGATACAGACCGTCATAAGACTGAAAGCCAAGGCGCTTCCAACTAATGTTATAAATCCGTGTGTGTATTTTTTCTGTTTATTCCATAGCGTCCAGTTCATAGGATGTTTATGATTTCGTTCTTAGTAAGGCAATCCTTTAGTTTCATTTGATACATGAATTTTCTTAAGAACTTAAGACTCCTAACTAGAACTATTCCAATCACTTTATGTCCTTCATAATTAAATAATGGTTAATCCTAGGCTTCATCCACGCACTTTAGATGCCGTTAAGGAAAAAGCGGACATAGTCGATGTTGTCGGAGAGCATGTTGTTTTAAAGAAAAAAGGTAAGGAATTTGTTGGAATTTGTCCTTTTCATGATGACAACAGACCTTCTATGACAGTTTCACCTGCGAAGCAATTTTATTTTTGCTTTTCATGCGGGGCTGGAGGAAATTCAATCAAGTTCCTTATGGAGCTTCAACGTCAAAGCTTTGGTGAAGTTGTACTTGAATTAGCAAGAAAGTACCAATTGCCTGTTGAGACTTTAGATGGACCTCAGCAGGAACGTTTTCGTCAAGAACTTTCTCGTAAAGATAGATTGCTTCGGGTTTTATCTCTTGCGAAAAGCTGGTTCCAAGATCAATTGAGAAGTTCTGTGGGAGTTGAGGCGTTGAATTATCTAATGAAGACTCGTCAACTCAATAAGGGGACTATTGATTCCTTTGAGCTTGGTTATGCGCCTCAGAGTTGGGATGGACTTATTACATATATGAATCATGTAGAGAGTATCTCTTCTGAGTTGTTAGTGGAAGCTGGTCTTGTTGTTCCACGTAAGAGTGAGAATGGTTTTTATGATCGATTTAGGAACCGCTTAATTGTTCCAATTAATGACCGTCAGGGCCGTGTAATAGGTTTTGGGGGACGAAGCCTTGATGGATCTGATCCAAAGTATCTAAATTCACCAGAAACCGAACTTTTTGAGAAAGGAAAACATCTTTTTGGTTTAGATAAAGCTGCTAATGCTATTCGTAAGGCGGACAAGGCTATAGTTGTTGAGGGGTATTTTGATGTAATAGCTCTTCATTCAGCTGGTATAAATAATTCTGTTGCAGCATTAGGAACTGCTCTTAGTAGTCAACAAATTAAACAGCTATGTAGATGTAGTGATAGTAAACGCATAATTCTTAATTTTGATACGGATAGTGCGGGTATTCGTGCTGCTAATAGGGCTATTGGTGAGGTAGAGCATCTAGCGATGCAGGGGCAATTGGAGCTAAGGATTTTACAACTGCCTTCCAGTAAAGATCCAGATGAATATCTTCAAGATCATTCGGATTTAGATTACAAAGTTCTTGCAGACAATTCCCCTCTTTGGCTTGACTGGCAAATTGATCAGATTTTGAAGGATAGTGATTTAAGCAAAGCTGATCATTTTCAACGTGCTGTTAGTGGCTTGGTGCAATTGCTTGGAAAGCTGCCTCAGTCGGCATTACGCTCTCATTATCTTCAAAAAGTAGCTGAGTTGCTCAGTGGAGGACAGGCTCGCTTAGCATTGCAGTTGGAAGAAGATCTTCGAAATCAGATTAAAGGACAGCGATGGCATGGACGCTCTAGTCGCTTTGCACTTCCTAGCGAGACAAGTTTAAGAGAACGACTTGAGGCTCAGATCCTTCGTCTTTACCTCCATTTTCCTAATCACCGAGCCTGTATTCGCAATGAATTGAGGCAGAGAGAGCTTGAAGATTTTGCGTTGCATCACCATCGATTGCTTTGGATTGCTATTAGTGAATTAGAAGAGAAACATATCGGCGCAACACTTTTGGAATCTATTAGCCGGGGCGAGAGTAATTCTCAGCAGTTGTCAGAAATAGAACTTTCTAAGATTCTTTTGGATAAATTGGTTGCAGACAATGATGATTCACTTAGCTCTACGCTTACGCGGCTTTTGGAACCTGATGAGTTTCAGTTGGCTTTGATTAAAGAACCTCTTCTTGAATTAAGAGGAACACTTGCTGTCTTAGAGCGTCAGAAAGCTCTAAAGCGTTGTAGACATCTAATTGAGGCTTGGAGTGGACAGAGATTAGAAACCCTTGAAACTTGTATCTCTGCACTTATTGAGCAAGAACAGAAACACCCTAATGAGAAATATGATATGGAACTTAGGATTGATAAAATGTTTGAGCAGCTTAATATAGAAGCTCTAAACTTCCAAGAGTTATATTATGCAGAGCGTAAGCATATTCTTTATTTAGATCAACAACGATGCGCATTATCCAATGCAGGGAATGAAACATTAACGGCATAATTTTTCTTCCTGACATTTAGGTTAAAGATTTATAGACTAGTTATCTCTCTTAATTAACAAAGCAGAATTTCTTTAGGGCTGATATTATTTTTTTTGGATTGTCCTCCATAGCATAAGCTTCATACTCTTTATCTAGTTCCCCTGTCAGTTCAGTAGATGCTCTTAATGCTTCGAGTTTATACGGACTTATTTTTAATTTCTTCTTATCAAATATATTAATTAACTTACCATTATTGCATTCTTGAGCTATATGTACTGATTCATGTCTTAGGGCTCTTCTTATCATAAGACCTGTTTTAAATGATCCACCTGTAGATTTATCTTTTATAAAATTATAGCCACCATATCTTTTTGCATTTTCTGTACATATAACAACTTTTCTTTGTTGCTTTTTTAGAAATCCAAAGAATTTCTGCCCTATAAGACATAATGGCGTATTCTCTTCTACTTGATAGTTTGCTTTTTGTACTAAATCTAAGATTTTCTTTTCTGATGCGTCAAGAAATAGGATGAATTCCAACATATTATTTTTTAAATAATTTTTAGAGAACCACTCATTAGGTCAGTCAGATTTTACCTTAGGAGTTTAGGCTTTTACAATAGGGATTTCTTTGAAAAGTGTTGTTGCTGAAGGACTTAAGTTTCTTCGGCACATTTCCCATTCTTGTTGATTGATGCCACAAACAGCCCATTGTATTGTGTCCTTACCATATCGCGTATTTAGGTAGTCAATTGATTTCATTAAGCTTTTGTGTCTGGATATTTCCTTGGGATTAGTTAGTGAAAATAAAGATAGTTGAAGATAGTCTTCGTTTACAAGTCCTTGCATAATTACACCTGCTTTTATTAATAAACAATTGGAGCAGAATATTTTTTCTGTTAAAGAGAGAGTTGTTGAAAGAATAACTCTAGTATTATTACTAGGTAAACTTAGACGCTGTGTCGCTGATTGGCTATAAAAAGGTGACGTATATAAACTAGTACGAGTAAATACTGTAACTGCAGTAGCATGTTGATGCTGTTTGCGTAATTTTTCACTTGCACGTACTGCATGATTTGCTATTGCTTGTCGCAGCTCTTCTATGTTACTTACAGGACGGCTAAAGCTTCTGCTGACGCATGTTTCTTTTTTGGGAATAGATTTTATTAAGAGGTTGAGACATTTTTCCCCTCTTAATTCATGTTGTAAACGTATGCCTGTAACACCGAATTTTTGCCTTAGTTCATTACTGGGAGTGTCTCGTAATTGTCGAGCATTATTAATTCCGTGCATTCGACACCAGTAGGCTAATTTTCTTCCAATGCCCCAAACGTTTTCTATTGCAACTTGCTTAAGCCAATGGTCTTGATCATCGGAGGCTTCGAAATCAAAGATCCCTGCATGGCTTGCTGTTGTTTTTGCTAAGTGGTTAGCAAGCTTTGATTGGCTTTTGGTAGTTCCAATTCCAATAGCAATTGGTAAGCTTAGACTTTGATATATTGTTGTGCGTAGTCGATATGCCCAGGGATTGAGATCGTAGTCATGAGGACGGTTGATTTTTACGAATGCTTCGTCAATAGAATAAATTTCCAGCTCTTCACAGTTTGCTTCTATGAGACTCATTAAGCGCCGACTCATGTCAGCATAAAGTGCGTAGTTTGAACTTCGTATTTTTACTCCAAGATCTTTTAGCTTGCGACGTACCTTGAAATAGGGTTGTCCCATAGCGATCCCAAGGGCCTTGGCTTCTGCGTTACGAGCTATAACGCAACCATCGTTATTAGAAAGCACTATTAAAGGATGATTCCTTATGGAAGGATCCATGCTCTCTTCGCATGAAGCATAAAAATTATTACTATCAATTAGAGCTATAGACATAATTAGGTCTTTTATTTTCTACGGGGTAGCGTATGAATTGAATATATTGCGACCCCCCAGATTTGTACGGCTCCATATCGACGTAGATCGATTATTGGGTAGTTGTGATTCGCTGCTTCTAAATAAGGAATGTTTTTACGGTAAGTTAATTTTTTTAAAGTGAAGGCCCCATCAAGTATGGCGACAACGATATTGCCTGGTTTTGCGTCTAGGCTACGGTCAACAATTAGTAAGTCTCCGTCTAGTATTCCTGCATTGCTCATAGAGTCCCCTTTTACACGTAGAAAAAAAGTGCTTGCCGGGCGATGTATTAACTCTTCATTTAGGTCAATGTTATCTTCCACATAGTTATCAGCAGGAGAGGGGAAACCTGCTGTTACGGATTCACTCGGCAAAGGCAGCAGTAGATTTGAAGGATTGGGATGAGCACCATGTAAACGCAAAACAAAAAGATGGCAGATAGTACAAATGTACCATAACCATTGCGGCTATTAAGGTCGTTCTAGGGTGGATTTACTCTCTATGGTAAGGGCTCCCTTTAGCGATAGAGATTGCTCTATATAATTGTTCTGCCAGAATAAGCCTAGCCATTTCATGTGGAAAAGTTAGAGCTGAGAGACTAATGCATAAATCAGCACTAGTTTTTACTTCTTGAGATAGCCCATTGGTACCTCCAATAGCGAAAACAATGCGACTTGAACCCAAGTTTTGCAGCCAATGAGAAAAATCCATAGAAGTAAATTTCTCACCTTCTTCACAAAGAGCTATTAGTAACTCATCTTTTTTTATTGAGGAAATAATAGCTCTTGATTCTTTTTTTATATCACCATCACGTATTTCAGTGATTGATAATCCTGGAAGCCTTTTTCTATATACCTCTAGACCATTTTGTATCCATGATTTACGGACTTTCCCTATAGCAAGTATTCTAAATCTAGATGGATTAAGCACTGGTTTCTTGCTTTGAGCTATTAAAGAAAATCAATCTTCTTCTTCGAGCAATAATCGCTTGAAAGAAATATACATATCATTATTTTCATTATCGTATTTTGCTTCGGACTTAGTTTTATTCTTTGATGAGGACTGAGAAGAAGACTCTAGGAGAGTGTGTTTTTTGTTATGAGATTGTTTCTCTAAGTCAAAGTATTCAGCTTCTTTAAGGCGATCAATTAAATGAGAGGGGATTTTTCCGTCTGGGCTGGCTTTAATTAATTCTTCAAAAAGTTTTTTGGGATTTGATTCAGTTTCAATAGGATGAAGGTTTGAGCTTGGTGCTTGATTAGGTTTGGAAGGAGTGGGTAGTGATTTAGGAAGCTTTCGACCTAACTCTCGTAGACGTTCCAGGCTGTGGGAATCAAAGCTCATTGTTAAAAAGAAATATACTTTTAAAGAAGATTTTGATTAATACATACTCTATTTGAAAATGTTGATTGTATGAGATGCTTTTTTGCGATTTGATAGATGTATTGAGTTATTAGAGAATTACAAAAGGAGAAAATATAATATGCCATTTTCAGGACACGTTCCACGTAAGCGTTTTGGGCAACATTGGCTTCGTGATGATTCCATTCTAGAAAAAATTTTGCTAGCAGCAGATCTTCAAGAAGAGGATCGTATTTTAGAAATTGGGCCTGGACGAGGAGCTCTTACTGAGAAATTGCTTGAATCAAACGTAAAGTTAGTTCATGGGGTTGAATTAGATGCAGAATTGATTGTTGGGTTGAAACAACGTTTTGCTGGACAATCTAGATTTACTTTGCAAGAGGGAGATGCTCTTTCCGTGTCGTTATTGCCTCATGATGGTATTGCGGCAAATAAAGTTGTTGCGAATATTCCATACAACATTACGGGTCCTCTTCTAGAAAGATTGATTGGGAGGTTAGGACGTTCTTCTGAAGTAAAGTATCAGCGTTTGGTTTTGCTAGTGCAGAAAGAAGTTGCCAAAAGAATTTTGGCGTTACCTGGTCAGAGTAGTTTTAGTGCAATGAGTGTAAGACTTCAATTATTAGCAAAATGTCAAAGTGTTTGTGAGGTCCATCCCAGTTCATTTAGTCCGCAACCAAAAGTTTATTCAGAGGTAATTATTTTAGATCCATTGGAGAAAGATGAACGGCTTGACTTTTTAGTTGAAAGAAGAGTGGCATCCATTGTGCAAATAGCTTTTTTATCTAGACGAAAAAAATTAAGAAATACATTGACGAAGATATGTCCTTTAGATGAGTTGGAACCATTAGCTTACAGACAAGGTATTAATCTTAATCAAAGACCTCAAGAGTTAGCACCTATGATTTGGGTTCAATTAGCAAGGGAGTTGGAAAGATGGGATCGATCGAAAAAGAAATGAATATTAATTATTCTGAGCTGAGTTCATCAAGATCTTTAAGTGTAATTGCACCTGCAAAGATCAATTTGCATTTAGAAGTTCTTGGTTTTCGTAAGGATGGTTTTCATGAATTGGCAATGTTAATGCAGAGTATTAATTTGTTTGATGAAATTGATTTTTTAAAAACTGATAATGGTGAAATAACGCTGACATCTGACGACCCTAACTTAAGTACAGGCGATGACAATTTAATTTTAAAGGCTGCACAATTGATACAGACTTGCTCTAGTGATAAAAATGTGGGTGCCGAGATTCATTTGAAGAAGAATATTCCTATTGGAGCAGGTCTAGCAGGTGGTTCTAGTGATGCAGCGGCAACTTTAGTCGGTCTTAATTCCCTATGGGGGATAGGGTCTTCTGAAAAACAATTGGAAAAATTAGGATCTGAACTTGGCTCTGATGTCCCTTTTTGCTTAAGGGGGGGAACTCAATTTTGCTTTGGTCGAGGAGAATCTCTGGAAATGATCCCTGAGATAAAACAATCTATGGCTGTTGTTCTGGTTAAAGACCCTTTAGTTGAAGTCTCTACTCCTTGGGCTTATTCAAAATTCAAGGAGATATATGGCAATGATTATTTAAAGATGGAAGAAGATTTTGAAAAGAGGCGTCAATCACTTAGAGACGCGTCATGGTTGAATCCATTGAATTGTACAAATCCACCACCTTTGCAAAATGACCTTCAGAAGGTCATCGAACCCATTACTCCAGCGGTAAGAAATGCTTTGGAGTTTCTTTCTTCTCTTGAAGGGGTACTTTCACTTGCTATGAGTGGATCAGGACCAAGCTGTTTTGGTATTTTTGCTGATCTTAATGGAGCACAAATAGCATTAGAAGAAAATAGAAATAAACTAAAATTGTCAGGATTGGATGCGTGGTGTTGTGCATTTAAATCGTCAGGAGTTTCTTTAAGATTGTGATTGAACCTAATAAAGACTCTTCAAAAACATCTTCGGAATCTAGTTCAAAGATCATTAGTCAAGAGGGCTCTGAAACAGTTAAGAAAGGGCCGTTGAGCTTTTTGTCAGGAGCAATTTCAAGCATTTTTTTTTCATGGCTTTGTTTTTCGCTTAGTAAGAAGGTTATTGTTTATTTCGCTTTGCACTCGCCTCAGTACTCATCACAGATTGCTCAAAGTATTTCTTCGGCCATCAAAACATTGGCAATAGGGATGTGTTTTTTGGCTACCTTTACATTTGCGTTCATTGGACTGGGCCTAACAATTGTATTTATTCGCAGTTTGTTCACTGTCAGAAGCCCAAGAGATGATTAGTGTTTGGGTATTAAATCTGTTGTTTTTATTACATAAAGGAGGAATTAGATGACTCTTCATGACCTTGGATTGCTAGTTCTTTTGCTATGTCCGGGGATGTTGCTTTCGGTGCTTATTCTTTCTACATTTGCAGCAGGCGGATAATAGGGCACACTTTGTTATAGCTTGGCTTAGTTAAGTCGGTTCATCTGGGACTCCAAGAAAACTGTGGCAGGTACTCTTCTTTTCAATGCTCTTCGTGAAGCCATAGATGAAGAAATGGCTAGAGATCCTCATGTTTGTGTTATGGGCGAGGATGTTGGTCAATATGGTGGCTCTTATAAGGTCACCAAAGATTTATATGAAAAATATGGAGAGCTAAGAGTTTTAGATACTCCTATTGCAGAAAATAGTTTTACAGGTATGGCAGTAGGTGCTGCTATGACAGGGTTGCGCCCAATAGTTGAAGGAATGAATATGGGGTTCTTGCTTTTAGCGTTTAATCAGATTTCTAATAATATGGGAATGCTTCGATATACCAGTGGGGGCAACTTCAAAATCCCGACTGTTGTTCGTGGCCCAGGTGGTGTTGGAAGACAGCTTGGAGCTGAACATAGCCAGAGGTTGGAAGCTTATTTTCATGCAGTTCCTGGAATTAAAATAGTTGCATGTAGTACACCAACCAATGCAAAAGGTTTAATGAAGGCTGCTATAAGAGATGACAATCCAGTTTTATTTTTTGAACATGTTCTTCTTTACAATCTCACAGAAGAGTTGCCTGAAGGTGATTATTTATGTTCGCTTGATCAAGCTGATCTAGTTAGAGAAGGTAAAGATGTGACAATACTTACATATTCACGAATGCGTCATCATTGTTTAAAAGCAGTTGAACAATTGACAAAGAAAGATATTGATGTTGAGTTGATTGATTTGATCAGTCTTAAACCATTTGATATTAAAACTATTTGTAATTCAATAAGAAAAACTCATAGAGTAATTATTGTTGAGGAATGTATGAAAACAGGAGGGATTGGAGCTGAGTTGATGGCTTTAATTAATGAACACTGTTTTGATGATCTGGATTGTCGTCCAATAAGACTTTCTAGTCAAGATATCCCTACACCTTATAATGGTCAGCTTGAAAATTTAACCATAATTCAGCCTCATCAAATTGTTGAGACTGTAGAACAAGTGGTTAATTTAGGAGTTTAATTAATGGCACGTCAACAAGGTTGGTTTGCCCTTTTAATTGCATTAGTAATTTCTGCTTTTTTACTTTGTATTAATTTACCTTTTCAATTAGGATTAGATCTTCGAGGTGGAAGCCAATTAACACTTGAAGTTCAGGCTCTGAACCCTAATGAACAGATCAAGTCAGAACAATTAGAGGCAGTTCAGTCGGTATTAGATAGACGTGTAAATGGATTAGGAGTAGCAGAGTCATCACTTCGAACGATTGGAACAAATCAATTGATTTTGGAATTGCCTGGGGAACAAGAACCATCAAAAGCAGCTAGGGTTCTTGGCAAAACAGCATTGCTTGAATTTCGCAAACAGAAAATTAATACAAAATCAGAAATGCAAAGACTACAAAGGATTCGAAGTCAGGTTAATAATATTGATTTATACAAAAAAGCTTCTAAGGATAATAAATCAGAGTTAATAGAAAATAAAAAGATAGGAGAACAGGTTAATGATTTGAGAGTGGCTTTAGGCTTAGCCAATAGTTCATTAAATGAGCATGATCAGATTGATCAAATTAGACAAAAAGTAAATAGTGAAATAGTTGAATTGTTTGAACCTTCTTCTTTAACAGGAAGTGATTTGGTAAGCGCAGGTAGACGTCAAGAGCAGAATCTTACCTCTTGGGAAGTTACGCTTGCTTTCAATCAAGATGGTGGCGAGAAGTTTGCAAGTTTAACTAAGTCAATAGCTGGTTCAGATAGATTGCTTGGGATTATTTTAGATGGTGAATCAATTAGCGAGGCAAGTGTTGGTGAGCAATTTAAGGTAGCAGGTATTACAGGTGGTTCGGCGACTATAAGTGGTAATTTCACTGCCGAGTCTGCTAGAGAACTTGAAGTTCAACTTAGGGGAGGCTCTTTGCCTTTACCTGTAAGCATTGTTCAAGTAAGAACAATAGGTCCAACTTTAGGAGTTGATAATATTAGAAGAAGTTTAATTGCAGCACTCCTTGGATTGTCTTTAGTAGCAATATTTATGGTCAGTTTTTATCGACTTGCTGGCTTCATTGCTATCTTTGCGCTTTCTTTTTATGCTTTGTTTAACATTGCGATATATGCCTTAATTCCAGTTACTCTTACATTGCCAGGTGTTGCTGGTTTTGTATTAAGTATCGGCATGGCTGTTGATGCAAATGTTCTTATTTTTGAAAGAGTTAAAGATGAGCTAAGAAGAGGGAATACATTGATTAGATCTATAGAGACTGGCTTTTCCCAGGCTTTCTCTTCTATTATAGATGGTCATATAACTACATTGATTAGCTGCATATCTCTTTTCTATTTGGGGACAGGTTTTGTCAAGGGATTTGCTGCTACTTTAGGTATTGGTGTATTTATTAGTTTATTTACAGCTTTAAGTTGTACTAGAGTTCTTCTGAGATTTTTCATGAGTTATAAATCTCTGAGGAAAACAACTAACTTTTTGTCTGAAAATCAACTCCCCAAACAATTAACTTAAATAAAAACTGTGTCTTTTACACCTAAAAATCTCAATGTTAAATATACATTTAATGTATCCCGTAATCGAAGCAAGGTTTGGTTGATATCAGGCTTTGCGGTTTTAATAAGCTTTCTTGGTTTCTTCTTTTCTTGGACTAATCAATCAATAGGTTTCCCTTTAAGACCAGGTTTTGATTTTACAGGTGGTACTCAAATTATACTTGAAAGAAAATGTGATAGTGAATGTAATAAAATAACTACCATAAATATAAGTGAAGCCTTTAATAATGCTAAATTTTCAAATCAAGAGACTTCTCAAAAACTCTTTGATGCAAGAATACAATTTCTTGATGGGTATAAATCATTATTAATAAGATCACCAGAATTATCACCATCAGAAAGTAAAGAAGTAATTGAATCAATTGAGTTCGTGGCGGGTCCCCTTGAAGATGGTGGGCAATCAGTCGAAAGTATTGGCCCAACATTAGGGGCAAAATTACTTCAAACTACTTTAATATCACTTTTAGTAGCTTTCTCATGCGTTGCAATCTACATATCTATAAGATTTGATCGAATGTTTTCGTTATATGCACTTTTAGCCTTATTTCATGATGTTCTAATTGTATGTGGTGTTTTTTCATGGCTTGGAATAATAAATGAAGTCGAAGTAAATAGTTTGTTTGCTGTCGCATTGCTTACAATTGCTGGGTATTCTGTAAATGATACGGTTGTTGTTTTTGACAGAATTCGTGAGATCAATAAACAAGAAAGCAGGATGAATTTTAAGCAGAAAGTTGATTTTGCGGTTTCAGCTACGTTAACTCGAACTCTTTACACCAGTGGAACAACCTTATTGCCTTTAATTGCGTTAATATTTTTTGGAGGTACAACTTTGTATTGGTTCGCTATTGCTTTAGCATTGGGTGTAGTAGTAGGGAGCTGGTCAAGTATTGCTTTAGTACCTTCTTTACTTACACTTAGGAAAGAGAATTGAGCGTCAATAATAACAATAATTTGCTTCCAGAAAAGTCTCTTTTCTGGTCTAAGCCTAGGCAATTTATAAGATCTTTCGGCGTCCCAATAGGACTTGTTTTGTTATCACTATGGGATCTTAGAGTTGATTTAAGATTGCTATTTGAAAACTTTACATTTATAGCTCTAGCTTTTGCTGTTTACAAACATCCTCTTGCTATCTTTACCTTACTAATTGTACCTAGATTTTTATCTAGAAGAATTTAGTAGCTTCTTGCCGGTTTGCTTTTCAATCGTTTATCTAGAATATCATTAATTATAATTTCTTTTATTAAAACTTGTATTACTACTGCTAAAGGCAATGAAAGCAACAAACCTAGGGGACCAAAAATAACTGTAAATATAAATTGAGCAGTTAGAGTTAGTGCAGGCAATAGTTTTACTCTGGAATGCATAACCGAAGGTGTTATAAGATAACTCTCTAAGTTTTGTATTGTTATATATGAAACAAGTATTGCTATTGATTTCCAAGGTGCATCTAACAATGCAACTGAAATCGGAAAGATTGTACTTATTGTAGGACCTATGTTTGGAATTATATTTAAGGCGCCAGCAATTAATGCATTTGCTACAACTAGTTTTATCCCAAGAAGATATAAGGAAAGGCCAGCGAGTAATGCAACAAAAGAAGAACTTATAATTACTCCGACCATCCAATTGCTAAGAGCATTTCCACATTTTGCAAGAATTTTTCTTGCTCTTTTTCTGTACAAAGAAGGAGTTAACTGAATAATAATTTCTTTATATGAGTCTGGTTGAACTGCAATCATTAAGCCAATTGATAGTACAAATATAGTTTGTACTATGCCAGCTCCTAAATCACCAGCTATATCTAAAAGTCTTTTGAGACTATCCGTAATTCCATTTGCTAATGCCACACCATCGGGTAATGGTGCAAGATCTTTAAAAACAAGTCCTTCGGATGATAGTAAACTAGCATTTTCACCGTAAAAAATCTTAGTTATTTTCTCTATAGCGACTGTTATTATTCCCCAAAGTGCTTTTGCAGATGAAGGAAGTTGTATTATTAGTTGTTGGAATTCCTGGGTAAATTGTGGAATTACTATTACTAAAGATAAGCTCAGTATTAAAAGAACACTTACAAGGGTTATTAGAAGACAGATTTCTCTTTTTACAGGCAATATATTTTTTATTTTGCCTGTAATAGTGCAAAGTGCCATTGCTATTATAAACCCTGCAAAAATTAGAATAATTATTTCCCTTAAGCTCCAAAATAGAAAGCCAGTAGTGATTAAAAAAAATAGGTTTACCCAGTTATAAAATTTCAATTTAATTATTTCTCTGAATAGCCCATCCCATTACTAGAAGCATATCTCTTAGCAAATCGCATGAAGCGTTGAAAATCTGATTCGCTTTTCCAAACATAAGTAGCTTCCAAAGCACTTGGCGTCCCATTTACAAAACGAGCTTTTACTTCTCTGGTTTTAAGTTCACCTTCTTCATCGAACATACTCATTCCTTGAATCGACCCGTCTTTTACTGCTGATAAAGCTTGGGGCTCTTCGAAAGTAAAAAATGCTTGACCAGTTCTTCCATCACGACTTCTTGTTAAGCGTATCTCTGGTATAGATGTTTCATCAATACCTTCTAAAAACCTAATTGTCGCGTTTTTCTTTAATTCAGCCATGGTTTTTCGCGACTTGTATTAGATAGTACTTAAAATGTCATTCAAAACGCGAGAAATTAATTGTTAGTACACATGGCCTAGTTGTATTAGTTTTTCGGCAGAATGCTTATT